>CAWDOZ010000201.1:0-125308 GCA_963803935.1 uncultured Fibrobacterota bacterium | reverse complement strand
GATGTTGTGTATTCTACTCAACGACGTATTGCTGGAGCTTGGCCGGCTTGAACGAGGCCTCGACCGTCCACTTGGCAGGCGTGATGGCCTGGATATCGACCGGCGATGGCCGGCTCCAGCCCGAGCGCGCGTAAACAAATCGCGGGTTGGATGACTCTCGGGCAGCTTGCTATTGTCCAGACTGGCAGCATTCGGCTCGCCGGTTAGCGGAATCGTGTCGGCCGGCACGTCGCTGGAGAAAGCGGGCTGCGTACCTTTGCTCCAAGTGTAAAGATCGTTGCCGTTGATGCTGGAATCGAGACTGCCGCGAACAGGGGCCTTGCCCTCCTGCGACTCCGGCACGAGCACGCCTACCGGATGGTCCTCGAATCGCCACCAGGCCACCACGTGCCGCCGGTTTTGGGCCTCGTCCAGCGAGCGGGCGAACCGCTCGCCATTATTCGCCACGAGTTTGACCCCCTTGGTGTTCAGATCCACCTCAATCCCCTGTTTCTCGACCAGCCGTTGCGGGGGAGCGGAAGGGCCCTGCTTTGAACTTGCCGCCACCTCGAACTGGCTTATTCACCGGTTTTTTTGAAGGTATGACTTCATGGAACATCCTTTTCCTCTTGAACGATAAAGATATCCTCTGACTTAATTTCGCCTATTTCAGTTACTGGTTTATCTGGGAAAAATTTTTTCATTTCATCGGAAAAAAGTTTGGCATATTTTTCATCGATTTTTATCCTCGATTTTTGATTAATAATTTCAACATCCGTTATTTTATTACGAATAATATAAAATAGAACATCGTTCCCGATAGGCAAAATTAATCGAATGGTTTGGTTTCATAAATTTTTCTTCGCAATTCAAGCAATGCAGAATATTATGTCCTATACACTGGACCGAGTACGTATTGCTCGAGTTTGAGAACATCGGGAAAACGTATTTCAGCAACCAGAGCATGCGGGCTCAGGTCGGTCCGCGCACCGGTTCTAGGCACGGCTCTGGCCTGGGGGTTTGTGGTACAAAAGAAATTCTGGGATAGAGTCAACCTTGGCTGGGGACTTTACACGGCAGATAATTACGGCGATCTGGCGAGCATCTTGCGGCTATCGACGTATTTCTGACCAATGCGGCCGGCGTGCTGGGGAGCATGATATTCCTGATGAGATCTTCACTACCCAAAGCATGAGGACGGGTCCCTTGCTTATGGGTGCAGGTTTCAGGGCAGGCTAAAAGACCGGGTTTCAGGGCGATCCCGGTCGCTTGTAATTTGCCGATGCTGAACTTTTGTCTGGAGTCCGGTTCTTTCCGTCAAGGTCCGTTCCTGTTGAGCCGAAGCTATAGTATGTTTTTTAAGCAGAAATGAGTTCACTTATGAAATTTATCAAATTTATTTGCATAGGGGTGGCGTCGCTCACATTCGTTGTTCAGGCGCAACAAAATTCCTGGTCGGTATTTTCCGCAGGACCTGCGCTGCCCCTGGGAAGTACTTCGGCTCCTACACTTGGCGCCGGCAAGGAGCTGGGCACGGGGTGGAACGGGGCATGGACCTTTTTCGGACTGCCGTTTTCGAAGTCGGGCGATGCCTTATCGGGCCTCGGGTTCGGGGGCTCACTGAGCTACAACCGCTGGGTGCGTGATTCCACCCTTTCGGAAACCGTCTTCATGGGAACGCAGGCCATCGTCCGTTATTACATTCCTCCCCTGATAAAACCATTCGATCTGTTTGTCCAGGCAGGCGGAGGAATGCTCATCGGTGATCACAACTTTACCAATCCCGATACGCTTAGCCTGAACAGTCAGCCGACGAGCGTATTTGTAACAAAAGGAGTTATAAATCCCGGAGCAAGCTTCAACATCGGCATCGACTGGGATGTGCTCGAAATCACGCCCGCCGTGACGGCGGCATTTACAAAAGGCAAAACATCCGCGTGGTTCTCGATCGATGCGGCAATGAAGTTGTAAAGCGGAAGCGGGGAAAAATGAAACGATATCTATTGACGATCCTGGCCCTATCGGTACTCTACCTGCCGGTGTGTGCGGCGCAATCCGATTCCGCGGCCGCTGTTTCGCCATTCACGTTCTCGGCGGTCTTCGATGCGCAGGTTCAAAAGGACCTGTATGATGAGTTCGGAGGCGCCTCCGCCACCATTTTTTCAATTCCACAGGTGCCGGGCAATCTCCAGGGTCTTCCCGAGGCATTCGACGATTTCTGGATGCGAATAGCATTGTTTGCAACATACCGGTCGAAATACTTCGAAGCCGTTGCCAATCTCCGGTTCTATCCGTACTGGACAGAGCGGACGGGGTATAGTTCCGGAGCCACCGATCTGGGATCCGCACTTGATTTCCTTGAACTGAACAGGGCTTATGCCAAAGTCTTCCGGGAATATTCCCCGGAAAAGGACCTGACTTTCATGCCCTGGATTAAGGTGGGACGCGACGGCCTGCTGAACACCAACAGCGATCTGTTCGGGAACTATCTCGATCAACCCACCGGGGGATATGGACGGAATAACGCAAACAATGTTATCGGTCCGTTCCTGAACAAAATTGTGTTCGCCAATGAAGCTGAAGCCGGATTTACTTTCCATGTTCCCCATGGAATCGGCGGCAAGACATCGGTCATGATCGGTGGAAACGTCAATAACACTTTATTTTATTCGGCACCTTTTCCCATTATATACCAGTATCTAGATTCGAAAATGAGTGCCGGATTTTTCAGGGTGTATCAGGATCTGTATTATACGAATACCTCCGATATACCGATTTTTCAAACAATGCATATCGGCGGCGGCCTCAGGGATTACCAGACCACCGTTGACTCAGGAAACGCCGTCGTCAAAAACAATTATTTCGACGCCCAGGGGGTGTTTGACGTTGTATTTATGCCGGACACGAAATTGTACACCGAAATTGCAATGCAAAAGCTTGGCCAGGCATCAAGTTCAGGAATCGCCAGGCCCATCAATGCAGGCGTGACCATCCCGACCTTCGGCGTAGTCGATACGCTGACCGTTGAAGCCGAAAATGTGGCCAAAACATTTTTCAGCAACCAGAGCATGCGCGATGCGCTCGGCGCAGGGTTCAGCGCTACCACCGATCCCTTCGCATGGGGACTCGTGGTGCAGAAGAAATTTCTTAAAAAGGTCAATGTCGCCTGGGGACTTTACACCGGAGACCAGTACGGCGACCTGCAGACCACGCTCCGCCTTTCTACCTATTTCTGACGGCTGCGGCCGGATCCCGGGCACAAAGAAACTCATGAATACTATCAGCAGCTTCCCATGAGTACGGGCTCGCAGCAGGTTTTTGAATTTTCCATCGGCCGGGAGGATCTACCAAATGTCAACAAACGATCCGTTCTTGCGGAAATGGGCTACGGGGGAGCACCGGCCACGGCGCATATCGAAGAGCTTATCGACCGCATGCTTTCCGAAGCTTCCCGGTACTGGTCCGCAAGGGCCGGTTTCAGCCTTATCGGGGCTCATTGCAAAGCGGCCGGGCTCGAAGGGTTTTCGGCAGCGAATACTTTTTTCTCGACCGGTCGCACCATTACCGAGGCGCTCAAGGGGGCGGATACGGTAGCGCTTTTTGTTGCCTCGGCAGGCTCCGGAATCGATGCCTGGGCGGCGGAAGCGACCCGCAGCGGCGATATCCTTGAAGCGTATTGCATCGACACCGTTGGCACGGTGGTAGCCGAAGCGGCTGCGGATTTCGTCGGTTCGAAGGTCGCCGCCCTGGCCGCGGAATCGGGAAGCAAAACCACGAACCGTTACAGCCCGGGTTATTGCGGCTGGCAGGTGACCGAACAGCGGGAGCTTTTCGCTTTGCTGCCGCACTGGTTCTGCGATGTCAACTTGACCGAATCGTGCATGATGATTCCCCGGAAATCGGTAAGCGGCATCATCGGCATCGGAGCCGGAGTAACCAGGAAACCCTATGGATGTGCGGTCTGTACCGATGCGAATTGTCCCAGGAGGGCGCATGGAAAGCATTGCTGATGCGGTCAAGTCGGGAAGGGTCCTGGTTTCGGACGGCGCCTGGGGCACATTCCTGCAGAGAAAAGGACTTGAGCCGGGAGAGTGTCCCGAAGCATGGTGCCTGACGCACCGGCAGGAGGTGCTTGCGATAGCGGCAAGCTATATCGCCGCCGGAGCGGACATGATCGAGACGAACAGCTTCGGGGCAAACCGGTTCAAGCTCGAACATTTCGGGCTTGCCGGCAGTGTCGCGGAAATGAATTATGCCGCCGCGGCCGTTTCCCGCGAAGCCGCCGGCGACCGGCGGGTCATCGCTTCGGTCGGCCCTACCGGGAAACTGCTCATGATGGGCGATGTTACCGAGAGTGAACTCCATGCGGCGTTCGGCGAACAGGCTGCCGCACTAGCCCGTGGCGGCGCCGATGCGATCTGCATCGAGACCATGTCGGCCCTTGACGAAGCAATGGCGGCCATACGGGCCGTTAAGGAAACGACGGATCTTGAAACGATTTGTACCTTTGCCTTTGAAAAAACGAAGCTGGGCGAATACCGGACCATGATGGGCGTGACTCCAGCGGAAATGGCCGCGTCGCTTATTGCCGGGGGTGCAGACGTGATCGGGGCCAACTGCGGGTGCGGGTTCGAGGCTATGGTCGAGATCGTGCGGGAGATTCGATCTGTCAATAAAGATATCCCGGTGCTGATCCATGCGAATGCGGGTATGCCGGCGGTTGAAAACGGCGAGGTCGTCTATCCCTGGTCGCCGGCAGCTGCCGCCTCGGTTGTTCCGGAACTTATTGCAGCAGGTGCAAATATTATCGGCGGGTGCTGCGGGACTACCCCGGAACATATAAGGGCGCTGGCAATTGCGGTTACGACCAGCCGGGGCATTTCTCAAAACGGTTAAGGGCCTTCGCTGATTCTTCCGCCTAAAATGGTGAGAAGGCCCGTGATGATTATTCCGGCCACAACTCCTTCTGGTTATTCAAGCTTTTCCCTCGGATTACCGGAAAGGATTTCACCATCCGACAGGCGTTTTTGGTGTAATGCACTATGTATTTTATTGTTCAATGATTGAATGGATAAAATCAAAAATTCTGGCCGGGCATGAGCTCCCGGCTATCCGGAAAAAACACTTCGGGAAAAAAATCGTCTTCTGTTCCGGCTGTTACGACATTCTCCAGCCGGGCCACGCGGTATTCTTCGACCAGTGCCGTCAGTTCGGCGATATCCTTGTCGTCGGCGTAGGCCGCGATTCGGTAATTACCCTGCTCAAAGGCCCGGGTCGGCCGATCAATCCTGAAACAAATCGGCTTTATCTTGTCGCCGCCATGCAGGACGTCGACTATGCGGTATTGAACGGCGCTGAAATACTTCAGGGCAAAATGGACCACGCCTCGATTCTCGAAAACCTGCGACCGGATATCTATGTCCTCAACGACGACGATTCGGACATTGAGACCAAAGAATTGCCGTGCGACCGCCTCGGTATTACCATGCAGTTCGTTTCGCGCGTTGTCCCTCCTGAGCTCGAACCCACCTTGACCTCTCGCATAATTGATAAAATCAATTTTTCCTTCAAGGCTCCGCTGCGTATCGACTTTTCCGGCGGATGGGCCGATGTGCCGTTTATCATGCACGGCACTCCAGGATATGTGACCAATGTCGCCATCCGGCCGCTCATCGAATACAAAGCCGGCCGGTTCAATTTTTCAGGGTATCCGCGTGGATGCGGCCTTTCAACCTCCACCGCTTCCAAGCTCCTGGAAATGGTCAGCGCCAAAACGTACAACGCTGAAATCATGCCGCTTTCGGCGATTGCCGAGGACCTTTTCCAGCTAGAAAACCAAGAGCTGAGCTGGGCCATCGGCAGGCAGGACCAGTACGCCATTGTTTACGGCGGCCTGCACTGCTTCGAATTCGGCCCTGATTATGCGAGTGTTGTTGACCCCGAAATTCCGCAGGAAACGCTGGAGCTTTTCCGGAAGAACCTCGTCCTCATCCACACCGGTATTTCGCGCAACGCGCAAGTCGTCGTTCAACAGGTTTATAAGAACCATGCAACTCCCGAAGGTAAGGCTGCTCTCGAAACCATCAGCAATTGCGGCAGGATGTTCTATGAAGCGCTTGCCAATGGCAATTTCCTGCGATGCGCAGCCATAATGGAGGAAAACTTTTCCGCACAGATTCGCCTTGCTCCCGCCACCTCGACCGGTCGCATTGACGAGATGTATGCATATGCAAAGGAGAACGGCGCGCACGGCGGTAAAATCTGCGGCGCAGGCGGAGGTGGAGCACTGATTTTTTATTGCAGTAATCCCTTCCTGTTAATTAAGGCACTTCAGGATCGGTTCGTGGATTGCTTTGAAATCAATTTTGATTTTGAGTACAGGAGCATAAAGCAATTAAATACAATTTAGGTGCCTGCCATCATCCCCGGATGAGAGCAACCAAAAATATCAGAACCTCGGGCAATTTTTTTATTTAAAATATTGACAGGAATGATGGCAATGTATATATTTTTATTGAAGGACAGATTCAATAAGGAAATAACTATATGCGTACTAGCACACTAACACGATTTCAGGGGAAAACCTGGCGTTTTTTTTAGCCGAGGTTGTATGTACAAGTACTGGCAACCTTGTATTTTTTATGGCAACTAATTGAATTGATCATGCCGAAAATATCCAAAGAAGAGCTGATACAGCTCCAGAAAACACTCATCACCGATGTTGCTATTGCAAAGCACCTGGGTGTTTCGCAACCCTATGTTCATCATATCCGCAAGCTTTACGGCATCCCGTCTCGCTTTGCAGGAAACTCAAATAGAAATAATGAAATCGCCGCTCTCTACTCAGGCGGCATGACCGCTTATGATATTGCAAATAAATTCGGACTCAGGCCCGGCCGGATCTATCAGATTACCAGTGATGCAGGGGCAAGAAAGGAAAAACCCAGGAAAAAAGTGCTATCTAAAAACCATGAACGGATTATTCAACTCTACGGTAAAGGTATCCCGGGGACGGTGATAGCGCATGAAATCGGAATTTCTTTTAATTCCGTCTACAAAGTTATTCGAGCTGCGAGGTCGGAAAATCAGCTTGTTGCCTTTTAGGGTCAGTTCATCGTAACTCCATTAAAATCCGGGCTTTAAGTAATCTTTAGCTTTGTTTAACGGTGAAGAAAACCAAGATGATTTCATTTCAGGAGAGGAATGTTATCATGCCTAAGATATCAAAAGAGGAACTAATAGAGCTTCAAAAGTCACTTATAACCGATATTGCCATTGCCCGGCACCTGGGAATCCGGCACCCTGCTGTTCAATATGCCCGTAAGGTCCATAAGATACCATCCCGCTATTCCGGCAATTCCGATCGAAATAAAGAAATTGTCGCTCTCTATTCAAACGGCCTGACAGCTCCTGATATTGCCGGTAGATTTGGACTTAGTGCTTGCATGGTCTATCAAATTGCCCATGAGGCCGGGGTAGGGAAGAACAAGATTATACAGAAGTCGCCTTCAAAACATTATGATCAGATACTGGAACTCTATGGAAAAGGTATTCCGGGAACCGCGATTGCACATCAAATTGGAAAGTCATTAAAATACGTTTGCAGAATAATAAGTAGTGCCGGTGTGGATACAAGATGGCTGCCCTATGTCGTTTGACGATTTCTAAAATAGTAAGTTCCATTTTTTAATGAACCGGGTTGCCATCCTTTATTTGCATCGATTAATCAATGGCAACGAATTGAAAATCATGCAAAATCGTAAGCAGTACGATATAGAATTCAAGAAATCCGCCCTCGATCTGGTATTCGCGACGGGAAGAAAGGCCTGTGAGGTTGAAACCGAGTTGGGCTTATTCAACGGAGCGATATCTTCATGGAAAAAAGAACTTGAAGATTATGGCAGGGCCGGAAAATCCATTGTCACCAGATACAAGGGTTGCAGGATTGTTAATGATGTTATTACAGGCTCTCTTCAAATATTCCTCCATAAATTTCCACCCCTATCGGCTCGACAATACTTAAAGCGTAACGGTTTTGAATGGCTGGCCGATTATCAATGCTGGCGTTGCTCCCGTTATTCGGAAAGTGCGGTAATTCATGCGGAGCACGCGGTCGACATGATCGCAAGGGGTAAGGAGGACAACTCCTATCCCGATGGTATCCTATTTCCACGAGCACTTTGCGTTGAAAACAGGTTGCATCGAGGTGACTGAAGAGGAGGTATCAACCATGAACGGCGTTAAACTCACTCAAATTTATCATGATACTGAAGAAATATTTGAGGAGGCTCTTTTGCGCGGAGTAAAGAAGGTACCATTTGATGCAACTGCCGGTACAAACAAACCGGAGAAGCACGTGCGGAATGGAGACGATTATTCTGCTCATATGGTGAAGCTCCCCGCGCCAGGCCGTGGTGACTGCGGAGCAGTCCTTCATGCACTCGCCAAGCCTGTTCACACGATGAATTTTTAAATTTTCAAAAGCCTTCGCTAAAAGATGCTGTTATGGAGTGCTGATAAGGAATTATTCACCATGATTGAATATATGGCGAAGCTAATATCAATATCAGGACCATTTAAAATTACTCAATGACGGCGAGTTGAGGGAGGATGTCGAAAATGTCACCGGTGTCAAAAGAAATGCTGATGGAGCTGCAAAAAAATCTCAAAACAGATGCAGCAATTGGCGAAAAGCTTGGCGTTACTCGACAGAGAGTGCAGAAATTACGCAAAGCTCATGGCATCCGTCCAATAATTATAGGCAGGCCAAATGTTAAACTGACTATTTCCAGGAATGAACTGATTCAATTGCAGAAGAATCTAGTTACCGATATTGCTATAGGCAGGAAGCTTGGAGTCTCGGCCTTTTTAGTGCGCACAATACGGACAAAATATGAAATCCCCGGCAAAAATGACCTGCAGGTAAAAAGAAATGAAGCGATTATCGATTTCCTCCAGGAGGGCATGTCCGGAACCGCCATTGCAAATAAAGTCGGGATATCTTTAACACAGGTGTATAGGATTATCAGGGATGCCCGAGCTTGTTGGAAAACAGAGCCTTAGTAAATGGTGAGCAGTCCGTTGCAAATTCGTTTTGTGCCACAGTTTTCGACCCGATCCCCTTGGAACCGTTGCAGATAATCGTTATACTTATGAATGGGGGAGCGATACGGAATTCGCCTGCGATTCGGTAGTACGGCTCAGGCGCAAAACCATTCTCGCCGCCATAGCCCATTTCAACTGCATCGGGCTGACGCAAAATGTAATCGGTTCAAATCTCCCTAATTTTGCCGACAGCGGAACCATTCGGCTTCTGTAAATCGCATAACTTATTGATGTTTATGGGCTTTTTTTCATGCTATCAAAGCTTGGCCCGAACAGGTACCGTCGCGGCGGCAATGATAAAACAATATGCAAGATTTTCATCGTGCTGGAGGTTTCCTGTAATTATATTCTAGTGTAATGCTAACGATGAATTAGGTACTTCCGTATTAGTACACTAGTACATTTGTTTCTGGTAACATAATTTCATAGCAGTGCCAACAATTGCTATTGAATAAATGATGGCCGAAACCAAGAGCTGATAAGCCGATTATTAACGTATAGAATTACAAATGAAATGGCATCTTCCGTTGCATGCGCTCGGAAAATGCCGTTACTTATTCTATCTGAATGGAGAGACAGTATGAAAAAAGCTAAAGTCGACCTTTCTCGCATTGCTACGATTGCTTTGCTGTCTCTTGCCGGGTATGGGGCAACGGTGCTGGCAGTACCGGTGTCCGGCTCGTTATATTCCGGTTGGAGCAACTATAAGGATTATATGATGGACCCGAGCGCTACGGGGATTTCTTCAAACCTGGTGAAATTTCCGGTACTGGTCAGGCTGACCAGCGTTAATTCGGCGATTTTGAGCAATCCGACTAGTCCTGCCGATCTGCGTTTTGCCAAGGGGAGCAACCTCAATGTGTCCTATCCCTATCAAATTGATGAGTGGGATACAGCGAACCATCAGGCTTCCATC
The DNA here is from genome assembly GCA_963803935.1 of uncultured Fibrobacterota bacterium. Taxonomy (GTDB): domain Bacteria; phylum Fibrobacterota; class Chitinivibrionia; order Chitinivibrionales; family Chitinispirillaceae; genus BOG-1184. The sequence goes on along the minus strand of CAWDOZ010000201.1, from coordinate 115,308 downwards.
TGGGTGCTGGTCGATACGGTTTTTTCCGCATCGACGGCGCAGAGTTTCCGGATGTACTGGGGCAACGATACGGCATCCGCCGGGTCGAATCCAACAGCGGTTTTCGATACGGGCAACGGCTTTGCCGGCGTGTACCATTTCAGCAATAACATCCTCGATGCAACCGCGTTTGCAAGGAATGCCACTGTTGCAAGCGCAACCGATACGCTGGGGATTATCGGCCATGCAAGGAAATTTATAGAGGCAAATGATGATTCAGTCATGATTCCAGGTCTCATGGGCAGTAATGCGACTCTGACGCTGTCGCTCTGGGTTAATGAAAATGCGATAGGCGGAAGCGCGAACGGGGTGGATCTCATCTCGCTTGGCGATAATGCTGCCATCCGTTCGCTGTACAATAATTCCACACCGTTGCAGGACTCCCTCAATGGTTTCTACTATGGCAACGGTAACTGGCAAAATATCTATTCGCCCGGTGGCACGAATGTCCTGGGGCAGGGATGGAAATACCTCGCCTATGTCATCAACCCGGCTTCTTCAACCGAACAAGTTTATCTCAATGGCCGGGTGGTTGCATCGGGAACCTTGAATTACGCCCTTAATTATTCGGGGCGGGGCGCCAATACCATCATCGGCCATCATGCCAATGGAAATACCGCTTATTACGGCCTCGGTGGCCTGATCGATGAACCTCGGGTCGATAAAGTTGCCCGAACTGCAGATTGGATTAACTTCTGCTATGCAACGCAGAACTTGAACCAGACGGCGGTTTTCGAAGTTCCTGCGGTGCCGACCCTTACCGCTCCCACCAACAGTGCCGTGAATCAGCCGGTAACGCCCAACCTTATGTGGACCATGGGAAGTGCGGCAACGTCCTACAGCGTACTTATTTCAACTTCTTCCAGCTTCAGCACTACTGTGTTTAACCAGTCGGGCATTCCGACGACATCAGTTACCGCCTCCGGCCTTGCAATCACCACGGCCTATTACTGGGAGGTGAATGCTACGAATGTAAACCTGACCAGCGCATGGTCGAGCATCTGGAGCTTTACCACCACCGGCACTCTTCCGCCGGGAGCCCCGGTTCTCGCCCTTCCGACGAACGGCGCAACGGCCCAGCCGGTTGCACTTAGCCTGAACTGGGGAACGGTCAATCTGGCGACAACCTATGGCGTACAGGTTTCGACCAATTCCAGTTTTGCCTCGGGCAGTATTGCCTTCTCGCAGAGCGGTCTTACCACCCATGCGGTTGCGATTTCAGGCCTTGCCAATTCCACGGTCTATTACTGGAGTGCCAACGCAGCGAATGCAGGAGGCAACGGGAGCTGGTCTGCAGTCTGGAGCTTCACGACCGCAGGAGCCCCACCCAGTACGGCACCGCAGCTTGCGGCTCCCGGCAACGGGCTGGGCGGATTCAGCCTTCCGATAAATTTTCAATGGCAGGCTGTTACCGGTGCAACCTCGTATGAATTGCAGGTAGGTACTGCCCAGGCATTTGGTTCAACGGTTTTCGATAAGACCGGAATAACCGCAGACTCGATCACCGTCAAAACCCTGCTTGGAAACATGGGATATTACTGGCGCGCTGCCGCGTGGAATGGGAATGGACCAGGGCCCTGGTCAAGCGCCTGGTATTTCGGGACAGCAGGTACCTCTATCATCAGCAGGGCAATTACGGGCATTCATCCGGATTTTTCGGTGAATGGCGAAGTACTTTCGTATTCACTATCGGCGTCCGGAGCGGTAGAGATTTCATTCAGCGACCTGCTTGGAAGATCGGCACTGGTGTTGAATCGAAAACAAATTGCCGGGAAGTATGCGGTCGATCTCAAATCCTGCAACCTTGCAGCCGGACAGTACCTTGTCCGCTTTAAGACCGCCGGGTTTGAAAAGAGAGCATCGGTCGTGATCACGAGGTAGAGCCGGGGAAGTAGAAAAAAGTTCCGCAGATGCGGAACGGAATAATTATATTGAAGTTACGCACTATTATTGTATATACAGGTATGATCAAAAGGTCCAGGAGACCTCAGAAATCAATGCCAGGAGACAGATAATCGCTGGATTATGACCTCAGGGAAAAAAATCATTAAAAGAATAAAAAGGATTACATTCACTTTAAATCTTTAATCGAGGAGGAAGTGGTATGGCTAATAAGTTGGGGAGGATGTTCCTTTTGGCAGCCGGTGCGGCGATGCTGTTGGTGCCGGTCGGTGCCTTTGCATTAAACAATGGATATGCCCGCACGCCGCCCATGGGATTCAGCACGTGGAATTATTTCGGCTGTAATGGCATCAATGAGGCAAACGTAATGGCCGTGGCACAGTCAATGGTGCAGATTCATGCGCCGAACTGGGAAGGTAAGCAGATCAGTCTCCAGAGCGTGGGCTACAAATTTATCAACCTGGACGACTGCTGGCCGGCCACGAGCCGCCTGGCGGATAGTGCGCCGACCTGGAATACAACAAGGTTTCCGCACGGTTTCCCCTGGCTTACCGATACCATCCACAACATGGGTCTCAAGATCGGTATTTACTCGTGCTGCGGAACCGAGACATGCGCGGGATATATCGGCAGTTACGGATATGAAAAAAGGGATGCACTTACCTATGTTCAATGGGGTTTTGATTATCTGAAAGAAGATTGGTGCAATGTCCCCTCAGCATATACCAACGGGGCGGGGGCTGCGACGCTCTATTCACGGATGGGGCATGCGCTCGCTCACGCCGATTCTGTCGTCTATCTCGACACGCTTAAGGCCGACTCCAACTGGACCGCTGCCAAAGCCGACTCGATGCGGAAGGTACACGGGATCACCTTCAGTCTGTGCAATTGGGGAGATTATTCCCCCTGGCTCTTTGGCGATTCCTGTGGAAATCTATGGCGTTGCACGGGTGATATTAACGCATCGTGGTCCAGTATTTACAGCAACTGGAGCACCACCATTGCGCTTTATCAAGATGCCGGACCGGGCGGCTGGAACGATCCGGATATGCTCGAGATCGGCAATGGCTCTTTGACGAACACTCAAAATCAATCGCATATGGACATGTGGTGCATCTGTGCGGCTCCGCTGCTGATGGGCAATAATACCCCGGCAATGAGTGCGGCTACATTTACCATTTTATCAAACCGTGAGGTCATTGCAGTGGATCAGGACTCTTTGGGCGTCCAGGGTCATATAGCACGAACCACCGGAAATATCCAGGTTATAGTCAAAAAGCTCCTGGTGCATAATGCCGACACCGTGAATAATAAAAAGTTCGCGGTCGTAATTTTAAATTCCAGTACAACTGCCGCTGCAGTCGGCAGCATCAAATGGAGCGATCTCGGAATATCGGATACCTCCAAGCAATTCCGGGTCAGGAATCTGTGGCTCCACCGCTGGCTGCAGAGCAGGAATATCCTTGATACGACGTCGGCCGATACCGGTTTAAGTGCAATAGGGGTAACGGAAAGCCTTTACGTAGCAAGTATTCCGGCCTACGGCACCGTCCACGTGCTGATGGAAATGGGGAATCCCGATTCAGTTTCATCTGTTCCAGCCTCTGTGCTGCCTCAGGACAATGAGCAGGTTACCGCCCAGCTTGGCAGCCGCATCAGCGTTCGGGGCAATGAGGTATATATCCCGGTTGGCCTCAGCAAGCTCCAGGTATTCGACATGAAAGGCAGGCAGATTGCCTTGATTTCGGCTTCGCAGCCGGGATGGTACTCTCTTTCCGGCCGGGGAGTGGTACACGGCGGTACCTACCTGATCCGGTTGAATACTCCTGCAGGAGTTATATCGCGGGTGGTTGCTTTTGTGAAATAGCTTCACGATGCAGGGCATAGTATCGCACGGCATAGCAGAGTATGGCCTATGCCGTGCGTTCTTGTATAAACTATTGCTGAAGAAAGGATTCTGCTCCATGGGGAGAAAGCATAGCATTCCGAATTTTGCAACAGCAGCGTGCAGCGTACTGCTGGGATTAGCGAGTTTGGCTTTTTCGGATGATACCGGCCTGGGACTGAAAAACGTGCAGGTAACCGGATTTGGGTCCTATGAATTCGGCCAGATTGTACAAGGCGATTACGGAGGCCAGGGCATTGACCATTATTGGGACCATCAGGTGTATTCCGGAATTGGTTTTATCGCAAACCTCAGCGACCGGATGCAACTGGTTGCCGGCATTGAGGGCAAGATGTGGAATGCCTTCCCGCTAGCGAACAATGGTGCGCTTGGTAATGCCCGGAATGATGACGAACAGCAATTTTCCGTCTGGGTTACCGAAGCCAGCGGTACGTATACTTTCAGCGACACGACGGAAAAAATTTCCGCCAAGGTCACCGGGGGTTATTTTCCTTACAAATATAATCCGGAATCCCGCAATCTGGGTGAATACATGTTCAGATCGCTTTCCTACCCCGGTCTTCTCATGAATACTTTCGATTTCCCTGCTGCAGATTTGCTTGGTGCAAAGGCAACCATTAAACTGAACCTCGATAAAATACAAATCTCGAATGATTTCATGGTTTTAGACCAGGCGGGAACCTGGCCCTATGGTGATGTTTCCCTTGCTTATGTCGGAGACTGCAATTTCGATAAAGTTATTGACTTCGGCGCCGGCATAGATTTCGACAATCTTATATCGGTCAATTCTAGCTTTACGACGCCCAATGCTCCAGCTAATGCAGTCAGGGACGATTCCGGGAATGTTATTGAAACGGTTAAAAGCATCAATGCTGCGACGAAAGATACCGCTTTTGACACTTCGTATTATACGTTCAGGGCAATTAAACCTATGGCACGGTTGTCAATTGATCCTAAACCGTTCATGGGTGACATCGGTCGAATGCTCGGGAGCGAAGACCTTAAGCTCTACGGCGAGGGAGCAATCATTGGGACGGAGAATTATTCTTACTATTATAACAATATCTCCCAAAGAATGCCGGTCATGTTCGGGTTTTATTTCCCGACGTTCAAACTTCTTGACATGTTGAACATCGAGTTCGAACATTATTCCAACCCGCTCAGCACCTGCTCGCAAAACCAGACTTGTCTGTATCAACCGCCGGCATCGGGATCATATCCCGTATGTCTTCCTGTTCCAGGTACAGCCCCCTCAATATTTAATTCGTTAAGCGCAGCCGAGGATAACTCATCCTATGCATGGAAATGGTCGGTTTATGCTAAAAAAACGATAACTTCCCATGTCGCTCTTACTCTTGAATGTGCTCGCGACCACTACCGTGCTAATTATAGCGATGGGTATCCTGCCTATTTTGAGTCGCTTCCTTATAAGCAGGATTGGATGTGGACGGCAAAAATTTCAGGGAATATCTAATCATCAGTGCTTGAGTATTAGCGTTTCTCGTTCAAATAGAAAAGCCCGCTTATTCCCGCGGGCTTTTCTATTTTAATACCAGGATAAGAAATCCATGAAATCGATATTGACCCGTGATTGCATTCTCTGGCTCATCCTTGCCGCCGTCACCTTTATTGCCTACCAGCCCTCCTGGAATGGCAAGCCGATCTGGGACGACGCTGGGCACATTACCAAGCCTGAGCTCCGTACCCTGCATGGCCTGGGCCAGATATGGTTACATCCCGGCGCGACACAGCAATATTACCCCGTGGTCCATAGCGTTTTCTGGATTGAGTACCACCTGTGGGGTGAAGCGACGCCTGGTTACCATTTACTCAATATATTGCTGCATCTTATTTCAGCTTTTCTGCTGGTAAAAATCCTGCGTTTCCTGCGCATACGCGGTGCATGGCTTGCCGCGGCGATCTTTGCCCTGCATCCCGTTCAGGTAGAGTCGGTAGCCTGGATCTCGGAATTGAAGAACACCCTTTCGGCGGTCTTTTTCCTCGGTTCGGCACTTGCCTATTTAAAATTCGACAGCGATAGAAATTTTAAGCGGTATGGCTTTGCCGCGGGACTTTTTATTTTGGGCCTTTTATCGAAATCCGTGATCGCCCCGCTACCGGCGGCGCTTTTCGTAGTAATCTGGTGGAAGCGCGGAAAGCTTTCGTGGTCGCATGATATTATGCCGCTGCTGCCGTTTTTCCTAGCCGGCGCCGCATCGGGTCTGTTTACTTCATGGGTGGAACGCACCTATGTGATCGGAGGCGAAGCGGGCGATTTCCACCTGGCCTATATCGATCGATTCCTGGTGGCCGGGCGCGCGACCTGGTTCTATCCTGCAAAATTGCTCTGGCCGGTTAATCTGACTTTTATCTATCCGCGCTGGCATATCGATAGCGCTGAGATGCGGCAGTATCTTTATCCAATCACGGCAATACTATTTGCCGGGGTACTTTGGTTATTGCGCAGAAGAACCCGAACGCCCCTGGCGGTTTTTTTGCTCTTTTCAGCAATGATTTTTCCCGCGTTGGGTTTTTTCGACGTTTATCCATTCCGTTTTTCTTTCGTTGCCGACCATTTCCAATACCTGGCCTGCCTCGGTCCTATCGTGTATGCGGCGGCCATGATCGATCGCGGTATTGGGACGGTTAAACGTAGAGACGTAGCATGCTACGTCTCTACAGCAATTTATGGGATTCTTCTTGCAGGGCTGGGAATCCTCACCTGGCAGCAGAGCGGCATGTATAAAGACGCTGATATGGTCTATGAGCGAACGCTCTTGAAGAATCCCTTGTGCTGGATGGCTCAGTTTAACCTGGGTAACGATTTGATGCAGCGGGGAGAGATTCCTGAAGCCATCTCCCATTTCCGGAAGGCGATTGAAGCCAGGCCGGGCTATACCCTGGCGCATATAAACCTCGGGAACGCTCTCGTGCAGATCGGACAAACCGGGGAAGGCGAGGCTCAATACCAGAATGCGCTTGAAATCGACTCCACCAACATATCGGCTTCTATTAATCTCGGCAATGCTTATATGCAGAGTGGCCGTTTTGCAGAGGGCATAGCCCAATATCTGCGGGCGGAGAAAATCAATCCCGGCCTGGCAGTCACGCACTACGACCTGGGCAATGGCTATATGCAGACCGGGCGGGTTGAAGAGGGCATTGCAGAGTACCGGAAAACGCTGGAGCTGGACTCGAATTATGCTTCCGCCCATGTCAATATCGGCAAGGCTCTGCTGCAGACCGGGCGGACCAGGGAAGCGATTATCCATCTGGAGCGGGCAGTTCTCATCGATCCTGCTATGCCTGAAGCGCAAAGCTGTCTCGGGTATGCCCTGATGCAATCGGGCTATTATAATGAGGCGATTCCGCATTTTCAAGAAGCTTTGAAGGGTCATCCGGATGATTTCAGGTGCATCAGCGCACTGAGAGATGCCTGGCTGAAAATCGGGAACCTTGACGAGGCTATCCTGGTGACCCGGCGGGCGATCGAGGTGGCGAAATCCATGGGAGGCGACTCACTGGCCATGGGTATAGCTGCTGATTTAAGCAAGCTTCTGGTGCTGGAAAAATCGAATGGGCAGTAGAAGAATAACTTTTTATGAAAGATTTTTATAGTACCCGCATATTGCTATAATTATATTTTGAACCGATAAGGATTTAATAAGCTTCTCTGTAATAGTACACTAATACAATTTATCGTATTATCATAATTTTATAAGCAATAATCTTCAACAAAGATTTTAAAATTCTAGTGTATATTATTAGTAGCTGCAGTCAGTAATCGGCGCCTTGGGAGGGGAGACGAATGATCAGAAACCGAGAGCAATTTAATTTGGGTCTGTTCACCTTTCAGGATAATATCACTCGATCTATAGCGATTCACCGTCAACAGAGGGGTCACCGATGATCTTTTCAAGATCCAGTATTTGGGTTTGTAGTTTGGTGGCGGCGGCTTTAAGCCAGGAAAGTATTTATGTTTCCCCCACCGGCAGCGATTCAGCCGCCGGCACTCAAAGTGCGCCGTATGCAACCCTGACGAGGGCCCGCAATGAAGCGGACTCGCTTAAGGCGAGTGGTCCGGTAACCGTCTGGCTGCTTGGAGGCACCTACTATTTGCAATCACCGGTGACCTTCGGTCCCTCAAACTCAGGCACTGCAGCGGCCCCTATTACGTACCAGGCTTTTCCGGGTGAGAAGCCCATCATAAGTGGCGGCATTCCGGTGACCACCGCATGGACCACCTACTCCGGCTCGATCATGGTGACCACCATTGCTGAAAGTTTACATGTAGACCAGCTTTTCTTGAATGGTACGCGGATGGTGCTTGCCCGTTACCCTAATTTCAATGCCAATTCAGTGGACCTCGACGGCGGCGGCGCCTATAGTTCCATTACGAGCAGGGCTTCGAAATGGAAAACGCCAACGCAAGGTCCGGGATACATCCGGGCGCTTAACAGCTCGGGGTGGGGTGGGGAAAGTTTCATCATTTCCAGCGTCAACGGAACCACTGTCAACACCACCTGGGTCGGCGACAATGGCCGGGGCGATGCGATAGATCAGAACCATGCCCTCGTTGAAAACATTTTTGAAGAGCTTGATACCGTCAATGAATGGTATTACAATAAAACAACCGGCCAGCTGTTTTTCTGGCCCCCGGCAGGAACCAACCTGAACACCTCCACCGTAGAACTTGCCTCGCAACCCTGTCTGCTTCGTTTTGTCGGTACCGACAGTGTAAACACCGTGAAATACGTCACCTTTAATGGCATTGATTTTACTGAAACCTACCGCACACTTTTCGACGGAACCTATACGGATGTGTTGGCATCGGACTGGACCATAGTCCGCAACGGCACCGTGTTTATGGAGTATGCGCAGAACGTAACCTTTGAGAACTGTAAATTCGATCAGGTCGGGGGAAACGGTGTTTTCATGAGCGGGTACAACCGCCATAATGTCATTTACAACAATGTTTTCAATGGGGGAGGCGCCTCACCGGTCTGTCTTTTCGGGCTCGACAGCGCGGTTCGGTGCCCCAGCACTTCATATGCCGGTCTTTTAACGAGCTGCAGCGATAGAACGCCCGGCCCGCTCACGAATAAATACCCGGCCTACTGCATGATCAATAATAATTTGATTACCCATTTCGGAAGATTCGAGAAACAGCCTGCGGGTGTTGCCATGTCGGTGACCTTGGGCGATACGATTCTCCATAACACCATCGACTCCTGCCCGCGTGCCGGCATCTGCTGCTGTGACGGGGACTTCGGCGGACATCTGATAGCGTACAACTGGGTTTATGCAGATGTCCAGGAAACCAGCGACCACGGTCCTTTCAATGCGTGGGGACGCGACCGTAACTGGGTAGATGGCGAAAGCGATACCGGTGCTTCTCTGCTCGATGCTTTCCAGCCTACAACGATCCGCATGAACCGGCTGGAAGGGCCTGGTGGGATGTTCGGCATCGACCTTGACGATGGGTCGACAAACTATTATCAGGCCGACAATCTTCTTATCGGCGGAGGCTCCAAGATGCAGTGGGGTCGCTATCGTACCTTTGTGAATAATGTCGTTGTCCGGGGCGGATACGCCGAATTCCATGGTACGTGGACTTCCTCTCACGACTACGGTGAGCACAACATTTTTATAGGTCCTCCGGGACAAACCTGCATCTACCAGGAGTGTTGCTTCTCGTCCGGATCAATTCCCCCTCAAATCGAAGCAACTAAAATCAGCTGGGATTCCAATGACGTCTATTGTGTTGCCGGTACTCCCACCCTTTCGACGTGGAGTGAAGACTACGGGTGCGGTACCGCAGAGGGCACCTGGGCGCAGTGGATCGCTGCCGGGCTCGATGCTCATTCGGTCCTTACCAGTCCAAACTTCACCGACACGACAAAATCCTGGGTCGGCGTGACCGGTGTTCCTTATCACGGTGATTTCAGCGTTCAAACCGGCTCGCCGGCTCTTGCAATGGGCTTCCAGAATTTCGTCATGGATTCCTTCGGGGTCATGGGAACCCCCGGCCCCGGGATCGTAGCCGTGAAGAAAACGAACGAGGTGTCCAGCCTCATCAAATCGTTCTATTATCGCGACCGTCGGCTCATGATCTCCTACGACGGCAGCTACCGCGTTGCGATCGTTACGGTTTCGGGCCGGACGCTGGCGACGTTCAACGGAAAAGGAACCTCGGAGTTCGCTTTGGATCCGAAGCGCATCAGGACCGGATCGTACATTGCCGTTATCCATTCGACAAGCGGTCTCGCGGCCCGGCGGTTTGTTGTTAGCGAATAGGCATAGCAAGGGGGTTCCCCGGAGCTTACTCCGGGGAACTTCGATAGTTTAAATCTTATCCCCAAAAAAATCATCCATAAGAAGGGAATGTTATGCTTCGTAAAATTCTGGTTGCAGGTACCGCAGTAGCGCTTGTCTTCGGCTGCGTGTTTATGGAATGTTCCAAAAAAAGCAATCCGGTTTCTTCTTCCGAAGATTCTGCCCTGTTGGCTCCCACGGGATACAATCTGATTTTTGCCGAGGGGTTCGAACATCCTGCGGCAGAAACGTTGTGGGCATCGCAATTTGCGACATGGAGCGAGGGTGGAATTTATCCACAGATGCGGTATACCACCGATACATTCTATACCGGAACGCACTCGCTTACTTCCGATTCGAATGCGACCGCTCTCCAATACGAAATAAACCCCCTGGGATCTCCCCTGACTAAAACCGTTGTCGGCGTTCAATTTTATCTGCTTGCAAAGGCAACGTCTGGCATCAATTTTACCGTGTGGATAGGGAAAAATTCGGGTTCTTCCGGAGGGCTGACACCGGGATTCGGGTTGGGATTCGACTCGACCAATGTGCTGAAGACGACGTATTTCAACGCTTTTCAGATGATTCCCGAGACCGATAGCTTGCTCGCCAACATTCCCATCCAGCCCAAGCATTGGTACAAATGTAATGTGCTGGTCAACCTGAGCGACACCGCCAGCGATTCCGCTGTCACCTATTTCGTCGACAACGTAGAGGTCAACAAGATGCCTCTGCCCACGTACAATGGAGCCTATGAGCCGTTCCCCGGTATCGATCGGTTGCTCGTATTCCGGGGCCCCGGTGGCCCGAATACCTTCGAACCTTGCTATGTTGACGACATCGTCTTATACCAGAAATAGCCGCTTAAACAGGGCACGCACGGTGCACTGACCTGATTCAAGGGAGTTCATAGGGGGCCGTTTAAGGGATTGCATTCCCGAGTCCGACGGGGGCCCCCAGTTTGCATGGCCGGGACGGAATAGAATCCGCTCGCCGATGAAGGAGCAGAACGATGAATGTTCGCGAGTTTTTGATTGCCGGGGCCGTTGCGGTGCCGGTGCTTTTTGCCGGCATCTGCCGGGCGGATGATGACAGTACTACTATTCAGGTCAAGCTCAAGCCGTGGGGATTTATCGCGATGGAAACCGGTGAGATTGTCCAGGGCGGCCCTAATTTAAAAGATCCCCTGTCCATAAACGGAACGTGGATGAGGGAGGTTATGGGCAATATGGGCGTTGATGCCCTGCTCAGCGACAGAAGTTCAGTCTCGTTGGGCATGGAAATAGACATGTTCAACGATTTTCCGGTTGTTTTGAGTCCGGGGGCGGAACAGGAGTTCCGGACACTCAACTGGTATGCTTATCTGAGCCAGGCGGAATTCAAGCACAATTTCGGGAATGTCAATTGCCCCTGGCTCATGATCGAGGCGGGATATTTTCCTTTTAAGTATAATCCGGATGCTCGGGATCTCGGCGAGTACCTTTTTCGGACCGGGACCTACCCGCAGTATATCAATAACGTATTTGATTTTCCGCTTGCCCGGCTCCCGGGTATTCATGCCGCCCTTCGTCCCAGGTCAAATCTGACGATCGATGGACTTTTCTATACTAATATGGATTCCTGGTATGCGATAGGGGACTGGAATCTTGCGGCAATCGTTACCTATCATCCGGTCAAGGGTATAGAGCTTGGCCTTGGTGGAAGCCTTAACAGCATCATTTCCGCCGATACCACCCAGACCACTCCTCATGACCCGGACGATGCTTACCATATTACGTATAATCAAACCACCGGCCGGAGCGACACTTCCTTTTACACGTTCAGGGGCGCCAAAGTCATGGCCATGGCCTCAATCGACCTGAAGGATTTCGTCGGCACCATGGGTTGCGGTAAGGAAGATTTCAAGGTGTATAGCGAAGCCGCAATCCTCGGAGTGAAGGACTATCCCGCCACCCTGGACACCGTAAACAGCATAAGTTACGATAACATCCTCCAGAGAATTCCGGTAATGGCGGGCATCAATCTTCCGACTTTCAAGCTCCTCGATGTCGCGGGCTCCCGGCTCGATGTACTGAGCCTGCAGGCTGAATGGTTCGGAAGCCCCTATCCAAATGATGTCGGCGGTATCGTCAATTCCGAAGAACCGCTTCCCCTTACCATTAATCAGGGGCTGAACAATTATCCGGATGACCATTGGAAGTGGAGTATTTATGGTAAATGGACATTGTTCAGGTACTATACCCTGACCCTCCAGGCCGCGAGCGATCATTTGCGGTATCTGTCCGCACCGACCGACGTCAACGTTGATTTTGACGAAGTGTTCCATAACCTTCACCAGTGGTATTATATTTGCAAATTCGCCGCGGCATTTTAGGCCGGCAAGGCATATTATCGGCAAGGGATCATATGAAGAAAACAATATTGATGGGAATGATGTGCATAGCGGTCACAATGTTTTTCGGCGGCGCTATGATGGGGTGCAACAACAGCCCGTACTACGGTTCTGCGGGGCATACGGGCATCGATACGGTTGCCAGGCTTCCGGGGCTTGCACTGGTTACAACGGATTCCAGCCTTATCCCGGCCGCGATATTTCCTATTACCGGGGATACCGGCATATCCCTGCATGCCTATGACAGCAATGCAATCAAACCCATCGTGAGCTGGCATGCCGTTACCGGCGCCACGCGCTATCGCGTTGTAGTTTCCTCGGGCAAGGTGCCCGTGCCGGGGAACCCGTCCGACACCCTTCTTGCGCTGCCGGCGGTCATCGATGATACCGCCTTCACCGCTTCGGATTCTTCTTACCCGATCAGGGCGAACCTCTCCTACAGCACGACCTATTATTTGGCGATTTGTGCAAAAAACTCCGCCGGAAAAGTGGGATGGTCCAAAGTTGTTATCTTTAAAACGAAGGCCGATCCGCTTCCCGGAGAGGAGGCGGCCTATGTTGCCCAGCAGTTCGGCATGTTCTGCCATTTTAATATGTCAACTTTTACCCGCTACAACTACCCAACCCCGAGCGGAGAGTGGGAACTAGGAAACGAGGACCCCGACCTTTTCCAGCCTGATTCGCTGAATCTCGGCCAATGGGCCGATGTCGCCAAATCCGCGCATTGCAAGTATGCGGTCCTTACCTCAAAACACCATGGCGGATTCTGCCTGTGGCCATATAACGGGCCGGTTATGAACGGCCTGCATGGCATAGCCCAGGGGTCCTGGTATCAGAATAACGGACAACGCGATATTGTAAAGGAATTTGTAGACTCCGTCCGCTCCAGGGGCATGGAACCGGGTCTTTACTATTCGGTGAGGGATGAACACAATCCTCCTAGCAATGCCACACCCGCCCTGTGGCAAGCTTCAATTGCCCAGGTCAAGGGCCAGCTTACCGACTTATTGTCGAACTATGGAGATCTAAAAGTAATCTGGTTCGACGGATGGGGCTGGTATGTCGGTTATGTCATTATTCCCTATGATACGGTCGCAAATCTGGTTCATTATTTGAACGACAGCCTCGGCCATCATACGATAATTGTCGAGAACAACCATATGTACAAGATGACAAATACCGAAATAGTGGAATATGAAATTCCTATCGACGGGCCTCCGCTTGCCAAGAACGGGCTTCCCTCCGAAGGGAACGAACCGTTTCGGGCGGATAATTGCTGGTTCTGGCATCCGATGGATACCATGGTCAAGACCACAACATTCATTATGAACAGGATTACAGCCGCTAATGCCGCCTATGCGACCTATTTGCTGGATGTGACGCCGGATACTACGGGAAGGGTGCCACAATACCAGGCGCAGGCGATGAGCGATATCGGCGTCCAGGCGATTGCACAAGGTGTTTTGCAACAATAGGTGAGTGCGGGAACAGCCGGATGCGGCTGGAGATACCCTCGGATTGAGATGCATCGCAGCTCCTGTTTCGGTTTTCCGGAATATGTATTGCACCAAAGTTTGCTAGGATTTATTTTGGTGTAATAGTACAGTGCTGCGATGCAATGCAGTAACCAGGCAGGCAAGTGTTCACTCAGGGGAAATACTATTCACCAATGGATATCTTCATCGACAGGCAATCTCCGGTCGCTCCCTATCGGCAGATTAAAAACAGGATAAAAGACCTCATCGAGGGCGGCGACTGGAAGGAAAACCAGAGTATCGACTCCGTCCGCGAAATAGCAGAAATGGCCGGGGTGTCGCCCGCGACCGCGCAGAGGGCCTACTATGAACTGAAGCAGGAAAAACTGATTTATTCGAAGGCCGGGGCCGGATATTTCGTCACACGTAAGTCGCCGCTCTCCAACAACGTTTTTGTTTTTCTTCCCAGCAGCCGATTGACTTTCTACACCATTATTCTTGAAGGAATGTTTGACGCGAACCGGGCAAACGACCTGAATATCCAGATATTCAGCCTGGATACCGATAAGCTTGCCTGGAATGAGAAAACCGCCGAGCTGCTGCGAGTCGCCCGAAGCGAACGGTATAGCGTTGTCTTTATCGAAGAAGCATTTGGCGAAATGCGGCAGGAGTGCCTCAAAACGGCAAAGCAAGTGCCGTTCGTCGCTATCGAGTGGGTTCTGGAAAACGCAATCAGCATTGTTAATGATTACCGACAGGCTGGCTTTAACATGATCGAATACTGTATCAAACAGCGCGGGGCGAAGTCCATTATGGTTCTCAAGGGGCGGGAACGACAATATAATGCCCGCGAGAGGATTATCGGTATGCAGGAGGCGGCGAAAAAATTCAGGCTGATTGACGGCAAAGACATCATTTATTTCGATACCGATTTTGACGCAATTTCAGCATATGAAACCATCAAAAAGCACTACGACGGGTCCGGGAAAACCGATGCCGTTATCTGCGCGAATGATTATGAAAGTATGGGGGCCATCGGAGCATTTCTTGAGAAAAGGGTTCTGGTGGGCAAAGAGGTTGTGCTGATTGGTTTCGGTAATATGATCGACTCCGTTACCTCGTATGTTCCGCTTACCACTATGGATCAGCAGCTGCGATTGATCGGCATCAAGGCTATCTCGTCGATTAACGATCTGATCAAAGCGGCAAAAGAAAAGATGTCCCGGACCATCACCATCCCAACCCGGTTAATCGAAAGGATGACATGATCGTTCTAAAGATAACCGGAAAAATTATTCGGTAACTATGTTGTACTAGCACACTATGACAGATGGAAGGAGCAGGTTGTGGAAAAAAGTATGAAAGCAGCGTATCTTCCGGGGAATAGTACAGTTGTCCTCAAGGAAGTTCCGGTTCCGGAACCTGGCCACGGAGAGGTACTTATCCGGATGAAATCCTCCACTATTTGCGGAAGCGATATCCGGGCCATTTACCGGGAGCATCTCGGGAAGGGGCCCGAAGGATATCAGAATAAAATCGCCGGCCATGAGCCTGCCGGCCAGATAGTCAAGTGCGGTCCCGGGATGCGGCGCTTCAAGGAGGGCGATCGTGTCGTCGTTTACCATATATCCGGTTGTGGCCTCTGCAATGATTGCCGAAGAGGATATATGATCAGCTGCACCAGCCCATTGCGGGCTGCATACGGATGGCAGAGGGACGGCGGCATGGCTCCCTATATGCTTGCAGACGAAAAAGACTGTGTCCTTCTGCCCGATAGCCTTACCTACACCGACGGGGCACAGATCGCTTGCGGGTTCGGAACCGTCTATGAAGGTCTCCAGAAAATCGGGATTTCAGGTAATGATGCCGTACTCGTTACCGGGCTCGGGCCGGTAGGGCTCGCCTCGCTCATGGTCGCAAAGGCAATGGGTGCCCAGAAGTTAATTGGCATCGATACGGTACCGGAGCGATGCGCAATCGCAAAAGAAAAAAAACTTGCCGATGAGGTCCTGGTTTCAAGTCCCGGCACGCTCAAGGCGGTTCTGGATTTGACAAACGGTCATGGTGTCGAGCGGGCCGTCGATGCATCGGGGCATGCTGATGCGCGCAAGCTCGCTATCCGGGCAACCCGGAAATGGGGCCGGATTGTTTTTATCGGCGAAGGCGGAACCGTTGATTTTAACCCGAGTCCCGATATCATTCACGAACAGAAAACCATTTACGGTTCCTGGGTAACCAGCATCTGGCTCATGGAAGAGATAACCGAGAGGCTGGCACGCTGGGAAATCCATCCGGAAGATCTGGTAACCCACCGTTTTACACTTGACAATGTTACCGAAGCATATGCCCTTATGGCGGGCGGAAAGTGCGGCAAAGTTGCCGTGGTATTCGATGAAGAGGTAAAATCATGAGCGGATCACTGCAGACAGCGGCAATTGGACAAAGCATTGCTCCCGAATCTATTCCATCCTTCGGTCTTTCAACGGGCGCACGGTTGCCGAAGATCGGGCTCGGGACATTCGGAAACAACCAGTACGACGCCGAGCGGATTGCCGAGGCGGTCAGCTACGCACTGTCGGTCGGCTATCGGCATATCGATTGCGCTGCGGTTTACGGTAACGAACATGCAATAGGTCCGGTATTGAACGAGGCAATGCTCGATGGAATCAGGCGCGAGGACCTGTGGATCACGTCAAAACTATGGAATGACAAGCATGACGAGAAAGAGATCATTCCTGCCTGCGAAAAATCCCTGAAGGATCTGCAGCTGGATTATCTCGACCTCTATCTGATCCATTGGCCCTTTCCCAATTTTCATGCGAAAGGGGTCGATGTCTCCTCGCGGGATCCTAATGCAAAGCCCTACATCCACGAGAACTATATGAAGACCTGGCGGCAGCTGGAAAAACTCGTGAAAATGGGGCTTGTTAAGCATATCGGCACCTCAAATATGACTATCCCGAAGCTTAGGCTCCTTCTCCGCGATGCCGAAATCAGACCGGTAAGCAATGAGCTTGAACTGCATCCCCATTTTCAGCAGCCGGAACTCTTCAAATTTCTGATTAATAACAACATCGTTCCGATCGGTTTCTCTCCGATCGGCTCTCCATGCCGGCCGGAGCGCGACCGGACCCCGCAGGATACGGTCGATATTGAAGATCCGGTAATTGTTGAAATAGCCGGACGCCACCATGTCCATCCAGCAGTGGTCTGCATCAAATGGGCGATCCAGCGTGGACAGATTCCAATTCCCCTCTCGGTTACCCCTTCCAAAATACTGGCAAATCTGAAAGCGACGGTTTCGGCTCCGCTCTCCGAAACCGAGATGCAGCAGATCGGCAGGATCGATCGGAATTGCCGGCTGGTTAAGGGTCAGGTTTTCCTGTGGAAGGGCAGCAAGGGATGGGAGGATCTGTGGGATCCGGAGGGAGAAATAACATCAGTGTGAGAGACGGCCATTATCGGCGGCGGCAGTTCGGCGGACCTATAACCTTTTCCGGATACCGAGAGCAAAAATATGGTTGAACACAAAATTGTCAGTAAAACCATGATTGTTCCGTTCATTTTAGTAACGGCGTTGTTTTTCTTTTGGGGGGTGCCCAACAACCTGAATGACATTTTAATCAAGCAATTCATGAAGTCGTTCGAGCTTTCCAGATTTCAGGCCGGTCTGCTCCAATCGGCATTTTATATGGGCTATTTTTTGCTGTCAATGCCGGCGGCTTTAATTATGCGGAAATTCAATTATAAAACCGGGCTGGTTACGGGGCTGTTCTTGTTCAGTATCGGTACATTTCTTTTTTATCCGGCCGCAATAATCGGGAGGTTCAGTTTATTCCTTTTTGCATTATTCGTGATTGCCAGCGGGCTGGCCTTTCTCGAAACCGGCGCCAATTCATTTATTTCCGTACTTGGCGACCCGGCATCGTCCGAACGAAGACTCAATTTTTCCCAGGCTTTTAACCCAATCGGCTCAATCGCGGGGGTATTGGTCGGCACCTTTTTTATTCTTTCGGGTGTCGAGCTTCACTTCCGCTCAAATCACCCAGATGAAGATAGCGGGGACGTATCAGTCCTATTTGAATGCAGAAACAATGAGAGTCGTAGCTCCGTATATGGTCATCAGCGCGGTCACCTGTATCTGGGCGATTCTCCTGCTATTCACAAAATTTCCTCATTTGAGCGACGAGCATATTGTAAATGGGAAGGAAGAAAAGGGAAGCTTCAGGGAACTGTTCCGATTCCGGCATTTTAAATTGGGTGTTTTAGCTCAATTCTTTTATGTGGGCGCACAGGTCGGTACCTGGAGTTACTTTATCCTGTATGCTCAGGATTATGCGCATATGGCCGAAAAAACTGCCGGATATTTCCTTGCGGGCACCTTAGGTGCATTTCTCATCGGCCGTTTTTCGGTAGCATTTATAATGAGATATGTCAAGCCCAGAAGCCTGATGGGTGTTTTTGCGCTTATCAATATTTGCCTCGTCGCAATCAGCGCCGCTTTCCCCGGCATAATCGGCCTGTGGGCGGTGCTCAGCACCAGTTTCTTCATGTCGCTCATGTTCCCTACCATTTTCGCTCTTGGTGTCAAGGGGCTCGGCCCGAACACCAAGGTCGGCGGTTCGATGATCATCATGGGTATCATCGGCGGAGCGGTGTTTACCCCGGTTATGGGCATAGTCGCAAGGCACAGCATGGCGCTTGCCATGATTGTTCCGCTGTGCTGCTACGTCTATATAACTTTTTATGCCTTTGTAGGTTCGGAACCCCGAGGGCCATTGTATGAAGGTAATTTTTTAAAACCAACGGCGTCTCATTAAAGCATGTTAAATTACCGCCGGTCAGCGAGGACACTCATTGGAGGCATGACGGCGCTCCGGAAGCAGCATGCCGATTTTCATGCGCGAATAGGCATCCGGGCAGAAGCGAAAAATCACCATTTTAAAAGGATATATATATGCTTAAAGGAATTCCTTCCATTATCTCTCCCGAACTACTAAAAATTCTCATGGAGATGGGTCATGGGGACGAACTCGTCATCGCCGACGGAAACTTCCCTGCCGGTGATATCGCCCGGCGCCTCGTGCGCAGCGATGGAAACATGGTTCCGGAGCTCCTTGAAGCGATCCTCAAATTTTTTCCACTTGACAAATACGTGCCGAAGCCGGTCGCGCTCATGGCTCTGGTTCCCGGCGATCCCTATAAGCCGGAAATCTGGGAGACGTACCGCGCTATCTGCAAAAAGCAGGAATATTTTACCGAATTCGAATCGGTCGAGCGGTTCTCCTTCTATGAACGGGCCCGGAAAGCCTATGCCGTGATCGCGACGAGCGAAACGGCGCTGTATGCGAATATCATCCTGAAAAAAGGTGTTGTCGTTTAAAACAACGGCCGCAGAACAACGGGCTTTTGTGTGCCGTTGTTCATAGAGTGCCGGCAGGACACGATTCCGGCATGAGAAGGTAAATCACCTGCATATCGACCACAGGAGTCAGCGTCGCATGACCATAGCCAAATCCGGGGGAAACCGATTTCGCGGCGACCTGCCGAAAATCGGCATCAGGCCGGTAATTGACGGCCGAAGAAATGGGGTCCGTGAGTCCCTCGAAAGCCGCACCATGCAGATGGCGCTCGCGGCGGCAAAGCTGCTTGCGACCCTGCGCCACCCGAGCGGAGAACCCGTGGAATGTGTCATTGCCGACACCTGCATCGGCGGCTTTGCGGAGTCCGCCGCAGCGGCCGACAAATTCGCACGCAGCGGCGCAGGCGCCACGCTCACTGTCACTCCTTGCTGGTGTTACGGTTCCGAAACCATGGACATGGACCCGCTTCGTCCCAAGGCGATCTGGGGATTCAACGGAACCGAACGGCCCGGTGCAGTGTACCTTGCCGCGGCTCTGGCCGGGCATGCCCAGAAAGGGCTGCCCGCCTTCGGCATATACGGCCGCGATGTCCAGGATGCGAACGATGCCTCGATTCCTGCCGATGTGCAAGGGAAGATCCTGCAATTCGGGCGCTCGGCAATCGCGGTTGCGACCATGCGGGGAAAATCGTACCTAGGCATGGGCGGGGTCTCGATGGGCATTGCCGGTTCGATCGCGAATCCCGAATTCCTCGAAGGCTGGCTGGGCATGAGTTACGAAGGAATTGACATGGTAGAATTCGCCCGGCGTATCGAAGAGGGCATTTTCGATAAGGACGAATTCGACCACGCGCTCGCCTGGACTAAAAAATCATGCATTGAAGGCCATGATTACAATGCAACGCCGCTTTCCGCCGAAAAGAAAGCCCATGACTGGGAGTTTATCGTCAAGATGGCGATTATCGGCCGCGACCTCATGATAGGAAATCCGGTACTTGAAAAACTCGGGTTCGGCGAAGAGGCGCTCGGCCACAACGCCATCGCTGCCGGATTCCAGGGGCAGCGCCAGTGGACCGATCATTTCCCCAATGGGGATTTTCTTGAAACCATGCTGAGTACGTCATTCGACTGGAACGGTATTCGCCAGCCCTTTATTATAGCTACCGAAAACGACCACCTCAACGGGATAGCCATGCTTTTCGGCCATCTGCTTACCTGCACGGCCCAGATTTTTTCCGATGTCAGGACCTACTGGAGTCCCCATGCGGTTAAACGCGCCACCGGTATCCCCCTTTCAGGCGCCGCTGCGGGAGGCATTATACATCTGATCAATTCGGGGGCGACCTGCCTCGACGGAACCGGCCGCCAGGTGAAAGACGGTAAACCTGCAATAAAGCCCTTCTGGGAGATTACCGATGCTGAAACTGCCGATTGCCTTTCGGCAGCCCGTTTCTGCCCGGCCGACTACGGTTACTTCCGCGGCGGCGGTTTCTCGACAACCTTCGAGACTGCGGGCGGCATGCCGGTCACGATGTCGCGAATCAATTATGTCAAGGGCCTCGGACCGGCGTTGCAGCTTGCCGAGGGACAAACCGTCGACTTGCCGGCGGACATCGGCGTCAAGCTCACCGACCGTACGAATCCAACCTGGCCCACCACCTGGTTTGTACCGCGGCTTACAGACAGCCGGGCATTTTCCGACGTTTATGCGGTCATGAACAATTGGGGAGCGAACCATGGTGCGGTAAGTTACGGCCACATCGGAGCCGACCTGATAACCCTCGCTTCCATGCTGCGGATTCCGGTTTACATGCACAACGTTTCCGAGGAGCGGATCTTCCGACCTTCGGTGTGGAATTCGTTTGGAACCGCCGATGCCGAGGGTGCCGATTTCAGGGCATGCGCCAATTACGGACCACTTTATGCATAAAGGATAGTGGAAGCAGCGTCGGGATTGAGCTGCCGGGGCCGTTCTTCCGCTTGAAACCGGCATCGGGATTTTGTCCGGTCATTCCGCTCCGGCTTTTTTGAGCCTT
The DNA here is from genome assembly GCA_963803935.1 of uncultured Fibrobacterota bacterium. Taxonomy (GTDB): domain Bacteria; phylum Fibrobacterota; class Chitinivibrionia; order Chitinivibrionales; family Chitinispirillaceae; genus BOG-1184. The sequence goes on along the minus strand of CAWDOZ010000201.1, from coordinate 93,881 downwards.
TTCCTATGAACTATTGTACCCTCGACATCGGTGCGGAAAGTGGCCGGATCGTCCTTGGCCGTATTGATGCAGAAAAACTGTCGATTACAGAGATTTACCGCTTCGACAGTACGCCGGTACGTCTGCCTGACGGCCTGCATACCGATGCTCTGCATATCTGGTCCGAGCTGAAAAAGGGGATTGCCCTTGCCGTTCAGGCAGCCGAAGGCGGCATTGCCGGCGTGGGTGTCGACACGTGGGGAGTCGATTTTGCCCTGCTGGACAGGCAGGGGCGGTTGCTTGCCAATCCTTATCACTATCGCGATAATTTGACTGAAGGCATTCTTGATATAGCGTTCGGCGTTATGCCCCGTCACGAAATTTTCGAGCAGACCGCCCTCCAGTTTATGCCGATCAACACGCTGTATCAGCTTTATGCCTTGCAGCTGCGGGAATTTCCCGCCTTCGATTCCGCCGAAAAACTTCTGATGATGGCGGACCTGTTCAACTACTGGCTGTCCGGTCGCGCCGCGAATGAGTTTACGATAGCGACAACATCGCAATGCTTCGATTCCCGGCATGGCGGCTGGGCGTGGCCGGTTATCGAACGGTTCGGGTTGCCGAAGCGCTTGTTCGGCGATATCGTAATGCCGGGGACTGTATTCGGAACCGTTTTGCCGCAGGTGGCCGCTGAGACGGGGATGGGACAGGTACCGCTTATCGCACCCGGCTGCCATGATACTGCGCTCGCTGTAGCCGCCGTTCCGGCGCTTCATGAGGGGTTTGCGTACATTAGTTGCGGTACATGGTCGCTCCTCGGTGCCGAGATTTCGTCACCGATCATCAATAAAAAAAGCCTTGCGGGGGATTTTACAAACGAAGGAGGCGTCTGCGGAACCTTCCGCCTCCAGAAGAGCCTTACCGGCCTCTGGATTTTGCAGGAGTGCCGACGGCAGTGGGGCAGCGATATAAAGTATACAACTCTCGAAGCGGAGGCTTCCTCAGCGCCGGCGCTGCAGTCCCTCATCGATCCCGCGGATGCGGAATTCGCAAAACCCGGCAACATGCTGGAGCGTATTGCCGAGTTCTGTAAAAAAAGCGGGCAGCCCATTCCTTGCGATAAAGGCGCCATTGCGCGCTGCGTGCTGGAAAGCCTCGCGCTCGCTTATCGCCGAACCCTCGATGAACTGGAGAGAATTCTCGGCAGGAGGCTCGATCCGGTCCATCTCGTCGGCGGCGGAGCGCAGAACAGGCTGCTCTGCCAATGCGCCGCGAATGCGATGGATCGCACGGTCATCGCCGGACCTGTTGAAGCCACCGCTGTCGGCAATACCTGCATGCAGGCAATTGCGCTCGGGCATCTCGGATCGCTCCGCGATGCCCGGGCGCTGGTCAGGAAATCTTTTGAGACAGTAACGTATCTCCCCAAAGATCGAGAAAGGTGGGAAGACGCGTACGTGAGATTCAGGGTTTTGCCCTAAATTCGGCGGGTTCCAGGCCGAAAAATCCTAATTGCAAGTCTTGTCGCCTATTTTCCGGGCTACTGCATCGATAAATGCGGGATTGTTCAGCAAATCGTCTCCTTGATAATTTTGGTTCGCGGATGTTGGGGCTCCAGGTTCGGGAAACACGATATTGTCCTTCTCTTCAACACCATACTGTTTCCGAAGGCCGGCAAGAATTTTCACCTCCTTGCGATCCAGCGTATTTACCCGCCCGAGACCACGGGCGATGAACATCATCTGGGCGAAAAGTTCGACTGCTTCCATGCGGAAAAATGCCTGGTAGGGGTCCTTTCCCGCGGTGAGGGCCCCATGATTGGCGAGCAGCCAGGCATCGTGATCCTTGAGAAGGGGGGCGAGCCGGTCTGGAATATCGCTGGTCGAAGGCGTCCCGTAGGGCGCTATCGGGACGGATCCAAGACCGACGATTATTTCGGGAATGACGCATTCAACGAGGGGAATTCCGGCAATTGCATGCGCAGTTGCATAGGGGGGATGGGCATGGAATACGCTGCGAACATCTGGCCGGTCCCGATAAACCCGCAGATGCATTTTAACTTCGCTCGACGGCTGGTAACCGTTTTGGCTTATCGGGCAGCCATTAGCGTCTATCAGGCAGATATTTTCCATGGTCAGCATACTCTTCGAGACCCCGGTCGGAGTACAGAGTATCTCGTTTTCGCTGATTCGGTAGGATAAGTTGCCGTCGTTTGCGGCCACCCACCCTTTATGCCAGCATTTCATACCTATTTCGATAATCAATCGCTTCGCTTCATTCATGTCCACTGGCTCACCAATCATAATGATATCCTTCTTTCAGGAGGTTGTTTAGCCATTAACCTTCGATAGATCCCTGATCCGTCCGGCCGAGAGGAAAAAACTCTATCAGGTGATTTCATAATACTCTTGAGATCATCTATTTCCTTGAATTAAAAGGATTAAGGTATGTTTTAACCGATCGACATTCAGGGAAGAACCATTCCGTGCAACGCAGTGAAAATACTAAAATGCAACAATTATGTCAAAAAATATCATACGCATCCGGCGTGAAAAATCTCCATCCTTTTTCCAAAAATTTATTATATTATGTACTGTAACATTCGTGGCCTTCGGGGAAAATAGAAAGCCCACATTTCAGTGAGGATCAGGCAAATAAAAAGATCTTGACCATGCCTGAGGCCGAGCTTATTTTGTGAATATGAGGAAATAATTTTGAGGGAGTAAATAAATTGCATGTTTTTATCTGAAGTTGTAAATACGTGTTCGAACAATCTGAATAGATTAGATAATAGGGGAGAGAAAATACCCGTAGGCTGGTGTTCGCTCAGGGATGGGCAACAAGTAAAAATGCCAAATTAAGAAGATAGAATTTTTATTCAATACCTTGTTCCACCCCGGAGGTAGAGAGCATCAATGCCGTTCATTTCCAAGAATATCCTGCGTTTCACAGCGTTTTTCTCTGCAGTACTCCTGTTTAATGTGTTCGGACAGAACACGCTGACGGTGCAGATCGATTCTGCGAAGAGCGTCGTTAATAAGGAACTCTTTGGAGTTTTAATGGAGCGGCTCGGCAGAAACTGGGTAGGTGGCGCCTACGTGGGAGACACGTCCCACATCCCGAATACCAACGGCATACGGAATGATATAATAAACGGGTTTATCGAGTGCGGCGTCGGGCTTATCGAATGGCCCGGCGGCTGCGCGGCAAACACCTATACCTGGGCTGCCGATACCAATCCGGCGAACGATGTCGGCACGGTCGGGTTCATGCAGTTAGTCAATGAGATCGGCTGTGAGCCCATGATCACCGTTCCGGCCCCGGCAACTTCCGCATCAAGCAGCCTGAGCTGGATCAAGTACATCAATAACAATCCAAGCCATCCCGATTGGCAGGTCAAATACGTGAAAATCGGGAACGAAGTTTACGGATGCGGCGGGAACATGTCCGGCGAATCCGTGTATGAGCCCGATTTCCTCGCGAACTATGATTCATTGGTTAATCCGGTAAACGGAAGGCAGCTCTTTATTATTGGTGCAAATCAGCTTACCATGAGCAGCACCTTTACCTGGATGGATACCGAGCTCGTCAGGATCGGCAGCAAAATGAACGGCATTGAGGCTCATTACTATATATACGACCCCTCCAGTGTTCCCTGTGTTAACTTTACCGGCTCCGAGTATATGAGCGTTGTCAATGCAGCCAACCACGGTACGATCGGTCCCAACGACAGTATGCTCTGCGGAAACCTTACCAAGTATTCCGGCGGCAAGGTAAAACTCGTCGAGGACGAATGGGGTGACTGGCTCGAACCCTTCAATACGGCGACCGATGCCTGGATGCAGCAAATCACCCTCATGGATGCATTGTCCGCGGCCGAGCAGCTCCATGTGTTCATGCATCATGCCGACCAGATCCAGATAGCATGCCTGGCGCAGGCGGTCAATGTCATTCATTCGCTCTTCCTGACAAGGATCAACGGAGACCTGGCATTGGTTAAGACCCCCACGTTCTATATCTTTAAAATGTTTATGCCGCATCACAGCGCGGGAGCGAAATGGGCGCCAAATACGGTTACTACCGGCAATTTAGGCGGCGTTTCCTTAATGTCGGCCGGTACTACCGTCGACACGCTGGGGCATGTTAACGTCAGCATATCCAATATAGACACGGTTAAATCGGATACGGTGCACATCAACCTTACCGCCGGCGGCAGCTCCTATTCCATCACCAATGCGCAAATAATTACCGGGCCTGCCAAAAACTCGTATAACGATTTCGACTCGACGGAAAAGGTGAATATCCAAACATTGGCGGCGACCAATTACAGTATGAGTACCGGAACAACGGCTACTGTAATAATGCCCAAAATGAGTATCATCATGCTGCAGTTCTCTCCGCCCACGGCTGTAAGGCAATCGCGTTCATTTCAGGAACTTGAGCCGAAACAATTCTCGATACGGTCCGGATTAAACGGCTCCATATGCATTACCGCGAACGTCCGGCAGGACAAGGCGGTGATGATAAGTCTGTACAGCATGGCGGGCAAGCTGCTGGACAGGGCATCAAAAAAATTCCTTACTGCAAACAGTTCGTTTGTTTTCGGGAGTAATTTGAAAAGCAATGGCGTTTATATGGTTAAAATTGAGGGAGTAAACGGCAGTTTTTCCAGGAACATAGTTATTGCGCCGTAGAACGGCGAACTGGGAAATCATCTTTCGCACCAATAAATTTCACATCCAAGGAGGAGGGGGCTTATGCCTGCCATTTCAAAAAAAGTGCTGCGTTCCATAGTTCTGTTCGCTATGGTGCTCATGATTAATGCGTTCGGTCAGAACACCCTTACGGTTAAGGTCGACTCGGCCCAGGCTCTCGTCCATAGTGAGATCTTCGGTACCTTGATGGAGAGGCTTGGCAGGAACTGGGTCGGCGGTGTTTACGTCGGAACTAATTCGAACATTCCGAACACCGATGGTATGCGCAATGATATCATCCAGGGAATGAAGTCTTGCGGCGTCGGCCTCATTCAATGGCCCGGCGGCGCCGCCTCTTGCGGCTATAACTGGGTTCCCGATACCAATCCTACAAACGATGTGGGCACGGTACAGTTCATGGCTATGTGCGACTCGATCGGTTGCCAGCCCGCTATCGCCCTCCCGCCCCTGGTCTCCTCCGCACCGAGTAATGTAAAGTGGGTCAATTATATCAACAACAACCCAAGCCACCCGAATTGGCATTGCAAATACTGGAAAATCGGCAATGAAGTGTGGATCACCTGCAACGGGCTCTCACCGACCGAAGCCGCCTATGATCCCGCTTTTCGCGCGACCTATGATTCAATACGGAATACAAAGGGCGGGGATTCACTTTTCATTGAAGCATCCAGCTTGATGGACATAAGTAACAATCTTACCGTCTATGACACCGAAATCGTCCACCTTGATAGCCTCATAAATGGCATGGAGGTTCACGATTATATTTATGATCCGAGCAGTATTCCCTGCGTTACCTTCACCGGCGCCCAGTACATGAGTGTTGTCAATAACGCCAATCTGGGTCAGATCGCTCCGCGCGAAAGCCTGCTGGTCGCGTCGTGGAACAAGTTTGATAAATCCGGCCAATTGAAAATTATTGAGGACGAGTGGGGTGACTGGTTCGAACCCCTCAACAAGTCGACGGATGGGTGGATGCAGCAGATAACCCTGCTTGATGCGCTGTCTGCGGCGGAACAGCTCCATGTGTTTATGAAGCATGCGGACCGGGTTCAGGCTGCCTGCGTAGCACAGGGGGTTAATGTTATTCAATCGCTCTTTCTGACAAACAGTTACAGCACAACACTTCCCATCGATTCTGGTGCCAATGCACGGCTGGTATATACCCCGACATACTATATCTACAAGATGTTCATGCCACATCATGCGGCGGGAGCGAAATGGGCGCCTAATTCGCTATCTACAGCCACGTTAGGCGGGGTGGCATTAATCTCGGCAGGCACAACCGTCGACACGCTGGGCCATGTTAACATCAGCATTTCCAATATCGACACAGTTAAGGCGGATACGGTCCATATCAATCTGACGGCAAGTCCCAGCTCGTATACCATTACGTCGGCGCAGATTATAACCGGTCCTGCCAAAAACTCGTATAACGATTTCGGTGCGACGGAAAATGTGAACATTCAGACCTTTGCGGCATCGAATTACAGCATGCCCACCGGAACAACGGCTACTGTCGTTATGCCGAAAATGAGCGTTGTCATGCTTCAGCTCACGCCGACGTCGACGGCCGTTAAGCAGCATGCCAATCTCCTCAAACCCAGCGAAAAGATGTTTTCGATCACCGCCGGGCTCAACGGGATGGTGTCCATAACGTCGAGTGCGCAGCAATCAAAACCGGTTACCATTAGCCTGTACGGTACGGATGGCAGGTTGCTTGATAGGGAAGTAAAATCATTTTCCGCACAAACAAACTCGGTTGTTCTGAAGAATCGTTTGACCAACGGCGTCTATATGATTACGGTGGCCAATGCGAATGGCAGTTTTTCAAAGAACATTGTGATTGCACGGTAATCGCCCATACTGGAGAGCCGGCCTCATGGGGAGGCCGGCTCTTTGACTATTCGGGCATTTCAGAAACTCGACATCAGGAGGAAGCATGAAGCGGTTATCGGTTCTGACGGTTTTTTCTTTCTTTTTTTCCATCGGCATCGCACACGCAGCGCCGGGCGACAGCATCTGGATTCTGAATCCGGATACGGTCGGCCGCGAGTATAACTCGTACTCGGTATGTGATACGGAGCGCAATGCTACGGGGGATACAGGATGCCTGCCCATTAGCGAGACTCATTGCGATACGGGTATCATCGGTGCCCCTGATACACAGTACATTGATTATAATTACGCTATGCAGAACGGCTATGCCGGATTCAAGATCGACTGGGATGCCGGAGGCAGCAGGTATGTCGTCGTCGGATTCGATTCCCTTGTTATCTACCACAAGGGGCCTCTTCCCGGCGAAACCGTGACCATCAACTTCGGTGCCTCGGTTACATGCGGCCAGCCGACCATCTTTACAAAACTCGGAACATTTTCCGGTTCGACCACATGGAAGCGCGAGGCTTTTTCTCTGCAGTCGCTTCCGAACGATTCGGGATTATACGAAATGCAGGTACTGCTCAATGACAATACCAATCCGACCGCCTCGGGAAATTTCAAGCTCGCCAATATGGTTTTTATCAAGAATATCATCAAGGACGAGGCGAGTTCGCCCGTACCGTTGACCCCTGTCGACAGCGCCCTTGCGCAACCGCTGCAGGTAACGCTCGCCTGGGCCAAAGTACCCATCGCGACCTCCTATTGGGTTGAGGTGTCAACCAGTGCGAGTTTCATAAGCCAATTTTACAGCGGCGATTCCACGATTAATTTCAGCAATACGGTATTCTCGCAGAGCGGGCTTACGTCTCCCACCGCAACGGTTCCTGGTTCTCTTCTTGCGGGCGGCCAACCCTATTACTGGCAGGTGCTTGCTGCAAACGTCAATGGCATGAGTCCCTGGTCGGCGGTGTGGAGCTTTACCACAACTACCGATCCGATAGGGAATGTCAGCAGCATCCCGATTCTTGTTACTCCGGCTAATAAGGCTGCCGGGCAGCCGTTGTCGGTGAAGCTTGCCTGGGACAGCGTGAAGATAGCGACATCCTACAACGTGCAGGTCTCTACCGATGCCGCCTTCGGCAGCACCGTGTTCAGCCAGGCCGGAATAGCCGCAACGTCGGTCACGGTTGCAGACCTTTCCGCCTCCATGTCCTACTACTGGCGAGTTGCTGCTGCTGACAAGAGCGGTGCCGGCGCATGGTCGGATCCGGGAGTGTTCAGTACCTCCACCAGCAGCACGAAGAAGAACTGCGGCTGCGGCTCCGGCACCGGCCTTGCGTTTATCCCGCCAATCTGGTTGAAAGCGATTTCGAGCCGCAGGAAGAGGCGGCAAAAGCAGGCTGGCGTATAGCATCGAGCGTAAAGGCGATTAATTAAGGAAGGTTTTCAAAATCCCTGCAAAATAAGATCCTCCCTTTAAAAGGGGGGATCTGCTGGGATTCGGGCTATTTTTAACCGGGCTGAGTGACTGGTTTTTTTATCAAAAAAGGGGTATGGGTTTTATGGAGTATTCCGGCAGGTTGAATCGCTTCTTAATACTACTGTCAGCCATTATCTGCATAGGCATGTTCCAGCAAAGAGTCTCCGCTGCAAGTCCATGCCCTTGTGATCTTTATGCTTCCGGAGGAACACCCTGCGTCGCAGCGCACAGTACGGTGCGAGCCCTTTACAGTTCGTATAACGGACCTCTCTACCGGGTTATGCGAAAGTCGGACAGCGCAACCAAGGATATCGGCGTCCTGAGTCCAGGAGGACTCGCCAACTCCGCTGCGCAAGACTCATTCTTATCCGGCACGACCGGCTCCATTACTATTATATACGACCAATCTGGAAAAGGTAATCATCTGTATCCGGCGCCTACCGGCAATTGGCCGCCCGCAGAAACTGCTGCAAGTGCGACCGGTGCCAAGATACAGGTGAACGGTCATACAGTCTATGGTATTTATACAACCGCGGGTAATTTTCCGAATAATACTCTCGTTCCCGGAGTGGGGTATCGAAATAACAAAACCACAGGGCTGGCTACCGGCAACCAGCCCGAGGGTATGTATATGGTGTGCAGCGGCACGCACTATAACCAGTGGTGTTGCTTCGACTATGGAAATGCGGAGACCAACGACACTGATGACGGCAATGCGACAATGGAGTGCATCTATTTCGGCAATAGTACCCAGTGGGGCCATGGTGCCGGCAAGGGCCCCTGGGTCATGGCGGACCTTGAAAACGGTATGGTTCCCTCAGGAACGCAAGCGGATAGCATCAACAACACAACCATGACTGCCAATTATGTTACGGGCATAGTCAAGGGTGATTCCGGGGGGAACTTTTTTGAAATCAGGGGCGGCAATGCAGATTCCGGGGGCCTTAAAACCATGTACGCCGGACCGTATCCTGCCGGATACTATCCCATGAAGAAGCAGGGCGCTATCATTCTGGGGATTGGCGGTGACAACAGCCACACTGCCGTAGGAACTTTTTTCGAGGGCGCAATAACGACCGGTTATCCTCCCGACAGTACTGAAAATGCTATCCAGGCCAACATCGTCGCCGCCGGGTATGGAAGCAGTGTAACGGCGACCCGGTATGGGGTCAACGACGAGGTTCCGCTATCACCGGTCAGGGTCCATTTCAACCCGTCCAGTGCAAGTGCTGTCGTCAGCTACTTCCTGCAGGATGCCCGGCGCGTGAGCATGAATATTGCCGATCTTCGGGGCAGGCAGGTTGCAGCGATCTTTGATGGTGTCATTCCTGCGGGCCAGCATGAAGCGGTCTGGAATGCACGGCAGGTCCCGGCCGGCGTGTATGTATGGAGAATAGCAATGGACGGGCGGGATGGTTGGAGCGGCAAAATAGTTATTGAGAAGTAATCCCCGTTGGGATGCAGTCTGTGCGCAAAACGACTGTTTTTTTTGTATGCCAGGGCAAAAGAGGTGAGGACGGCTGCAACAATAATCGCAAAAGTTTGAGCCGGATTCCAAATATCGGCGCAATTGCTCAGCGGTTCACGAGTATGAACGCATATAGAGACCGTTCGCCCTGAGTCTGTCGAGGTGCGATCGGTAAAGACGCCCGTTCGTAGTTCGACACACTCGCCGCAAACGGCAAAAGATGCCTCTTCTTATGAACCGATTAGTAAAAAACTGATCACTATAAGTCAATATAACAAATTCGAACAGGGGTATCCATGGCATCATTAACTTCAGGGAAAGAAATCTGGTTCGTAACCGGCAGTCAGCATCTCTATGGTGAGGCGGCCATCAGGCAGGTAGGAGAAAATTCAAAGCAAATTGTCAATTCATTTGCCAAGGCCGCGGCGATTCCGGTACCCATCGTTTTCAAGCCGGTTATGACCACACCGGATGCAATTTATCATCTCTGCATGGAAGCCAACGCCTCTGAATCATGTATCGGCATTATCACCTGGATGCATACCTTCTCTCCGGCCAAAATGTGGATCCGGGGGCTGCAACTTCTCAAGAAGCCCTTAGCCCATCTCCATACTCAGTTCAACAAGGAACTGCCGTGGAATACCATCGACATGGATTTCATGAACCTGAATCAGGCGGCGCATGGAGACCGGGAGTTCGGCTTCATCTGTGCAAGAATGCGGTTGAAGCGCAAGGTTATCGTCGGCTACTGGGAGGATAAGGAAGTTCTGGAGAAAATCGGCATATGGGCGCGCGCTGCTTTGGCATGGGCCGATTCTCAGGGGATGCGCATTGCCCGGTTCGGTGATAATATGCGCGAGGTTGCGGTCACCGAGGGCGACAAGGTCGAGGCCCAGATGAAGCTCGGGTATTCGGTCAACGGATACGGGGTAGGGGAGCTTGTTCGGTTCATCGACAAAGTTTCCGATAGTGAAATTGGCGCTCTGGTAACCACCTGCCTTGATCAATATATCGCTCCATCGCTTGACGAATCTCAGAAGAACTCAATCAAAGAAGCGGTGCGGATCGAAATCGGCCTGCGAAATTTCCTCAAGGATGGAGGGTTCAAGGCGTTTACGACTACCTTTGAAGACCTCCATGGAATGATCCAGCTCCCGGGCCTTGCTGTTCAGCGGCTCATGGCCGACGGCTATGGATTCGGCGCTGAAGGCGATTGGAAAACGGCCGCACTGGTCCGATCGATGAAGGTAATGGGCGAGGGGCTTGCAGGAGGGACATCCTTTATGGAAGATTATACCTACGACCTTTCGGATGGCGACCAGAGGGTATTGGGTGCGCATATGCTCGAAGTCTGCCCTTCCATTGCTGAAGGCAAGCCTTCGCTTGAAGTCCACCCCCTCGGCATCGGCGGAAAGGCGGCTCCGGCCCGGCTCGTGTTCAACGGCAGCACCGGCCCGGCAATTGTGGCTTCCCTCATCGATATGGGGAACCGTTTCCGCATGGTGGTCGATGACATCGAAGTGGTTGCGCATGCTCCCATGCCGAAACTGCCTGTTGCACGGGTTGTTTGGAAGCCGTGTCCCGACTTTCCGACAGCGGCTGCAGCATGGATTCTTGCCGGCGGTGCCCACCATAGCGGGTACAGCAGGGCGCTTACCGCAGAGCATATCGAAGACTTTACCGAAATTGCGGGCATCGAATTCTTGCATATCAACAAGGATACCAGCATTCCGGAATTTAAAAAGGAAATCCGTTCGAATGAGGTATATTACCTCATAGCAGCTGGGAGGTAGCGGCAGCAGGTCGGAATACCTGCACAAGCTTTATAAGCTATCGGGTGCGTAAAAGTACGTCCCTGGTGAGGCTCCCCGCAGTTTGCTGTGGGGAGCCTCACTATAAAAGCTTTTGGTACCATAGGTCAGCTGGTCTCTAAAAATTGCCATTGGAGGAAGTCGTATGAAAAAGCACGGTATTTCGATACTTTTCGCCGTTGTGGTACTATCTCAAGTCCTTTGGGCCCAGACCAACCGCTATTATCCAACCGGCCGTACTCCGCTCCTGGCTCCGGCATATGCAGGATTACCCTTTGGAGCAGTAAAACCGCTGGGCTGGCTGGACAGCCAGCTTATTATGCAGAGAAACGGTCTTACCGGCCATATTGATGAACTCAATTATGTGTCGTCAAATAACATAAATTTGACGGCGCTGGCACATCCCTCCACGCTTACCTCCTCAGAATCGGGTTATGAGTACTTATACCCCTATTATGAAGGGCTGGTAGAGCTGGCCTATATCTTAAACGATACCATGCTCCTCAGAAAAGCGGATACGGCGGTTACTTATTTTCTCGGCAGCGCCGGCAGCAACGGCAACTTCATGGGCGGAATTAAAATAGGTTTCGATCACCTCTGCGCATGCCGGGCCCTGATGGCCTATTACGATATGACAAATGACAGTCGGGTAATTCCGTTCCTCACCAATTATTTCCATTATATAAACACGTCAGGCTTCTCTGGCGATGGAGATGTGTGGTCGCTGAACCGGCTTGGCGAGTTTGCGCCGGTTGCCCAATGGCTGTATAATCGGACCGGTGACACGACGATTCTCAGCGCGGTCACAAAATGGTGTCAGGATTCCATAAACAGCTGGGCTAAAAACTACAGCAGTTATGCCTGGACGGATTCCACTAACCCCGAGAATGCCGGTTCGCTGTTTGACCATAATGTCAATATGGGGGAAGCTTTTAAATATGCTTTGAACTACCTGCAGAGCAAGAATGCCTCGCAAATGATTCTGGCGGACAGTGCTCTTGCCCTCACCGACAAGTACCATGGCATGGTTGGCGGCAGGTTCGATGCCGACGAACACCTTACCGGAAAACAGCCCACGCGGGGCATGGAATTGTGCGGAGTTACTGAAATGTCTTATTCGATGGAAGAACTTTTTGAGGGCTTCGGCAAGGTGAAGTTTGCGGATCGCGCCGAGTACCTTATGCTTAACTGCTTTCCCGGGACCAATACCGCGGACATGTGGGCGCATCAGTATGACCAGCAGGCGAACCAGGTACTGGTGAACAACGCAAGCAGGCCCTGGAATCAGAATACTTCTACTTCCAACGAGTATGCACTTAACCCCAATTATTCCTGCTGTCTGTGCAATGTTCATGCAACGTGGCCGAGATTTCTTAAAAGCATGTGGATGGCGACGCAGGACAACGGACTGGTTGCAGCGCTGTACGGGCCTTGCCAGGTATCGGCCCTGGCCGGAAACGATAGTTGCAGCGTTACTGTTACCGAAACAACGCAGTATCCCTGGGACGGAACGATCGGCTTCAAGATCAGCGTTTCGAAAACGGATTCCTTCCCGCTCTATTTCAGAATTCCAAGCTGGGAGAACAATGCTTCGATCCAGAGCCCTGCCGGCACCGCCACTCCTGCTGCCGGAACTATTTACGAAATAAACAGGACGTGGCAAAACGGCGACAGCATTACATTGAGCTTTTCCATGGCGATCCGCACCGAATTCCGCTGGGACAACTCCATCTGCGTATTGCGGGGACCGCTCTGGTATTCACTCAAGATCGGTGAGACCTGGAAACAGCTGGCAAACAACGGCAAGGGTTCCAGGGACTGGGAAATCGACCCGAACACATCATGGAATGTGGCGTTGAAGATCGATCCAACAAATCCGGCCGGATCATTCACTGTGGTTCGCAATCCGATAAGTACAGCGCCATTCGCGCAAATGGGGGAACAGGTCTACCTCCCGGGTGCCACCGCTTTTACGACATGGGCGCAGGATCCTCCGGTAGTGCTGCAGGCACAAGGGAGAATCGTGACCAGCTGGACCTATAACACAACCTATCCGGCAAACGCCAATGATCCCCCGACAAGCCCGCTTGCATCGACCGTGGCCGGAAAGGATACCGCCATCCAGCTGATTCCGTACGGCTCGGCCAAGCTTCGCGTAACGGAAATGCCTTGGATAAATACGCCCGTAGGAGTGCGCTCGATCGTTTCGGCATTTAAGGACAATGACATAGACGTTATTGTTTCGAAAAACGGGCGGTGCCTGTTCACGGTAAAATCTGCCGGCCGTTTTGACCTGGTTGTGTGTGATATTGCCGGGAGGACCGTTTACCGCCAGAATTCAGAGGGTCCGAGGTCTTTTGTTCTGGAAAAAGGGACAGTAGGCATGGGAACGTATATTGTTCACCTTATTTCAGGCGGCAGGAACCTGGAGAAAAAAATCCTGATAGCTCAATAGGGGACTTCGGTGACCTCAGTGCAGATTTTCGTGTTTCCGGTGATTCCGCTAATTATATTACAACATAGGGCGTAGGTTATGGTGCCTGTGCTAGTACGGTGATGCATTTGAAGGAAGACGTGGTTTGGCTTACATTGAATAACCTATTGTCAACCTTAACACATTTTTCAAAGGAGCAGACGGATGGACCGGGCTAAAATGGTTTCTCTGCAATGTCGTTTGCTATTCTGCATCGTAGGTGTTTTTGTCTGGACAGGGAGTGTCTTTGCACTGCCTGCGACAGATACGCTCCAGGCAACATCATTCTCCGGCCAATCCGGCGTCCTCACTACTGAAGCCTGCTCTGAAGGTGGAATGGATGTGACCTCGATTCAGAACGGCACTTATATGTACTTCGACAGCGTGAATTTCGGAAGCAGCGGAATTCAGTGCTTCGAAGCCAGAATCGCCAGCAATGCCGCCTACAGCTTTCCCGGCGGGGGCTTCATCGCCGTCCATCTCGACTCTCTGCATGGCCAGCTGGTCACTACCTGCGAAACCCGGCCGAGTACCGGGAGCTGGCAGAACTGGTTCACCCGGACCAGCAGGTTGTCCGGTGTTTCGGGAATCCATAACGTTTATCTTGCATTCAGCGGCGGTACCGGCAACCTGTTCAACCTCGAATGGGTGACATTTCACGGAAGCCAGACTTTTACAATGGCCGGCTGGAGGCTATCCACCCAAGCTGCGCAGGGCAAATGGAACGGTTCGATCGCCTTAACGAGCGCCACCGGCGTTACCCCAACAGTCACCATTTACCAAGACTCCCTGCAACAGCGAGTAGAAGGGTTCGGCGGAGCGTTCAGCGACATCGGTGCGTACGATGTTGCCCAACTTTCCTCGGCGCAGCGCGCGACTGTCATGCGGGAACTGTTCGACCAGAAAGTAGGCGCAAAGTTCACCGAGGGCCGCGTCCCGATTGGCATCAGCGACTTTTCGATAACGGGCGTGCCCGGTAATTGCCAAAGTACTGCCGGCGATAGTCAAATCAACTGGTCGCTCGACCAGATTCCCACTGCCGACACGGCCACCGTCAAGACCGATTACAGCATGCAGTATTTCCGCCTGGCGCACGATTCCGCCTTTAACATGCCGTATGTCAAAGCAGCCAGGCAGGCCAACCCGAACCTCTGTATTTACGGTTCGGTCTGGACGCCACCGACCTGGATGAAATCCAACAAGAACTGGCAGGGCCCGGCGACATGCGCCCAGGACTCGACGACCCTTACCGCATACTCGCTGTATATGCGAAAATGGGTCCAAGGCTGGGAAAACGCCGGTGTCCCGGTTTATGTGGTGTTTCCGCAGAATGAGCCGAACTGGAACGTTGCGAGTCAACCGGCCTGCGGCTGGACCGGAGCACAGCTGAGAGACTATACCAAGAAATATCTGGTCCCGGGTTTTATCAACGGCGGCTGCAACACCGAGGTATGGCTGGGGGATTTTTGCTGCAGCAATTTCGCGAGCGACCTGCAGCCATGTCTCGATGACACCCTAGACCGCAAACTGGTGCGAGGATGCTCCCCGCACCGGGATACCTATGCAGAAATGCAGCAGGCCATGGATACCGCCAACAACCAGGACCATCTGTACTGGCACTCGAACCAAGATGAAGCGATGTGCTGGTCGGGCAATAACAGCTGGTCCGATGCGAACAGCACCATGACCTATCTTTTCGATTATTTTTTAACCGGTCAGTGCAACATCTACAATTATTGGAACACGATTCTCGACAGCAACTGGAACGAGGGCTTCCTGAATCGCGCGCAGAATTCGTTGATCACGGTCAATGTCGGTTCGAAAACCGTCCATTACAATTACGAATTCTACACGATGAAGCATTTCAGCTACTATGCCGCCATAGGCGCCAATGCGATCAAGACCACCAGTACAAATACCAACGTGACGGTCTGCGGGTTCAAAAATCCCGATGGTACTATCATATTGGAGGCCATGAACACTGGAAGTGCGGCGGTTTCGTCGGTTGTCAAGATAGACTCTTTCGCATTTACGGCTTCTCTGCCCGCAAGCTCGCAAAACACGTTCATCCTCGGCAACATGCAGGATACCAGCAACTGGACTCCCGGAACGCCGTCAGCAGCAGTTCTGCCAGAGGCGGCACAGCCTCGTTCCATCATTCCGTCTTCGTCCGGTACCTTTGCCGTTTATGACGTCAAGGGGCGATTGGTAAAGATGATCAATCGCCTGTCCCGGACGAGTGCCGACGGTGTCATCTGGGACCGGACTGATGCGCAAGGCAAGAAAGCGGCCCGCGGCCTCTATTTGATTATGAACAAGTCGGGGAAAAACAATGTCCTCGTTCAAAAGGTGATTTGTCAGTAATAACATGAGTAATTCAGGTAGCCGCGGTTGATCATACCGCTCGCGGCTACCGATCTTTTAAATAAGCATCACTGAACTGGCCGGATCTGAAGCCATATAAAGCGAAAAGAGAGAAATCGTCCCTTTTTGCTTTATTCGCAATAACTGTATTAGTGTTCTATCACAGTCCTGATTTATAAAAACTGCTTAAGGAGGCTTGATCATGTTCACCAAGTTCGGCAAGTTGCACGCCGTAGCCGTATTGCTGTCGTTATGCATTGTTGCTCCGGTTTTTTCCCAGACAACCTCTCTCATGTACAAAGCTGCGTTCAACCAGAACTGGAAGTTCCTCAAGAGCGATCCCGGAGACGCAGCGGCCGGTACCGGCTACAACGATGCGTCATGGGCGGTTGTCAATATTCCGCACTCGGCCTCCTACGATTCTGCAACATCGCAGTCTTCGACGACGGCTAATGGGGAGCAGAACTATTTTGTGGGGACATGCTGGTATCGGAAAACTTTCACCCTGCCGGTAACTCCACAGAAGGTGTTCATCGAGTTTGAGGGAGCAATGCAGGTCGCAGACCTGTTTATTAATGGCGATTCCGTCGGCGAGCATAACAACAGCGGCTATACGCCGTTCGTTTTCGATATCAGCAATCTGGTGAAAAGCGGCAGCAATGTGCTGGCTCTCCGCCTCAATAATGTGAGGTCGGCAAGTATTCCTCCGGGATGGGCAAGCGCCGGGCCCGACTACTACCTGTTCGGCGGCCTGACCCGCGCCGTATGGTTGCATTTCAAGGACAGCGTCTACATCCCGATTTACCAGCAGCAGGTTATTCCGAAGCCCAATGCTGCGGCTACCAGTTCGCAACTCTGCGTCAAGACACCGGTCATGAATGCCTCAGGTTCAGCCCAGAGCGCTCTGGTTACCGTGAACCTCCACGATGCTTCCAATAATCTGGTAATTTCGGATACTATGACGAAATCGATTCCATCGGGTACGCTGGATACCTTTGTCATGACCTCCGGTACCTTCACCAGTAACCCGTGGTCGCCGGCAACACCCTACATGTATTCGGTAAGTACCGTGGTGACCGTGGGCGGGGTGACGGTCGACAGCGTGGTGGAACCGTGCGGCTTCAGAGTTATTACCTGGACCGTGGCCAATGGAATATCCGTCAACGGAACGCGGACGGAAATCCATGGCATGTGCCTCCATCAAAACCAGGCCTGGATAGAAAATGCGGTACCGGATGAACGATACTATTATGAGGTGAAAACGATAAAAGCAATGGGAGGCAACAGCATCCGCTGTTCTCACTATCCGCGGGCACAGGCTTTTTACAATGCCTGCGACAGGCTGGGAATGCTGCTCTATCCCGAGGCGACGAGCTGGGGCTGGAGCCTTACTCCGACTGCTGCCTGCTGGGCAAGAAACGATAGTTGCGTCAAGGAGATGGTGCTTTCCGGAAGGAATCATCCCTGCATTTATGCCTGGGGATTGTATAATGAACCCAATGGTGTCAGCGGCACCGAGCCCGATTTTACTACGTATATAACTGCGGATAACAATACCGCGCACGCTCTTGATTCCACCAGACTCACCGCCATGGCAAATAACGGTACTTCGCAAAACGCCATAGTCGTTCCGGATGCAATCGGCTGGAATTATTCGCAGGGGACTACGGTAACCATTAACGGCAAAAGCACAGGCAACCAGCCCTGGTTCGGCACCGAGGCGCGTGATGGCAACACTTTTGGAACTATGGATTCCCGCGGCAGCCTGATAGATCTTGATACCTCTACGACGTCAAATAGCGATGGGAATGACGCGGACGAATGGAATTCGTTTAACTTCTCAACCGCTACGAGCGGACATCTGGCCGGCGGGCATTTCTGGGAGTACAAGGACCATGGCTCGACGTGGAACGTTACTGCGTACGAGGGAGTTGTGGATCGTTTTGATGTGCCGAAAACAATGTACTACTATATCGGGCAGAAGTGGAACACTTCGTTGGCAACCGATTATCCCCGTCCGGGAACTGCCACGCATATCGATTTCGAGGTCGATACCAACGTATTGCCGGCCGACAGCGTGAATGTGTTCCTGCTCACCGCAGCAATGCGCGACGCAAACAATCGCCAGATATCGTCAGACTCGGCCCAAGTCAAATTCACGCTCACCGACCCCACGAAAGGCATCATTTTTGGTGGTAACCTGGTGAAGGCCTATGCCGGAAAGGCAGCTGCATTCCTCAGAACCAGCAAATCTGCTGGCTCATTCAGTGTAATAGCATCCTATCCGTCCATTACAAGCATTCCGTCGGATACCATCAACCTGACCACGGTTGCCGTGGCTCCGGAGGTTTATACAATGCCGGTTACAAGTGTAATCGGCGGAAGCCGTTCTATGGCTTCCAAGAAGCTCTATCTTGGGGTTACTTCCGGGGTTCGCGGGTTTACGTTCCGTTGCCCTGCCGAAGCCGGAATCCTGAAAATTATGGATATTAAAGGAAAAACGGTCTGGTCGAAGAGCGTTGAAAAGAACGTTTCCCTGACGGTCAGTCGCAAGGGATTTGCTGCAGGTTTGCTGTATGCAGAATGGAGCAACGGCAGCAGTCGTCTGGTGAAGTCGCTGCCGAATGTTTATTAACGAAACTCGGTGGTATGCATAGCTAAAGGCAGGCGCAGTAGTGCGCCTGCCTTTTTTGCGTCGCGCTACCTAGGCGCACACCCTGAGGTAGTGCCCTGGAGCGGGGAAGAACATGAAACACTGAGAGAAAACGGGACCCCGGATGCGGTGCAAGATCAAGATTTTTATACTCTTATTCGATTTCAGTAATTATATTAAAACAAATTGCCCTTTCCTAACAAAATGGATGAAAACTGTAACAGTACACTAATACAATTATCCGGTTAAGTAAAGAATACCTGTGGGGCAGGTTTATCCAACATTTTTAAAGGAGCGCAGAGGTGATTCTGGCTAAAACAGCTTTTTATCGCGGGCATATAATTGGATGTCTCGCTGCCGTAATTCTCTGGACCGGAAAAATTCTTGCCTTGAATGCGACCGACACGATCCAGGCCGAAGCCTTCAGCGGCCAGTCCGGAGTCACCACCGAGGCCTGCTCCGAGGGGGGCCAGGACGTGACCTCGATTCAAAACGGCAGCTATACGTACTACGACAGTGTTAATTTCGGCACCAGCGGGATCCAATGCTTTGAGACGCGTATTGCGAGCTATGGTATTGGCGGCTACATCGAGGTGCACCTCGACTCTCTTGCCGGCAAGCTGGCTTGCACGTGCGAAACCAGGCCATCTACGGGAGCATGGCAAACCTGGACCAGCCGGACCTGCAGGCTTTCCGGTGTTTCCGGAATCCATACGGTCTACCTGAAATTTACCGGCGGAACGGGAAATCTGTTCAGCCTGAACTGGTTCACCTTCCATGGAACCCAGACATTCACTACAGCCGGATGGAGATCATCCGACTCGGTTGCGAGAGGAATCTGGAAAGGGACAATTACCCTGGCCACTGCTTCCGGGACGCCGACAATCACTGTTGTTCCCGATACCGTATATCAGAGAGTCGAGGGGTTCGGTGGGGCTTTCAATGACAACGGCGCGCATTGCATCGATACTCTCAACCGTCTCAGCGCGGGCATGGGAACGACAGTTTTGCGCGAGCTTTTCGACCCGGTCAACGGCTGCAAGTTCAATTTCGGCCGCGTTCCAATCGGCTGCAGCGATTACACGGTCACCCCGAACTATACGCTTGACGAAATTCCCTCGGGCAGCTCGGCCAAGACGGATTTCAATATGCAATACTTTACAGTCGCGCACGACTCGCTATTCAATATGCCCTATGTTAAGGCAGCGATGCAATATCAGCCCAACCTCATGATCTATGGAACCCCCTGGACCCCACCGAGCTGGATGAAAAACACTGACCAACCCTGGGGCGTTGTGAACAATGTCACGTCCATGATGGACACCGGCGCACAATATTTAACGGCCTATGCACTGTATTTCCGAAAATTCGTCCAGGCCTGGCAGCAGAAGGGGGTTTCGATTGCCCTGGTTTGCCCCCAGAACGAGCCGACCTTTCAGGCCACCTACCAGCCTTCCTGCGCCTGGCCGGATACCGGTCTGTGGATGAAAAACTTCTGCCGCGACTACCTGTGCCCGGGTTTCACGCAAAACGGCATTGCCACCGAAGTATGGATGGGCACGTTCTATGAAAATGGATTTTCCGGCGATGTCGGGCCTACGCTTGCCGATACCGTGGCGCGCAAGCTGATCCTCGGTTGCGGGCTGCAGAGAGGCGGATCGGCGCAAATGAATCAATCCATCGATACCTCCCTGAAGTATAACCTGCACTGGCATGCCATCCAGACGGAAAATTGGAGCAATGACGGCCTGAACACCTGGACCGAAGCGATGAATACCTTCGATGCTCTTCGCGATTTCTGGACCAACCAGACCAATATATTCAATTTCTGGAACATGGTTCTCGACAGCGAACCGGACTATTGCAATCAGATGAACTGGGCGCAGAATTCGATGGTTGTCGTCAATCCGCGTGCAAAGCCGCTGCCAACGGTCAAGTACACCGGCGAGTTTTACACGATGAAGCATTACAGCTATTATGTCGCGGTGGGTGCGGTGCGGATCAAGGCTACCAGCACGAATACCAGCATAACCTCCGTCGGCTTCAAGAACCCCGATGGTTCCATTATTCTTGAGGTTGCCAATAATTCAACCTCTGCAATCTCTCCCGTTATTCAGGTCGGCACGCAGTCATTTACTCCGGCGCTGCCTGCAATGTCAGCCAACACCTTCATGCTTGGAGGCACCCCGAGTACCGGCAACTGGGTGCCCGGTACTACCGCAGTACTGAATGCGCCTCTCAGGCATACCATTTCACCTATTACCGGCACCCTGGGCGTTTATGATATAAGGGGACGTCTTGTCAAACTTCTCAACGGTCCGACCTCAGGGGAAAATCGCGAGGGGATGGTCTGGGACCGGACGGACGCGAGCGGAAAGAAAGCCGCTCCCGGTATATACCTGATTATGAACAAGGCGGGTAAAACTATCCAGACGGTAAAGGTAGTCTGCAAGTAAATGCAGCAGAAATACTCCGGCAGAGACAATCGTACAGGCCGGATATTTACTGTTGGCTATGCGATAATGTTCCGTTAAAATAGAACAAAAAAGCGGATAATTGTAAGTACGTCCATGAGGGTTGCTGTAGCAAAAGGTATAATTTATTGCGGCAAATCAATGCCGGCTCCCTGCGGCTGCCGGATGCACCTTTTTCATCACCTTAGCCGGGCACGGCTAAAAGGAGATCTCCCCATGAAAGCATTCGCTCCGGCTTTGGGCATTATCGGCGTTCTTGCCTGTTTCGCCGCGGCACCTCTGGCTCCCGCTACGGCACAGGCGGTCAGTTCCTACAGCACCCAGTCCAACGGCGCTCTTTGTGCACTGTCAAACGGCGGGTCGCTGATGGTGCAGGTGTGCGCGCCGAAAATCATCAGGATAGTGTACACCTTGGGAACCACGATACCATCTCCCCAGAGCCTGGTGGTAAGCCAGAATTCATTTACGCCGGGATCTTTCACGGTCGCCGATAACGGGACCGCGATTGTGGTCGCCACGCCTCAGTGCACAACCCTGGTTAACAAATCGACTTCGCTGGTGTCGTTCAAGAATCCGGCCGGTGCCACCATTTGTTCCGAGACGGCAAGGGGCCTCTATCCGGTTACGAAAAGCTCCCAGGCTGGCGATTCAGGGACGCTCAATTTCAACTCTCCCACCGGCGAAGGAGTGTACGGCCTGGGAAACCTTTCTGCCTACCAGGGCAACCAGGGTACCGGGAACTATTGGCTTGAAAATCCTCCGGATCAGACCGGCCAGCTCAATATTCGCTCCTTTACGTTTGATATGCACCAGACCAACTGGTACGACGTCATTCCGTTTTTCATGACCACCAGCGGCTACGGTGTTCTGATGAATTTCTGCTGCCATGCGACGAAAACATCCCCGCTTAACTTTACCGCCAGCTTCCTGAACACCAGTTGCTGGGATTATTACTTCTTTTACGGTCCCCAGTTCGACACCATCATTGCCGGTTACAGAACCGTGGCCGGCCAGGCCCCCATGCTTCCCAAATGGGCATACGGCTTCTGGCAGTGCAAGAACCGGTATACGGCTGCCGACAGCATCGTCACTGCGGTATCAACCTTTCGCAAGGACAGCATTCCGGTCGACAACATCGTTCAAGACTGGTATTGGTGGACCAATACCGGTTCATTTCAGTGGACTACCGGCTATACGTCACCGGCCCCGTCAGTGTGGATCGATAGCATCCACGTCAAAAACTGCCACTTTACCTTGTCGATATGGCCGCAATTCGCATCGGGTACCACAGCGTATACCGCCTTGACCGGATATTTCCTCGACGCAACATGCAGTGCCAACCAGGACATCAATATCTTCGATACCACTGCAGACCGCCTTTTCTGGGGCGACATAAACTCCGCCGGCTTCAGCAACGGTGTTGACGCATGGTGGTGCGACGCCACGGAGCCGGAGTGCTCGTATCTCACCAACCAGACCACGAATATGGGGGCCATCGAAGGCTATGCGAACGCCTTTCCGATGATAGAAGCCAAGGCCATGTATGATGGCCAGGTCTCCGTATCAAAAGCCAAGCGCGTGGTCAACCTCACCCGTTCGTTCTATGCCGGTATGTACCGGTATGGGGCCTTATACTGGAATGGGGATCTGGAGAGCGTGATGGGCAACGTTCCTACCACGGTGAGCGGCGGGATCAATTCGTCGATGGCCGGCAACCCGTACTGGACCTCAGATATCGGTGGATTCTCAGGAACGCCTACCGATGAGTGTCTCGAACGCTGGTTCGAAGCCGGGACCTTTTTTCCCATCTTCCGCGTTCACGGTTCCCGGAATACGGAAATTTATGACATGAGTACGACGGCCAGGCCGGTCTGCACCTACTACGATATATTGCGGTACCGCCTGATGCCCTACATCTATTCGCTTGCGGGAATGGTAACCAATGAAGGCTATACGATGACGCGTGCCTTGTGGTTCGACTTTCCGGGAGATTCGAACGTTATTAACATTGCCAACCAGTTTATGTTCGGCCCGGCGCTGATGATCAACCCGGTGGGGACGACAGGCGCTACTACTCGAAGCGTCTATTTTCCTGCTGGCACCTGGTACAACTTCTGGACCGGCACCTCAAGTACCTATACTACCGGTACCTCGGTCACCGGCGTTGCGGCGCCGGTTGCGACCATCCCAATTTTCGCCAAAGCGGGAGCGATTCTTCCGATGGGGCCGAAAATCCAGTATGCAAGCCAGAGCGTCGATCCTATCGAGCTGCGGGTCTATACGGGAGCCGATGGGAACTTTACCCTGTATGAGGATGAGGGTGACAATTACGATTACCAGTCCGGAACCTATGCCACCATTCCCATCTCGTATAGCAATGCGACGGGCAAGGTGACCATCGGAGCACGAAGCGGAAGCTTTCCCGGCATGCTCACGAACCGGACCTTCAACATTGTTTTCGTAACCGCGGGCCACGGTATCGCCGACACGGTAACGCCGAATCCCGATTGTGTGATTTCCTATACCGGGGCTGCAATCCAGGGCTGCCCGGCAAGCGCGGTCGGCGTTTGCAGTAAGTGCCAGACGCGCATGGTCCAAAGACCCGGCATCATGAGCACCCTGAAAAGTGCGGACGAGAAAATCGCTTTCCCGGTAAGTTATTATGGCCTTGAAAAAGAGTTGGCGGTATACTCCATATCCGGGAGACTCATAACGAAGGCCGTTGTCGAGAAGCAATCCATTTCGCTGAAGAAGGATTTCGGCATAGCGACCGGCATTTATATGATTAAGGTCCGGGCTTTGGAAACGAAGTAGGGATAGGATTAGCTATTCGGTTTATTCAAAATTGTGTTCTTGTGATGCCGGTTACCGGGCCATCGGTAGCCGGCGTTGATATACAATCGATAAGGCACATACCTCGATGAGGCGGGGAATAATGAAAAATTTTTTTTTGCAGTTCGGAGCAATCGCGGCGGTGGCACTATGTGTCGGCTGCGGCAGCAACAACCCTGCCTCGCTTGATCAAGGCAATTTCTCCGTATCTCCCGCGAACGGCGCAACCGGTGTCGCCACCGCAATGAGCCTGAGCTGGACCGCTTCGCCTCTTGCTGTATCCTACAGTGTTCAGGTCTCGACAAATGCGACATTTGCAACGGTTTTCGTCGAGCAGACCGGGCTGACCACACCGAAATGCAATCTCTCCGGTCTTTCCGGTACTACAGCCTACTATTGGCGGGAAGGTGCTGAAACCGGCAAGTGGGCGGGGGTTTGGTCGGAAACGTATGCTTTTACGACTGAAGCCACTATTCCTCCGGTACCGACGCTTGCCCTGCCGGCGAATGATAAGGCAGGCCAGGCAACTTCACTTACCTTGAGCTGGAACCCATCGAACGGCGCCGCTTCCTATGGTTTGCAGATTGCAACTGATGCGAGTTTCACAACAACGGTGCTAAGCGATGGCGGGATTGCTGCATCATCCTTTGCGGCCGGCGGTTTGCAGATGTATGCGACCTATTATTGGCGGGTCAACGCGGTTGATGTCGTAGGCATGAGCGACTGGTCGGGCGCCTGGAGTTTTACCGTGGGCAATATTAAGGTTATTCTTCCGACCATGGTAAACATACCGGCAGGCACGTTCCAGATGGGTGGTACTGGCCTTTACGCCTCACCTGTTCACAGCGTGACGCTCGGCGCATTTACGATGTCGCAGACCCTGGTGACCCAGGAGCAATACCTTGCTGTGATGGCAACGAACCCCTCATATTTCGATTCCGGATCTACCTGGCCGGTGGAGCAGGTGAACTGGTACGATGCGGTATTATTCTGTAACCGCCTGAGCGTGTTTGCAGGATTGGACACGGTTTATACCTATAGCGGGATTTATCAGGGCTCGGGATATGATACTCTGACGAATGTTGCGATAAACTATTCCGGAAACGGTTACCGGCTTCCGACCGAGGCGGAGTACGAGTATGCCTGCCGCGCAGGGACGACAACCGACTTCTACTGGGGCAGAAACTATCCGCCATTGACGAGCGCCGATACCCTTGCAATGGACAGCAATGCAGTTTGGAATTATAATTCGCCGAACGGCACACATCTTGTAGCGTCGAAGAAACCGAATGCCTGGGGAATGTACGATATGGCGGGGAACCTGTGGGAGTGGTGCAATGACTGGTTTGGAAGCTATCAGTCGGGTGCGCAGACTAACCCGTCAGGACCGGGTTCCGGTAGTTACCGGGTGCTGCGTGGGGGCTCGTGGGACGATAACGCCGTCGCTCTGGCTGCGTCATACCGGAACATCTACTACCCGGGAAGCGGGCGCTATTATTATGGATTCCGGGTGGTGTGCGGTCCCCGGTAAGGATTCATTGGAACAGCTATGACTGCTGCGGTTACGGAGTCGTGAGGGTCCAGAAATGACAAACGCCCATTGTTTGCCGGATAGCCCAAAAATTACTGAAATTTAATGATGTAAAGGCGGCTTTAGTTTCATTTTCAGAATCATGCCGCAGGCCGAGTTCTCTTAAAATGATGCCGGAAAATCCTTTATCCAAAGGAGATGGAGTGAGAAACAATTTATTTGGCCCGGCGGCAGTATTAGCGACACTTTTTGCCTTCTCAATACATGCGCAGGTAAGCTTGCAGGGTGGGGGAAGCATTGGCGTGGGTTTTTTTAAAGAAGAGATATCCCTCTCCGGCGTAAACTCTGTTACCGATACTAGAACCGGATTCACCGGCGGATTTGCGATGGACGCGATTTTTTCAAAGTACTTTTCCCTTCGGGAAGGAATCATGTACTCCGGACGGGGCGGATCGGCAGGCACCTTGACCGATCAGTTGAATTATGTCGCCATTCCGATTGCCATGAAATTCAGCTATCCGCTTCCATCTCGAATCCATCCCTACCTGCTGGGGGGAGGCGATTTTGGATTTCTGATCAACGGCAAATTGGAAAACGGAAGCGCCGCTGCCGACGAATCGAATAGTTATAACGCGGCTGATTTCGGCGTCTATTTTGGAGCCGGAGCCGATTTTCCTATGGCGCACTCCATAGTACCCTTTGTGGAATTTTCCTATTTATTGGGCATATCAAACACGTCGCCCTTATCGTCATATACGCAAACTAATCAGGGATTTCAAATTAATGCGGGTTTGAAAATAAAAATTAAATAACCGGTTTCATTGAACCTATCCGCCGCATGGTGCGGGGACCGCGAAGCAGCTGGCGATATTCTTCAGGTAAGGAAATTTTTATAATTCGCTCGCAATGCCTTTTCACAGGAGCAACGATGAATACGTTAAAAGCGGTTTTGGTGCTCACAATTATCTTAGGAGCCCAGACTCTTTACGGCCAGATAGCTTTTACCAGGGATTCCGTCGGCGTCACAGGGGCGATGGCGGGCGGAAATACCCTGTATGTCAAAGTGTGCAGCCCGAGTATTATTCGGGTGGTCTATGTCGCCGGGACAGCGGTTCCTGCCGATACGGCCAACTATATCGTGGTCAAAGGCTCCTGGGCACCGACAGCGTGGGATACAACGCAGACTTCGACGACTCTTACCATCAACACCGACTCCCTGCAGGTGAATATTAATAAGACGAGCGGGGCTGTTTCATTCTTAACGGCTGCCGGGGTCCCGATTGTGAATGAAATCGCGGGATCGAAATCGCTTACCCCGGTGACCATATCGAATGTTTCGGCCTATGCCGGAGCATTTGCCTTTAATGCCGTGAGCGGCGAAGGACTTTATGGGTTCGGCCAGTTCCAGAATAGCATTGTAAACCAGTTCGGCGTTACCGATTCGCTGGCACAGCACAATCAAACCGACTGCTCGCCGGTTTTCCTGTCGACCCGTGGATTCGGCGTTCTCTGGATCAACTATTCGCGGGGTGAGGCTGCATCGTCTGCAAACGGCCTTAACCTGTCGTGCGCATGGGCAACCAATAACGCGATCGACTATTATTTTATTTACGGACCGCAGTTTGACCGGATCATTTCTGGGTATCGTACTATTACGGGCCAGGCCTCCATGTGGCCCAAGTGGGCTTACGGGTTCTGGCAGTGCAGGAATTATTATGCATCCCAGAGCGAGTTTATGACCGTCGTAAAGACATACCGGAGCAAGAATTATCCGATCGATAATATCGTCCAGGACTGGAATTACTATCCGTCCGGTTTCAACGGCTGCCAGTGTTTCGATCCGAGCCGGTACCCGAATGTTGCCGCTGCCATTGACACACTGCATGATTCGCTTCACTGCCATTTTACCATATCGGTGTGGCCGTCATTCACGTCGACCGCCGGCAACAATAATTACACCTTCATGAACTCGCGCGGCTATTTATTGCCGGTAAACGATTACCTGGGCCAGACCTATGATGCCTTCAACGACAGCGCGGCTTTTTATTACTGGAAATTTATCGATGACAGCCTGGTAAGCAAAAATATCGATGGTTTCTGGCCCGATGCGACCGAGCCGGAATCGGTCGGCTGGCCTTACTGCGGAACGGCTTTAGGCCCGGGCGTCGAATATGCCAATTTGTTTCCGTTTCTTCACAGCAGGACGCTTCATGACGGATTCAAATCGGCTTTCAATAGCAAAAAACGGGTATGCAATCTGACAAGGTCCTACTATGCCGGATCGCAGAGATTGGGGGCTGCCTACTGGACAGGCGATGTCGGCACCACTTTCAGCACGTTACAGGCGCAGATACCTGCAGGGCTGGATTTCTGCATGACCGGCATGCCGTACTTCACTACCGATATTGGAGGTTTTACCGGGACCAATACGGCCGAACTGGAGATCCGCTGGTTTGAGTGGGGCTCATTCAATTCGGTATTCCGTGTCCACGGCACCAGAGCATGCAACCAAGTGTGGTGTTGGAATGATGCCACGGGAGGAAATCTATCGCCCCTTCCGCAAACGGAATCGATCCTGGTCAATTACCTCAATCTGCGCTATCGCCTTTTTCCCTACATTTATTCGATGGCCGGCATGGTAACGCAGCAAAATTACACCATCATGCGGGCTTTGCCATTCGATTTCCCTAACGATCCCAACGTTTATAATTTGAGCTACGAGTTCATGTTTGGGCCGGCTTTCCTCGTCTGCCCCGTATACACCTCGCAAGTCACCTCGATTCCTGCTTATCTGCCCTCCGCGATCTGGTATAACTTCTGGACCGGGGACACTCTCGTGTCCCGTTCGGGCCGGAACATCACGGCCAATGCCCCGCTTGACACTATGCCGCTTTTCATCCGCGCCGGTTCGATCGTGCCCATGGGACCCGAAATAAAATATGCGGATTCTGCCGAGGACCCAATAGAGCTGCGGGTGTATACCGGAGCGAACGGTACCTTCAATCTTTACGAAGACGAAAACGATAACTACGATTACGAAGGTGGAACCTTTGCAACCATTCCAATCGTCTGGAACGATGCGACCGATATTCTCACCGTCGGACCGACAAACGGATCGTTCCCGGGCATGCTGCAGAGTCGCACCTTCAAGATCGTATGGGTTTCCCACCATCATGGGGTCGGCGAGTCGGTCACGCCGGACAGCGTCGTCGACCGAACATTTACATACGGCGGAAGCACGGTCACCATTGATAAATTTACCGGCCAGATAAGGGTCAAGCCCGAACCTCCAAAGCTCCGGACTGCGCAGTACACCCTTCGGCAGAGCAGGGGCATGCTGATCGGCGCGCTCGGCGGCAACCAGGCCTGGGACGTACGGGTGACAACGCTTCAGGGACGGGAAATCGTTGCCCGTACGATACGGGGCGGGACCCAGTCGGTCATTGCGCGGGGGCTTTCCGCCGGGGCGTATCTGGTCAGCCTGAGATACAACGGATCGGTAATTGCCAATAAATCAATATTTATTCAATAGAAGGAGACAAGGTGATCCCGTTAAAATCCCGCACGGTTGCAATTATTCTTCTATCGTTTTCGGTGATTGCACCAACATTCGCCCGCATCGCCATTAAGACCGACGATACGACCATCAACCTCGGTATCAGTACCGCGGGCTGGACGACAACCGGGCAATATATGGGTTTGTTTACAAATTCAAACCTCCCGCAGAGTCGCCAATGGCTTCAGCAGACGTACCTGGATCTGGGCGTCGATGCAATTATAAACAATAGGCTCAAAGTCGTGGGGGCTCTTGAGGGAGAGATGTGGCAGGATAACCCGAAGGGCGGGGCAAGCAGCCAGGCATATTATGTCTGGAGATACAACAGCACCTTCATCGTTGATAAGGCATATGGAGAGTATTCGTTCGGCGACCTCAGCGCGCCGTGGCTGGATATCACGGTCGGCCATTTCCCCTACAAGTATAATCCCGATGTTCGCAATCTGGGCGAATATCTTTTCCGAAGCGGTACCTATCCGGCCTTTCTCATCACGAATTTTGATGAACCATTTGCCTGGCTTACCGGATTCAAGTTCGGCACCGATTTTGCGGGCAGGCTTCATCAGGACTTTATTGTTTCCTTTTCCACCGACCTTCCCCCATATTACGATGCGTCCCTGACCTATATCGCAAACCTGAATTGCGGGAAGCTGTTCAACGTTGGATGGGGAGCTCAATGGGCAAACCTTATATCCGTGAACGAAGACCAGACAACCCCTAAAAACTCCGACGGTGCTTCTCAGATTATGTATGTTCAGGGAGGAGACACCGGGTACTATACTTTCAGGGGGATCAAGTTGATGGCCCGTTTCGATTTCGACCCCAAGCCCCTTTTTCCGAACCCGGAGATTTTCGGCAAAGAAGATTGCAAGCTGTACGGCGAGGCAGCGATTCTCGGTCTGCAGTCATATCCGGCAAACGATTCCGGCGGTGCAACCATAGACTATACAAGCCAAAAAAATCCGTTTGGATACGATACCTTGGCCCAAAAAATGCCTGTAACGCTGGGGTTCAATTTCCCTACTTTTAAATTCCTGAATGTCCTTGGTACCGAGGTCGAATGGTATGGATGCAATTATCCCAACAATCTGGGCTATGTAATCGGCAAAGGCAGCAGTCCCAGCCTTCCGCTGCCGTATTATTACCAGAGGGAGCCCTATGATTACGATCATTGGAAATGGTCGGTTTATGCGAAAAAGACTTTCCTGCACGATCATTTCGGGATCGTCGTTCAATGTGCCCGCGATCATTCCCGGCTGCAAACTTTGCAGGACGATATGGCGTACTGGGAACTTGAAGAGGCTCAGTCGCTTCCCAACCAGTGGTACTGGATGACGGAACTAATCGCGCAATTCTAAAGGTTACTACCCGTTCAAAAAGAAGGAGATTGCCATGAAAGTGCTTCTTAGGATTCAAGCCGCCGTCGCGGCGCTCCTCGTAATGGTCCAGACAGGTTTCTGTCTGAGCGTTTCGTCGTACCAGCAGGACAGCGCCGGAATAACTTTTACACTCAATCCCGGGATCATGCGTGTCCAGGTTTGCCAGAGCGATATCGTGCACGTTACCTATGCGCCGGGAGCTACGTTCCCCGCAAAAACGCAACTGGTCGTCCTCAGGACCTGGCCCAACCCGACCTTTGCAGTTACAGCGTCGGGCGACACGGTTACGATGGCAACCTCCCGCCTGAGCATCAAGGTGAGTTTATCAACGGCAAATGTCACCTACGTCGATTCGACCAATACCCGAATTGTCGGCGAGGCTGGCAAATCGGTGCTCCCGGCAACTGTCGACGGCGTTATAAGTACCGATTCGATCACGATCTCGTACACCTCACCGACGAACGAAGGGTTGTTCGGGCTTGGCTCGCATATGTGCGAGACCGGAACGCCTTTAAATAATTACAAGGGCGTCAGCTCGACCTATGTTGCCAATGAGTATGGCAACCCGGGGAATACCATGTACAATGCGGTCCCGGTAATTATTTCCACCCGCGGGTACGGTATCTACTGGGACAATTATTCGCGTGGCTACTTCCATGGGGCGGATCTGAGCAATACCCAATACCATTACATGTCGCAGTGCGGTCAGATGGTCGATTACTATTTCTTTTACGGTCCGGTTATTGACAGCGTGATCGCGAAATACCGTACCACGACCGGAGCAGTTCCTATGTTTCCCAAGTGGACATACGGGCTTATCCAGTCGAAAGACCACTACGGGTCGCAGGCTGAATACCTTGGCGTCATGACCGGGTACCTGAATAACCATATACCGGTGGACTGTATCGTTCAGGACTGGCAGTATTGGGGCGGTAACAACGACGAACAGGGCTGCATGTGCTTCGATAATAGCTGGACCAATGTCCCGGCGATGATCGACACGGTGCATGCTCATAACATCCATTCAATGATTTCGATATGGTCGGAAACGGGGTCGGCGTCCGCCCTTTATACCACTCTCAACGGTTTGCATGGGCTTTGGCCTTCGACCGGCAACGACAATTTCATTGACCCTTTCGACTCCTCGGGCCGTGAGCAGTTCTGGAATGCGATGAGCAAGGATATGTTTCAGCCTGAGGGGTGGGATGCGTGGTGGCTTGATAATGACGAACCGGACCCATATCCCTATGGCTACGGCAGTCGGGATACGGTTACCACCGCCATGGGCAGAAACGGCCTCTATTACAACGCCTACCCGCTCTACCTCACGAGAATGGGATGGAATAACTGGCGCCGGGATATTCCGGGAAAGCGGTTCGTCATTCTGCACCGTTGTACCTTCGCCGGTGAACAGGCGAACTCGGCAATGACCTGGAACAGCGACATCAATTGTAACTTTACCTGCCTGGCGAATTCGATCCCCGATGGACTCGGCGCCACGATCACCGGTATTCCCTACTGGTGCACCGATATCGGCGGCTACTGGGGCAGCAACCAGGATTTTACCCAGGATTCGGCTCGGGAACTCATGACCCGGTGGTTCCAGTACGGCGTATTCCAGCCGGTGTGCAGGATCCACGGAAATATGGAGTCAGGACAAGGCAAGGAGCTTTATTCGACAACATGGGACTCCACAACCAAGGCCAATCTCCTGCTCATGGATAAAATTCGTTACCGAATCATGCCGTATACCTACTCCCTTGCATGGATGACCACCAACAGTTCCTACACCCCGATGCGTCACCTTGTAATGGATTTTACCTCAGATACCACGGTCAAGAATATCGGCAATGAATTTATGTACGGGCCGGCATTTCTTGTGACCCCGGTTACCACCAAGGGAGCCACATCGCAATCGGTTTATATGCCGGCTGGGACCTGGTACAACTTCTGGACAGGCGCAAGCCTGACCGGCGGACAGAAGACAACGATCAGTGCGCCGCGCAGCCTTATTCCCCTTCTGATGCGCGCCGGATCCATCGTCCCCATGGGTCCGGAGATCCAGTATGCGACCCAGCGGGCCGATACCATCGAGTTGCGGGTCTATCCGGGAGCAAACGGGTCATTTACGCTGTACGAAGATGAGGGTGACAATTACGATTACCAATCCGGCGATTATGCAACGATACCGATCACGTACAACGATGCGGCAAAGCAGCTGACGATCGGCGCGCGAAGTGGAAGCTTCCCCGGCATGCTCCAGAACCGGGTGTTCACCATAGTTTATGTAACCGCCAATCACGGCGTGGGCGAGCCCGAAACCACAAACCCGGACTGCATCATCAACTATTCCGGCTCGCAGGTTGAAGGGTGTCCTGTTGGTACTTTGCACCAATCTGTCGTAACCCCGCATGAACAGACTGATTTTCAGTTCAATTCGGCAACCGATCATGTCGTCCTGGCCGGGTCGATCGCTGGCCGCATGAAATTTGTTGAGATTTACGATCTTGGAGGCAGGCTGGTCGCCACTAAATCGTTCAGGAAAAACATCTTCGATATAAGCCGGGAGTTCGGAGTGGGAAAGGGAATGTATATTGTAAAGGTAAGGGTTACGGATAAATAAATAGAAGCCTGTATAGCATGCATTGCACTTGATGGCTGCTGCTGAAAATGAACGGCAGCAGCCATTTTGTTAATGTCTTAACCCTTAAAAGGGAGCAATCGATGAGAACTAAAAATCTGGTAAGGGGTTCGTTCCTGGCGATCTGTTCTCTTTTTGTCGCATTCGGTTTCGCGGACAATCCTATAGTGCAAACTATTTTCACCGCCGATCCCGCTCCGCTGGTGTACAACGATACGGTGTACCTGTATACCAGCCACGATTCGACCATTTTCCCCGACCCTGCAGATGATTTTATGATGACTAATTGGCATTTGTTTTCATCAACGGACATGGCCAATTGGACCGATCGCGGGTCACCAGCGTCACTGGCTACCTTCAAGTGGGCAACCGGCAGCGCCTGGGCTGTCCAGTGCATCTACAGAAACGGCAACTTTTATTTATATTGTCCTGTTTCCGTGAACGGCACCATGGAGGTCGGCGTAGCAGTATCAACTACCCCCACCGGACCATTTACCGATGCAATCGGAAAACCCCTGGTTTGCTGCAGCTACGACCCCACCGTATTCATCGATTCTTCAAGCGGACAGGCCTATCTGTATTGGGGGGGAAACGGTCCTTGCTTTTATGTGAAGCTCAACGAAGACATGATCTCCTACTCCGGCAGTATCGATACGGCAAAGGCATTGGATACCGTGACAAAGAGGGACACTGTTATAAAACCCGGCATTGTCAATTACCAGGAAGGCCCCTGGTTTTATAAACGGAATGGCCACTACTATCTGGCCTATTCTGCCACCTGCTGTCCGGAAGGTATCGGGTACTGCATGAGCGACAGCCCGACCGGGCCCTGGAACTGGAAGGGATACATCATGAAGCCAAACGCGACTACGGCCGGGAACCAGGCAGGCATAATCGATTATAAAGGAAGTTCATACATTTTCTACTTTGACACCGCTTTGGGGCCGCCCGGAGGAAATGAAAGGCGTTCAGTATGTCTGGAAACATTCGCCTATAATGCCGATGGCACGATCCCGACCATTTCCTGGACCACCTCGGGACCTCCCCAAGTCGGCAATTTCAATCCCTACGATACGGTTCCGGCTGCAACGATTTGCCGGGAATATCCGGCAAAACCGGCAACCGGTGTTAACACGCAGCCATGCAGCGACACCGGGGGGGGTATGGATGTAGACTCGATCCGCAATGGCGATTGGATAAAAGTCAAGGGCGTTGATTTCGGTGCAGGCGCATTATATTTCATGGCGCGGGTGGCCTCGGCTCTGAGCGGCGGGAGTATCGGGCTTCACCTCGATTCCGCAGCCGGGACGCTGGTGGGAACCTGCTCCGTCCCGGGTACCGGTGGCTGGCAGAAGTGGGTTTCGCAATCCTGCGCCGTCAGCGGCGCGACCGGCGCGCACGACCTGTACCTTACCTTTACCGGAGGCAGCAGTAACGCTCTCCTGTTCAATTTACACTGGTGGCAGTTCATTCCCGTGCAAACCGGAATCTACAAGACCGGGGCAAACGGGCTCGAAAGCGACAGAGCGGTCAAGGTGACCGTCAATGGCGGCAAGAATCAAACGCTGCGGTTGGATTTTGCTTCGCCGGTAACGCGGGGAATGTTGCTTGTCGGGCTGTTCGATCTGTCCGGCCGTCCGGTAAGGACCCTTTTTGCGGGACCATTGTCCTCTACGCATCTGGCGCTCCCGCTCAATCGGGCGGAGCTGCGGATCGGTGGTTATGTAGTAAAAATATCATTGGATAATCATACGCTTGTCAAAAAGAGTGTGATATTCAATTAGATGCTATCACCTTTCATCGAGGGAGGAATTATGGTACGTATAACGCTGCTTATAAGTATTCTGCTCTGTGCCGTTGTGTCGCCGGGGTTTTCCAAGGTGGCCGATTCCTGTCAGCCCGGCACTACCAAGATGTCCGACGGCACGACGATGCATTTCCGTTTGTATATTCCCCGCAATTATTCGAACCAGTATAAATACCCGCTTGTAATGGTCATGCATGGCATCGGTGAGTGCGGCACCGACGATTCCATCCAGGTCGACCATGAGTATATAACCCATCAGTGGATGCTCGACAGCGTTAAAAGCAAATACCAGGCGTTTGTCCTCTATCCTCAGTGCCCGAGTTCATCCTATGAATGGGGCTATTTTAATACCGGCACCGCCGCCCAAAAAGGATATGCGGCTCTGCCTGCCGTTGCCGCAGTTAATGTCATCGACTCCCTTATCAAAGTGTATCCCATCGATACGACACGCCTGTATATCGGCGGCCTGTCCTGGGGCGGCCTCGGAACCGAGGCCCTCATGATGAGCTACCCGACCAAATTCGCCGCGGCGTTTCCCTGCGCCGGCGAAAACTACCTCGATAGCGTAAAAGTCATGACTAAATCGCCGTTCTGGATGTTTCACGGCCTTGCCGACGGAACGGTACCGGTGACGCGCGACACACAGTTTGTCACGGCAGTGATACAATCCGGGATTCCGGTGGTGAAGTTCTATGCATCGCAGGATTCGACGGCCGGCCCGAATTTCACGGTGTCGAATCCTACCGGCATTTCGGTGGATTCGCTTAACAACTCTGTTGTCAATGGAGCCGAGTACTTGTTTTTCGGGGTAAACAACGGCAATCATAACTCCGGCTGGCATATGGCTTTCTACAGCCCTTTTCTAGTCCCCTGGCTCATGTCGAAATCAAGAGTAAACGGAAACACGGTATTTACCTGGCCTGCGCCGGGGCCGGGGTCGGTAACGGCTGTCAGTGAGATGCCGAAGCCGCTCGTTCCGGGCGAATCTTTTTCTGCCGAACGCGGTATTATCCGCTGGGAGGGCGTTTCGCATCTTCCTGCCAGGATTACTTTATTCTCCGCCCGGGGATCTCTCCTGAAGCGGTATCTCATTGGGAGCTCGAAGGGCGAACTGGTATGTTCCGGGCTGCCCGCAGGTGTGTACCTTGTAGGGCTGGAAACGAAGCAAAGTTCCCTTGATGGATCCAGATCGATCATGATCATTGGCAGATAGGGATCGAAGTCCGATTCCGCGCCGACAGGGTTGAAAGACCGGCAGTTCTGGATATAGCATGAATAAAATTCGACCAGAATGCCCTGCCCGTGGCGTAATTTTATTGCATCAAACCCAATCACAGGGATGGATTATGAAAATAATGCGGAAAATACTGGTTCTGTTAATCGGTCTGGCGCCTTTTACCTTAGGCGTTTCCGAGACTATCGATTCCTTTGCGACCCAATCCGACGGTGTTCTTTGTTACACATCGGGCGGAAAATTGCTGAAGCTGCAGGTATGCGCGGGAAACATTATTCGCGTCGTCTACACCGCAGAGGCAACTATTCCGGCGCCGCAGGGGTTTGTCATCAGCCAGACCGCCTTCAATCCCGGAACCTTCAGCGCGGCTGATAACGGGACCGCCATAGTCCTTACGACGCCGCTGGTTACTGCATCCGTAACCAAGTCAAATGCCGCCGTATCGTTTGCAAACTCATCCGGTACCACGATTTGTTCCGAAGTTGCGGGAGGGCGGAACCTCATCCCGGTCACCAGGAGCGGGCAGGCTGGCGATTCCGGGACGCTCCAATTTAATTCTCCTGCGAGCGAGGCGGTCTATGGGTTGGGAAACCTTTCGGAATCCTCGGGTGGCTGGACCGAAACCGACTACTGGTGCAGCACGACCCTCCCGCCCGACAGAACGGGCCAGATTAATGGGCGTTCCTGGAGCTTCGATATGCATCAAACCAACTGGATGGACATCATCCCCTTTTTCATGACCACGAGCGGCTATGGAGTCCTGATGAACTTCTGCTGCCACGCCACGAAAAGCTCGCCGCTCAACTTTACGGCCAGTTTCCTGCTCAATAACAGCTGGGACTACTTTTATATTTACGGCCCGCAATTCGACTCCATAATCGCCGGTTACCGCAACCTCACCGGGCAGGCGCCCATGCTCCCCAAATGGGCATACGGTTTCTGGCAGTGCAAGAACCGGTATTCGAGTTCGGACAGCATACTCATTGCGGTTTCAACCTATCGCGCCGACAGCATTCCTGTCGACTGCATCGTGCAGGACTGGGACTGGTGGACGGCATACGGGTCATTTACCTGGGGCAGTACCTACACGTCGCCGCCTCCATCCTCGTGGATATCGACCATTCATAGCGATAATTGCCATTTTGCCCTTTCTATCTGGTCCACGTTCGTTTCGGGTACCTCGAATTATACGGCAATGCAGCCGCATTTCATTACCGATTCATGTAACAGTGCAACCGCCGGTAATTATATGGATCCCTTCGATACGACGGCGCTGAGCCTCTTCTGGGGATATATAAACTCTTCGGCGTTCAGTAACGGTGTAGACGCCTGGTGGTGCGATGCCACCGAGCCTGAATGTGATTATCTCCATAGCATGAACACCAATCTTGGCGCGATTGAAACCTATGCGAATGCCTATCCGATTGCACAGGCTAAAAATATCTACGAAAATCAGCGTGCAGTGTCTACTGCCAAGCGCGTTGTCAATCTCACCCGTTCATTTTATGCCGGTCAGCAGCGGTATTCAACGATGTACTGGAACGGCGATCTCAGCGGTAGCGACATGGGGAATGTTGCAACCACGGTGAGCGGCGGAATCAATTTGTCCATGGCAGGCTACCCGTACTGGTGTTCCGACATAGGGGGATTTCAGAATAATCCTACAGACGATATCCTGTCACGGTGGTTCGAGGCCGGGACCTTTTTCCCCATTTTCCGCGTTCATGGGTCCCGTGCCACGGAAATTTACAACATGGATGCAACCGTGCGGCCGATCGCCACCGCCTACGACCTTCTGCGCTACCGCCTTCTGCCCTATATTTACTCTCTTGCATGGATGGAAACGAATCAGGCCTATACCATGACGCGGGCGCTGTGGTTTGACTTTCCCGGCGATACGAACGTAAAAAACATCGCCGATCAGTACATGTTTGGTCCTGCACTTCTTATCAACCCGGTGCACACCGCGAACGCCACGGGCCGCAACGTTTACCTGCCGGCCGGAACCTGGTACAATTTCTGGACCGGAACGTCTGCAACCTATGCTACGGGCACCACGCTCACCAACGTATCAGCGCCTTCAACGATCATCCCGATTTACGCGAGAGCCGGCGCGATCCTGCCCATGGGTCCAAAAATCAGGTACGCTTCACAGAAGCAGGCCGATACCATTGAATTGCGGGTGTATACGGGAGCCAACGGGAGTTTTACCCTCTATGAAGACGAAGGCGATAATTACAATTACGAAACCGGCGCCTATGCAACGATACCGATCACCTATAACGATGCTGCGAAGCAGGTGACTATCGGCGCCCGGAACGGAAGTTTTACCGGCATGCTCAAGAACCGGGTCTTCAATATCGTCTATGTGACCGGCGGACACGGTATTGCCGATACTATCACTCAGAACCCCGATTGCGTTATACAGTATTCCGGTACCCAGGTATCGGGTTGCCCTGTCGGCGTCCTTGTTGAAGCTCCACCGGTCCATTTGACACCTTTCAACATGACCGTGAAAGCGGCAACCGGTTATGTCGTTCTCGACAGGGCGTTCGCGGGGAGGTCCAAGTCGGTCGCAGTGTACAGCTGCATCGGAAAACTGGTGGGACAGAAAGTCCTGAAGAAAAACGTCATCGATCTTCAAAGGGATTTTGGCATAACGGATGGCGTCTATGTATTAAAGATCAACGCGCTGCCCTAAGTCAATGGAAAAGCCGGCACGGCCATTTTCATGGAACCGGGATTGGGTTCTTAGGCTCCTGCTGCTTGTGGTCACGCTTGTGGCCTACCGGCCCGCCTGGAACGGCAAGCTGCTGTGGGATGATGATATTAACATAACCTCGCCGGGACTTCGTTCCCTAGATGGTCTGGCGAGCATCTGGATACATCCCGGAGCAACGGTACAGTACTATCCACTGGTGCATACCGTATTCTGGCTGGAATATCATCTCTGGGGTGAATCGACGCTCGGCTACCATTTCCTCAATATACTGCTGCATTTTTTTTCCTCATTGTTACTGGTACGCATTTTACGGAAACTCGGCATACGGGCGGCCTGGCTTGCAGGCGGGATATTCGCACTGCATCCGGTCATGGTGGAATCCGTAGCCTGGATTACCGAATTGAAAAATGTTCTATCCATGTTTTTCTTCCTCGCTGCGATCCTTGCGTACCTGCGATTCGATCGGGAACGGAAAAAAGCATTCCTGATTGCCGCATTATTGCTCTTTCTCGCGGGACTTGCCTCGAAAACCTCGATTGCCCCCCTGCCAATAGTGCTGCCGATCATCTTCTGGTGGCAACGGGGCCGGCTATCGTGGAAACGGGATGTGCTGCCGCTCATTCCGTTTTTCCTGGTTGCATTGGCGTATGGCTTTATTACTATCTGGGTTGAACACCGCTTTGTAGGCACCAAGGGGATCGAATTTGCTTTTTCATTTATTGATAGGTGCCTCATTGCCGGGAGGGCGTTCTGGTTTTACCTGGGCACAATAGCCTGGCCGGGTAATCTGATGTTCTTCTATCCGCGCTGGAATATCGACGCGGCGGCGTGGTGGCAATACCTCTTTCCTGCTGCCGCACTTACCCTTGCAGGCTTTCTGTTTGCGATCCGGAACCGGTGGCGAGGCCCTTTTGCTGCGCTTCTGTACTTTGCGGTGATGCTTTTTCCCGTTTCAGGTTTCATCAGTCAATATGCCTTTCGGTTTTCCTTTGTTGCCGACCATTGGGTGTATCTTGCCGCGATAGGTCCCATGGTGATTGGTGCAGCGGGGGTGAGTACCCTCTCGTCGCTTTCCAGAAATATTATTGGAGTACCCCGCGGGATGCTTCCGGTGCTTATTGTTGCCATACTGGCCCTTTTGACATTCCAACAAGCACGGATCTATGCCAATGCCGAGACGCTCTACCGGACGACTATTCGGAAAAACGGTAATTGCTGGATTGCCTACAATAACCTGGGTGTTTTAATGGCCGGTGCCGGACGAACCGAGGAGGCCATCGCCTGTTACCGGAAGGCCTTGGAAATCAATCCCGACTTTGCCAAACCCTACGCCAACCTGGGCAATGTATTGGCCGGAACCGGAAATCTGGACGAAGCTGCAGTACTAATAGGGAAGGCGTTGCAAATTGACCCGAATTATGTGGAGGCTCATATCAACCTGGGCAATATACAGTTACAATCCGGGAGGTTGAATGAGGCCATGGCTCATATTTTGAAAGCATTGGAAATTGACCCCGGCAATGCCGATGCTCATTACAATCTCGGCATTCTGCTGGCAAAAATGGGACAAACCGATGAGGCTATGGTTCATTTTTTAAAGGCATTGGAAATAGATCCCGGCAATGGGAATGCTCATTACAATATAGGGATCCTGCTGGCGCAAATGGGTCGGACGGATGAGGCAGTTGGACATTACCGGAAGGCATTGGATCTTAACCCCGGGAATGCCGAAGCTCACTGCAATCTCGGCATCCTGCTGGCCCAAACCGGTCGGATAGAAGAGGCCATTGCTCATTTCCGGAGGGCGTTGGAAATCAACCCCGATAATGCAGAAGCACACAACAACCTTGGCATACTGCTTGCGCAAATAGGCCGGACTGACGAGGCGATCGCTCATTACCGTCAGGCATTGGAAATTAGCCCGGATGCAATTGCCCCGCTCCGGAATCTTGCTTTCGCTTTAGTGCAACAAGGGCAGTGGATTGATGCAAATTCTGTACTTCGGAAGGCTCTTGGATCGGTAAAGTCCTCCGGCGATGAGGTACGGGCAAAAACAATCGCGCAAATTCTTGCGAATCTCGGTGAAACCATCGATTCTGTACGGGTAACAACCAACGCGCATGCACAACGATGAATTGTAGCAAAGCACAGGCAGTCCAGATAAGATTTCTTTCAGCATTTCTTGCAAAGAGAATCAGCTGCTGCCGGAAATAATAGTTTTTTTTCTCAAGTTTTAAGACCAATGACCGTTCACTGCATTTTTAGGTGAGTTTTGGGAAAAATCGGACACAACCCGGACAAATAATTAATAATTCAGCAAAAAATAATAGCTACTTCATGAATTTTTGATTATATTTAAAACATCATCCTTAAAATGTTAAATAGTGTACTAGTGTTGTAGCACAGCGGTGGATTTGCCGATTGTATCGTCTGCCGCAGCGGATAAAAAGTCTAAAATAGTGCAGAAATATAAAAACTAAACCAAAGGTTAACCATCAACCCATTTTTTCGGGGGGATACCATGTACCATAAAAGGCAGATTTTCAAAGCATGCATTTTTCTGCTTTTTGCCGTTTCGCTGTTTGCACAGACCGCCTACCTCCGCACAACTATAGGGCTGCCTAATGCCACCGCTAAACCCTATTGCATTCCGTGGGTCGACAGCGGAGCCAAGGCCGCAACGACTTGGGCGACCACGACCAGCTACACCCAGATCTTTCCGGATACCCAATATCAAACGATTACCGGATGGGGCGGCGCCATCCAGGAAAAGTGGTGGGACGCCATCCAGGTGCTTGATTCGGCTGGCCAGGACAGCGTCATGCGCGCACTTTTCGATACATCGGGCTGCAACTTCAACTGGTGTCGTGTGCCGATCGGCTGTTGCGATTTCGACGACAGCTTGCCCGCCCCCATTTCGGAGGACTCGTTCACCAATGATTACAGCATGACCCATTTCACCATCCACCGCGACTCGACCAAAAAGATACCCATGATCCATATGGCTCAGGCCATCAATCCGAACGCCCAGTTCTGGGGTTGTCCGTGGAGCCCGCCGCATTGGATGCATGACAACAATCAGTATTCCAGCGGCAATATGAAGTCCGACTCTCTGACGCAGGCCGCGTGGGCGCTCTATCTTGCAAAATGGGTCCAGGCTTATAAGGCCTGCGGGATCAACATTACCTCCATCTGCTGCCAGAACGAGCCGACCATCAATTCCGGGGGGTATCCAAAATGCGGATGGGTCGATACTCTGGAGCGTTCATTCTATCACAAATACATGATCCCGCTCTTCAAGCAGGATAGCCTCAGTACCAGGATAATATGTGGAGTGTTCTGCTGCGGCAACTATTCGGACTGGGTAACATCGATTATGAGTGATACGGTGGTGAAAGACTTTGTCAATGTTACCAGCCATTCGTATCAGGACCCCGAGTGGGGGCCGGAAGCCGTGGCCGCATATCCCTCAATCCAGTTCGTCGAAACCGAAGCTCCCTTTGGTCCCGGCCCTCCGGGAACAGGCCTCGTGCAGAACTGGGCCGCGGGACTTACCGAATTCCAGAATATATCGCAGTTTATGAACGACAGCACCTCTGCTTACGATATGTGGGATGTGGTCAATGATACCACAAACTTTAGCGGCTGGGGCTGGGAACAATATGAAATGATCAATGTGAACCAGAAAAGTAAGAATGTCACCTACAACCCGCACTTCTATGCAATGAAGCATTTCAGCTATTACGTGAAGCCGGGCGCCAAAGCGATCAGGTTCACGAATACCGGTACCGCTCCAGCCAACACGAACGCTTTCCTCAATCCCAACGGGGATATCATTCTTGTCATGGCCAATACGAGCACCTCAGCATTCCCGCTCACGGTGAAGGTCGGCAACAATGAGATGTACAAAGCCACGTTGCCGCCGAACTCGTTCAATTCGCTCAGGATTGTCAACTCCACCGCTGTCCGGCATGATATGCAACTGAATAACTATGCTCCGAGTCCGCTGAGGAATCTGGGAATCCGCAACTCCATGCTCACTTTTTCTCTCTCGTCCGCAATAAATGTGCGCGAAATGGATGTCACGCTCACCGACTTGAAGGGACGTGCCGTATGGAGCGGGCACCGCTCCGGCAGTGCATTGCGAAGTGATAAGCAGACCTTTGTTATTCGGTCGGAACACGGTAGCCTGCCTTCTGGCACCTATCTGATTGAGGCAAAGATCAGGAATGTGTCCGGCGCAGTCATGACCGTTGAGAATAAGGTGACGGCACTGAACTGAGGAGCGGAATTTGTAACGGTGCGTACAGCACATTGAGCATTGAAACGGCACCGGTATCCTGCCAGTCCTTCGGAAAGTGAAGGGAGGGCAGGATATCGGTGTTCTATTAGGGTAGGGCGCCAGCATACCACACACTATGTTTAAATCACCCGATACCGAATGCGAGGAGTACGATGGTAAAGAAGATTATTAATTCGATGAAGCTGTCATTCCTTACCCTTGTAGCTGCCGGCATGTTTGGTTCAGGCACCGTTTCTGCGGCTTATGTGAATACGGTTGCCCTGACCATCACCAGCGCGACAAAACAGGGGT
This sequence comes from uncultured Fibrobacterota bacterium, assembly GCA_963803935.1. GTDB lineage: Bacteria > Fibrobacterota > Chitinivibrionia > Chitinivibrionales > Chitinispirillaceae > BOG-1184. The sequence continues at coordinate 50,290 of CAWDOZ010000201.1, read as the reverse complement.
CGGTCCCCCACTTTTGGGAGCAATGTGTCGGGCGCGGTGGGATGATTGAATGCCTGAAACCGGTATGGCAGACGGCAGCTACGATCGGATCTCAGGAGGCCGGATTTAAGTCGGTTCGCGGGCATGGCATGCTCATGGGCTGGGACGGTGTTGACAGCATCGGGCTGTTTCACTGGGACGGCAATGTCAATGATACCCCGACCTATAGTTATACAATATTCGACTCACTCATAAGGATTCTTACCAGATGCGGCCTGGATCCGGTGATGGAACTCGATTTCTGTCCGAAGAATCTGCAACCCAGCGGTGGTAACCAGATCAGCCCGCCGAGTAACTGGCAGATGTGGGAGAGATTCATGGCTAACCTTGCCGGTCATTGCATTGCGACCTATGGACAGGCACGGGTCGAGAAATGGTACTGGGAATCATGGAACGAACCCGATTACTCGGGATTCTTCAGCGGCACAACCGCCCAGGAAGACAGCATGTATAAGTATTTGGCGTTAGGCATAAAGAGTGCAGATTCGAACCTGATAGTCGGTGGGCCGGCGGTAGACAATAACGGCGACAACCAGGCTTTTCTTACGTTTGTCGAGAACAACCATGTGCCGATCAATTTTCTCAGTAACCACGATTATGGAGGCAGCGGATCGGGGGGCACTGCCAATCCGGCAAGTATGGCCAGTGACAATGCAACCCGCGATGGCCTGATAAAGAGCAGCGGCCTGAAAATAGCCAGTGTCAATACTGAATACAATTCCTGCTATTGCGGGCCGGGAGGAAGCACCGACGCTGCAGCATATGCCATGGATTCACATGTCAATGCGCCCTTCGTTGCCAAAACCATCAAGCTCGTTCTCGACGACTACCTTCAGGGGGACTCTCTTCCCGCGATACTTTCGTATTGGGCGATATCAGACTGCTTTGATGAGAACGGCAATAACGGGGCCTCCTATATGGAAGAGCAGGGCGCCACCGCCACCGGTGGTCTCCCGTTCGGGCAGGTTTATGGTCTCATCACCTACCAGGGAATCCGGAAGGCGGCCTTCAATGCGTTCAAGCTGCTCCACATGATGGGTTCCACCCGTATTTCATGCACGGGCGGCACCGGCACGAATGATGGCGTGGATGCGTTCGCCACCATGAACAGCGATTCGACTGAAGTGGAAATAATGGTGTACAATTTCTACCAGACGCTTGCCGGTTTTGCCGATTCCAACCTGGTGCACCTGACCGTAAATGCTCTGCCGTTCCCGAGTGGAAAGACCATAACGGTCACCCATTATCGGGTCGATTCATTGCACAGCAATGCGTATGCGGTATGGGAGAAGCAGGGAAAGCCGAAAACCCCGACGACGGCGCAGTGGAGTTCGATGGACTCAGCGCAGTGGCTCGCCATGCTCAAGCCGGTATCGACCTTTACCTACACCGTGGGAACGCCCTGGATCGACACGATCCCTATGCCCCAGCAGAGCCTGTCGCTGCTGCTGCTAACCGATACGGCAACAGCCAGCGGAACCTTGCAGCAGGCGGGCGCACATGCCAGCCTTCCGGCTCTGTCGATCGCCGGCACCATGGTCAGGGCGCTTAACCTTCAAGGGTCTCCCTTGACTGTTTCAATCTATAGCCTGCAGGGACGGCTCCTGGAGCACTTCAGTACGATGGTGGGTGCAATCGACCTGCGAAAAGGCTTGTCGACAGGTTCCTACATCGTGCATGCCCAGGCGAGGGGAGAAAAGTTGACCGGGAAGATAGTCGTCCGGGAATAGGTCAAAACAGGCCGTTGAGCCATTCGGTTATGGGGCAAATGACTTATGCAATTTGGGCGGTGATCGGCAACTGCATGACAACGCCTGTCTCGTTATCGTAACTAGTACGAACGAGGCGGGCGTTGTCATGAAAAATGAGCAAAAAGTAGTGTGGGATGCCTTCCTTCAGCCCTCTCATGATCTTTTTTTACCCGCCTCTGCTGTTCTTTCCCATTTCTGAGGACGTTGGTAGAAATTCGTCGACATTGAACCTTGCTTTATACCTGAATCCGCTCAAAACGCATCATATGGTGAAGGATATAATTTTTTATCCATTTTATTGCATATTATTATTTTCTTAATGCAAACATAACCCGGGGGAATGATGTTATGAAACCGATGAAGCATTTTGTAGTCCTGCCAATCTTGGTACTGACTTTTGCCCTATCTTCTTTTGCACAGTCTGTTCAGACCGCTTACTTCCGCACAACGATAGGGTTGCCCAATGCAAGCTCCGCCCCATACTGTATCCCCTGGGTCGATAGTGGAGCGCGGGCGGGAAGTGCATGGGCGGCTACAACCGGTTACATCGAAATATTTCCTGATTCCGGGTACCAGATAATTGAGGGATTCGGCGGCTGTTTCCAGGAGAAGATGTATGATGCTATCCACCACCTGAGTGCAGCAGGGCAGGATAGCGTCATCCGCGGGCTTTTCGATACTTCGGGTTGCAATTTTAACTTTTGCCGCATGCCGATAGGAGCCAACGATTTCGCCGACAGTTATTATTCGCTCGATGACGACAGTGCCGACTATCAAATGAAAAATTTCAATCTCCATCGCGACTCTCTCAAACTGATTCCCCTGATCCAGCAGGCACAGGTTTACAAGCCGAACTTGCGGTTCTGGGCTTCGCCGTGGACCCCGCCTGCATGGATGAAGTCCAACGATAACTTTGCGGACGGCACCATCAAGGAGGATTCCGCAACGCTTGCTGCCTATGCGCTGTACCTGGATAGGGCGGTAAAGGCATTCCAGGCAAAGGGGATCAATATCGAATCGATTACCTGCCAGAACGAGCCGTCCCAGAATACCGAAAATTACCCTACCTGCGGGTGGACCAGCACCCAGGAGATAAATTTTTATCACAATTTCATGATTCCGCGCTTCAGGCAGGATAACGTCACGGCGAGAATCATCCTGGGAGTATACTGCTGCGAGAATTATACCGATTTTGTAACCGATTTCATGCAGGATTCCGTGATTGCCGACTTCGTGAACGTTATCAGCCATTCATTTGAAGATCCAACCTGGGGACCCCAGGCGGTGGCATCTTATCCTTCAATTCCGTTTTACGAAACAGAGTCGAACTTCGGCACCATTGGCGCCGCCACCCAGGTCCAGGACTGGTCCGCAGGCTGGACCATTTTCTCCTCGGAGATGCCGTTTTTATCGACCGGCCGTGCATCCGTTTACGATCAGTGGAATATGGTTAACAATCAGACGAGCCAGAGCGGCTGGGGATGGGCTCAATATGTAATGATCAATGTCGATACCGCTGCATTGCAGGTCACCTACAACCCGGAATTCTATGCTCAAAAGCATATAAGCTATTACGTTCAGGTGGGCGCGCGCGCGGTAAAGTTTATCACCAACAACATTTCAAATCTCACGAGCGCCGCCTTCCGGAATCCCAACGGCGACATCATTTTTGTCACGGGAAACGGGTCGTCTGGTCCGACTCCGATCACAATAAAAATCGGCGGCGAAATGTTTTCCGCCACACTGCCGCCAAACTCAATCAATACGCTCAGAATCGTCGGGACCAGCGCGGTCCGGGGAGCCGAACCGGCATATGCATTGCCATCACTGGGCAATGTAAGAATCTGCAATTCAACGCTGTATTTTTCGCTCTCGCCATCGCTTAAAGCGCAAGAGGCCGACCTGACCCTCGCCGATCTGCAGGGACGGGCCGTATGGAACGGGCACCGCGCCGGAAGTGCGCTGCGGGCAGGCCAACAGGCCATCGGGATTCGATCGATACACGGCAACCTTCCTGCAGGTACTTATCTCTTGACGGTAAAAATCAAGAACGAGGCCGGCGCTGTCACCACGGTAGAAAAAAAAGTAATGGAAGCGAACTGAGGAGTCCGGAATCGTGCGCTATCGGGCAGGAGATCCATGACAATTGCATAATTCCCACTGCCGATTGATTGATGGCAGTTGAGGCATGAACGAAATCCCTGTCACTGAAAATGCAGGTTAGGTGGAGTCGTACCTATTGCCGGCAGCGGTACTTTTATTTTAGAGCTGGAGCGAATCGCCCGGAGCAGATCCCGTTGGTCAAATTTTACCGAAGAAATGGCGAATTCCGGAACATTACAGCATTTTATGAATGAATCGTAAAACGAAGGATCTTCCTGCGGCAAGATGAATTGCTTGTGCGCGCAACCGCTGCTGTCAACATAGCTGAAATAGAGCCTGGTAAAAATCCCGCCTCCCCGCTTCGAGGAAAAGAGTATCCACCGCCCATTCGATGACCAGCCATGCCAGCTTTCGCTGTACTCGCTGTTGATATCGAGCCGCCGGATTTTTCTGCTGCCCAGATCCATCAAATAGAGATCGCTGCTTTTCTGCGTATGGGGATAGGCACCCCGCTCGTGCATGCAGAAGAGCAGAAACCGGTTATCCGGCGAAATCCGCGGCTGGGAAATACTGAGCCCGGTTTCACCGGTCGTGAGCACACTGTCTACGGTTCCCCATGAATTATCGGCCTGATTATAGGGGATGCGGCACAGGGAGTATTTTACCTTGTCGTAATTATCGGGAGGGGATTGTGTAAAATCGGTCCACAGCACCGGAGCACTGCAGAAATAGAGATAGCGTCCATCAGGCGACCATGAGGGCCAGGTCTGCAGAAACCGATTATCCGTGAGGGCTGGCATCGGATCTATCGCATTCGTCGCTGTATTGAAAATAACGATAGCAGAATTCTTATCATATACGTCTATGAAGTTCCTGCCGACCGCATGAAAGCACTGTTCTACTTTATAAATCGAAAATGCGATGAGTTTTCCGGTCGGGTGCCAGGCGGTATACCCTAGTCGCGACGAAATGGGCGTGATCCTGCCGTTTCTCCCAATGAGCGTTGCGCTGCCGAATACGTTGCTCCGGGATTGCACCGTAAAGCTTCGCGGGTCGTTGTTGAGCGGCGTATGGCAGTTGCAGCACCCCCAGGGATAATTGGCGCCGTTGAGCAGTATCCGTTCACGGAAGGACTCAAGGTCGCGTTCACAAACTTTGATGTCGCTTGAATAGTTGTACTGGAAATTAAGGAGGCGGTAGGTAACGAAACGGTCGATAGGAGCGGCGACGATGGTATCGTTGATGGTTTGTGCGGCATACCAGCGCCGGGAACTATCTTGAAAGTAAAGCGTGATGTGCAACGGCTCCCCCTTGTTTGCTTCAAGGAGCCGGTGCCATCTGCTCGGAGGAATCCGGACCGATCCGCCGTTTCCGGCAATGGCGAGGGCCGCGCCGTTCGTCGACGAAAACTCAGCCAGAAACGACGTGCACGGCTCCAGCAGCTTGAAATCAAGAGGAGCAATGTTCGGCGGGAGCGTTATCCCTGCATAGTCGGGCTCGATACGGGGGAGACGTCCGAGCGGAACGGCGTGCTCGATTATGGCGGACGGGGAGGGGCGGCAAGCTGTAAGAAGCGGGATGAGCCCGATTATGGTGAACAGTATAATGCGGGTCATCGCACACTCCCGGGAGTAAACCCGAACAAATAGAAAAAGAAGTAGGTCGACCCAAAAGATGGAGCCAGTGCCGCCATGGCGGCGTTGGGCAGGGAATCCCGGTATAATGCGCAAGCACTGAGAATGCGATCATAGCGAGCGACGGTCTCATCCTGAGGCACCGCGGGCATCTGGTTGGCATTAAGGCTCGGATTCTCGCGCAGCGAAATACAAAGTGCCTGGTCCCAATCAAAAGGAAGTTGTTCATAGCCGAACTCACGGTATCTGCCGATTTCACCAAGAATTTTTGACGGCTGTCCGGTTTGCAGATAATAAGCAATCAGATACTCCCATGCCATCCGGTTGGAAGGGTTCCTCCTTAAGAGGTTGCCGAGAATCGAATCGTCCGGAAGGTGAAACAGCAGGTAATCGGAAGTATCCATGCAGGCGACCAGGTGCGCAACCCGGTCGTTGTACTTGATAGTTTCGTTTCCGATCATGACAAGGAGGCTTTCCGCCTTCCCGTGATAAAAAGGCATGCCGCTTAACCGGTGACAATAAACGGCTGCAGCCTCATCATTCCCCTTGGCGGCCTGGATCAGGGCCCTCCTTTCTAATAGGAATGGATAGGGCCCCATATTTTCCATCAGCTCACCGGATATCCTTTCTGCCATGCTGGCTCCTCCCAGATCCATCTGCAATTCCAGAGCCGCAATCCAATTGGCGAACCCGCCGGTATGCGTGCTCCGGAGCAGCAGCAGCGATTCTGGAAAGTAAAGTGACTGCGGGTACGAGAACATGGCATCGCCCAGGCGGCCGGTCTTGCAGAGTGCATGATCCACCACGTTGACCATGAGAACCTGAAGCAGAGTCGCGGATTTGTTCCGGAGTATCGGCGAGGCATCCTCCCTGAGTATCGTTTCCCACTTCCCGTTCAGCATATGATGCATAGTTCGCCCGATTGCGCGGGTGTCGCGCATCACGGGGTCCGAAATCGATCGGAACATGGCCCCTCCAATAATCAGCAAAAGTAGCGCTGACCTTATCAGAACGAAGCCGGTTCGTTGCCGGGTATTCCGGGGAATCCAGGGAATCTGCAGCCTTACCCCCAGCGTAATAAGCGGGAAATAGCAGATGACAGCAAGCGGTGGTAATGGCCTCGCGATGAACTCCTTCCATCGAATTGCGTCCTCCACCGGCAGAATACGGTTTTCCATGACAAAGAATCCCGTCAGCGCGACAGCGGCGATAATGCCAAGCGGCGCAACCCGTTGCGGACGAGTCCAGACCGTATGTAGGAAGACAAACATAACAAACAGGAGGGATGACCATTGGAATAGATAATAGGAAAGCCAGAAAAGAGCGAAGAAAACGGCTATTGCCGCTCCGCTATTCCGGGATATTTTTTGATAAGCAATGGTAAGAATCAATGCTCCGGTAACGGCAATACAATAGTTGACCCAGTAAAGGTCGTACCGGCAGCACGAAAGAATGACAAAAACACCGGGAAGCCATCGATTGATCAGGAGAGCCGGTCCTCCTGAATTTTTTATATACAAGGGGAACGCCCAGAATAGAAGGAGAGAGACCAGCAGTATCGCAGCAGCTCCCGGAAGCGAAAAATGGCAGGCTGCAGTAATTGTGCATACGGCCAGATACGCAAACCCGCCGGGTCGGCTGCATGCCTTCCGGAAAAAGGGCCCGGTGAGTTCCATGTTGTAAATCGAATACGGACTGGTTCCCGGATAATCGGCACGATCCGGTGACCGGTCCTTGAGGTGAACCACCTGTACCCAGTTGTAAAGGTCAAAGCCGTTGTTCGAATAGATAACCGGCGGATCGATATAGATCAGGATGAAGAGGATTGCGCCGAGAAAACCGGCGGTATTCAAGGCAGCGGCAAACGGAAATTTTCTTTCAGACCCGACCGATTGCATTTATTCCCGCCCTGCGGCTATGGTTTGATCCGCTGCTCCGGCAATGCTCCCCAAAAAAAAATACATTTGTTCCGTCGAAAAAGATGCCATTTAGTTCAAACAAAATTCAATACTATATGATCAAAGCCGGGTCCCATGCCACGGAACTGCCTGAAAATCTTAATTTATTCCCGAGGCCTCCTCTATGCTGAGAGAGAGGGCTTTCGCGGAAAAATTGAGAAATGCAGTGAGATTATACTCAATAGTAAATAATGGCTATCGCCTCGTTCCGTAAAATAGCAATAAAATCGGTCTTTAATATCGATAAAATAATCTGCAACTTATTATGATACAATAAAATACGATAATTATTAGTAACATGATTGTTCCGTAAATTCAGAACGTTATCTATCAGGGTTGTGCTTTATTTGATAGGTATTTTTTGTCTTTAATATTATTTTGTGAACAAGCAAATCATGAAAAGGAAAGATTCAATAATTTCAATTTTCGACTATACCGATTACCGCCGGTATCTGGCGGATTACTACTATAATCGCAAGCAATTGAATAAGAATTTCTCATACCGCTATTTCGCGAAAAAAGCCGGGATTAATTCCATAGGGTTGTACAAGGACGTCGTTGAAGGGCGCCAGAATTTGGGGAGGGCGCTTATTTTCAAATTTTCCGCAGCCATGGGACATGCTAAAAAGGAGGCGGAATATTTTGAAAACATGGTTTTTTTCAATGAGTCCGGGACGCCCGGGGAACGTGAGCAGTTTTTTGAAAGAATGATGGCATGCCAGAAGGCGAAAGCCCAAATGGTGGATTCAACAAAATATGAGTATTATAACAAATGGTATTATAGTGCTATCAGGGCTCTTGTAAATATCGGCAATTTCAGGGATGATGAAGCCAATTATAAAAAGATTGCCGGGATTCTTAATCCGCGAATCCAGCCGGATGAGGCGAAACGGGCGCTTGCCCTGCTCGAACGGCTCGATCTCGTTGAAATAAACGAAGACGGGTATTTTTTTATACCCGATACGGCGATCACCACCGGTGATCTTAAACCCAATACGAATGTGACATTGCTTAATGTTATTAACTTTCAAAAAGAAGTCATGGCACTTGCAAACGAATCAATCGACCGGTTCGGAATAGAGCATATCAACCTATCGACGCTTACCCTTGGAATATCGAAAGCAACCGTAACGGCGATCAAGGAGGAACTGGCGGTACTGAGAAATAAAATTGTAATGCTGGCGGGAAAAGACCGGGCTGCAGATCGGGTATTCCAGCTCAATATGCAATTTTTCCCCATGTCCGACCCTCATGGGAATGGGGTTGATGATGCATAAACCGCTTCGTGGCGCAGCCTTGATGTCGACCCTTGTGCTTTTGTACGCCTTGCGTTGCACGGCGCCCACATCCACGGGAGGGAGCAGCTCGGAGACGGTTATTGGAAAAGTGATAAATCGCGACGGTTCTCCCGCCTGCTCCACCGTCGTTACCTTGTACCCTGCCGGGTACGATCCGATTCGGGATGTCGCCCTGATGCGATTGAGTTCGGATACAACCGATGCTACCGGAGCATTTCGCCTCAAAGCGTTCGATTCAATGGCTACTTATTCGATAGTTGCGACGAAGCAGAAATCCGGAACGAACGCGCTGATCACCGGCATTGTGCCGAAAGGCGATACAACTCGTACTCCGGTTGCGGTTCTGGCCGTGCCCGGCGCCATCATTGCCGCTGTACCGGACTCGGCGGACGCTGCGAACGGGTATGTTTACATTCCGGGAACCGGGATTGCCGCATCCTTCGGCAGCTGCCGGTTAGCACTGCTCGGCAAAGTTCCTGCCGGCACTATTGCATCCGTTGATTTTGCGTCACAAGCCACCTCCGCAACCGCGAGCGTTCTTGCAACCGGCATTCAAGTTGCTTCCAACGATACCGCAGTCGCACAATGGCGCTATTCTGCACGGTTGTGCCTCAACACCACCCCTTCGGGCGCAGGTGTTCCAGGAAACGTCGTCAATTTTCCGGTTCTTGTTCGTTTGACCGCGAGTAATTTTAATTTCGGGCAGGCGAAGAGCGACGGCAGCGACATCAGGTTTGCGACATCAAATGGTGCACCGTTGTCGTATGAGATCGAGCGGTGGAATGCGGGAACGCAACAGGCGGAAATCTGGGTGAGGGTGGACACGGTTTATGGGAACGACAGCACGCAATCACTTGTCATGCAATGGGGAAACGGCAATGCTGCCGCTCAATCGAATAGCGCTGCGGTATTCGATACTGCCGATGGTTTTCAAGGCGTCTGGCATCTGGGCGAGACGGGCGGCGGCATTGCGAAAGACGCAACCGCCAATCATTACGATGGTACGCCGTCGGACACCGCGCCGGCAAGCGTTGCAGGAACGATCGGACTGTGCAGGTCATTCAATGGTTCATCGAATTTCATCCGCATGAACGGAACTGCCACAAGTAAACTGAATTTTCCGGAGAACGGCATTTACACGATTTCCGCATGGGCGTACGCCGACACGCTCGACGATGGATTCCACCTTGTCGTCGGCAAAAGCGACGAGCAGTATTATTTGAAGCTTAAACAGTCGGTCCCTTCCACGACCATGCGATGGGAATTTGTCGAGTACCACGACAAGGCGGGCTGGTTCATTACCAACGGCCTTCCATCGGCAAAGGTCTGGACCTATATCGTCGGCATCAGGAAAGGAATGGCGCAATATTTTTATATAAATGGTTCGCTTGCCGACAGCACGATAACCATCACTGCATCCGCGGAAGCGCGGAATACGGGTGACGACGAGTCGATTGGAAAATTTTTATCGATACCGGCAGACACGATGGAGGGACTCTGCGCGTTCCGCGGTATGATCGACGAAGTGCGGATTGCGAATGAGGCGTATGGTCCGGATTGGATAAAATTATGCTATATGAACCAGAAGGAGCAGGATGCTCTGGTAAAGTGGTAGGTACATTCGAATCCCTGTAAATTCATCAGATCCATGTAACTCCAACAGGAGGTGAGCTATGCTTCACAGGAAGCTGCTTTATGCCGGTAAGGTGCTCTTTATTGCGCTTTTTCTGTCGGGAATAATTGCCGACGCCACGGTATATGCCCAGACTGCGCCGGCTCCGTATGGCCTGACGCCAAGTACCAGGCAGGTTGAATGGTTCAGCCGGGAGAGGCAAGCATTTGTCCATTTCAGCCTGGGTACTTATTATACTCAGGATTGGGCGCCCGGAAATATGAATGTCAACCTGTTTACTCCCGGCAAACTTAATTGCAATCAGTGGTGTCGCATTCTCAAAATGGCGGGTTTCAAATCCGCAATTCTTACCGCCAAACATTGCGACGGCTTCTGCCTGTGGCCGAGCGCCTATACCACACATTCGGTTAAATACGACACCGCCTGGATGGGAGGAAAGGGCGATGTGGTGAAAATGTTCACCGATGCGTGTCACGCATGGGGATTGAAGGTCGGTTTCTACGTATCCCCGTGGGACGCGAACCAGGTTATTGTAAATAACAATGACACCTATAATACCTCACCGGCATACGCTACCTATATGGCCAATCAACTTTCAGAGTTGTTGAGAAATTACGGCCAGGTTGACGAAATCTGGTGGGACGGATCTACCGTGGGGAGCCATATAGCTGCGGCGACCTGGGACCGGTGGGCCGATACTATTCGTGCAATACAGCCCCAGTGCGTTATTTGGGGCGATTGCAATGCCGCCACTACGGCTTCCCCTTCAGCCATCGACCTCCATTATATCGGCAGCGAAATCGTGTCGGGAATGACTTCAATGTGTTGGTCGACGATAAACAGGGCTCTTATAGTGGGTTGTGGGAATAATGGGGATTTCGATTCATTAACTTTTGGCGAACTCAAGGGAGATTCCTATCTTCCCTCCGAAACGAATCAGTCCATACTATCGAATGATGTATGGTTCTGGCACGGTAACACGACGAACCAGGTTCGCACCGTCACTGACTTGTGGAGCTATTATTTCACTGCGTTAGGCCGGAATACCACGATGCTGTTAAACAATCCACCGGACAGCACCGGATTGATTATCCCGAATGATTCCGCCGCTGCCGTCGGTATGTACAGCTGGATATTAGGCACTTTTAAAAGCAATTTATTGGCCGGATCTGCGGCAACTGCCCTTCATACTCGCGGATCTGCATATGGACCCTCTAATATGATCGATACCGCTGAATCAACTTATTTTGCCACGCCCGATTCGATTAAAACCGATACCGTCGTTTTTGTTCCCCCCGCGGCAATAACCTTTAATTGCGCCATGTTGCAAGAGGTTATCCAGTTAGGAGAGCGTACGACGAAATGGGCGATCGACGCCTACTACAACAATGCATGGAACACGGTTGTAGCGGATTCTGGCATCGGGTACAAACGTTTGAGGACGTTCACTCAGGTAACATCGGCAACACAGGTGCGTTTGCGTATTCTCAGCGGCCTGGCGTGCCCGGCGATTCATACATTCGGCGTCTACGAAGAAGCCCAGGCTACCGTTCCCCAACCCGACTCCGCGCCTTTGCCGACTTCGGTTGCGCCACGGATTAATCCGCCATCCGATCTCTCGCAGAATATCCTGCGAATCGCGGGTAATCGGCTTGTGCTGCCGGCCGGCTTGGACGGATCGGTAAAAGTGAGTATTATTGATATTCAGGGCCGTTGCGTGCGGCTGATGATCGCCGAGGGAACCGGTCTCGAACAGCGGCTGGTCCTGCCGGCTCTCAAACCGGGACTCTATCTGGTTAAGTGCACCAACGGCAGACTGGCGCTTGAGCAGAAATTTATAAATCAGCGTTGAGTATCCGGCCAAGAATTGGCCCGCGAGCATGATGTGCACTTTTTAAAGTAACGGATTATTTGCAAAAAGAGGCAAGAAACAAGCCATGCAGGGGTGTATGGTCATGCGCCCCTGCATGCTTATTTAAATACGAACGAACGGGAAAATCTTATTCGCGGAGGCATTCATGAGGAAGTTTCAGATGGCGTGCATTCTGGCAGCGGTGGCAGTGGGTGGAACATTGGTGAGTTGCAGCAAAACAAGTATTCCATCCGCGCCGGGTCCAGCTCTGGGCAGTATTGTTTTAAGTGAGAGCTTTGAGGAAAGCCCCGATTCACTGGCGTCATTATACGCACAAGTCAGCTATGCCCCTAACTGGGGATTGATGACTATTACCGATAGTGCCGCACATACCGGCAAGCAATCGCTCACCAGCGATTCAAACTGTGTCGGTATCAAGGGTACTATCGGGATGGAGGTTGAGGATTCAACCGTCGGCCTTCAATTTTATCTCATGGCGAAGAGGCCGGAAGAGATCAATTTAAACGCCGGGTTGGCGCAACTGGGTTCTGCAGGCAACGGCTTATTCGCCTTTGTCGCAATGGGAATCGACAAGTCCGATTCATTCACATGCCTTTATCAACAACAGCCGTATAATGGGAATTCCGGCACCGGGGTGATCCAGAAAAATGTCGTTCCGCTTGGATTCAACAAGTGGTATAAATGCAACATCGAATTCAATTATACCAATGATACCGCAACCTATTTCCTGAACGGCGCTGTAGTTTACAAGGTAAATTTCGGAGGCCTGGGGGGAATCAGCGAACTCTTTGCTATGCGCGACAGCCTCGGTTCCCAGGGACCCAAGGATTACTATCTTGATGATATTACCGTTTACCAAAAATGACGGTTGTATCGATAGCCATTGTCGCCTCACACATTGACTGGAGGGTATACATGGATAAGGTTTCAAAAGGGCTCGCGCAGGGCTTTTCCGCGCATAGCCAAAAGGTCGGGTGGGGAAGAACGGGAGTTTTTTTCTTTCTCATGTTCGCAACTGCCGCGATTCCTTTTTCACCGGTCGATGCGGCGAATTTTTCATCCTGGCAATACAACCGGACCTTCACCATCGCTGCTCCCGGAACCGGCAGTGCGGTGACCAACTTTCCGGTAATGGTGCGTCTCAACGGCAAAGGGTCGAATAGCGGCAATGCAACCGATTCCCTGATCTTTGCAACGGCGCTGAGCAACGGGGGGGACATCCGTTTTTCAAACACGGGAACCACCGATTCGATTCCCTTTGAAATCCAGCGTTATGATGCGAAAAGCATGGTTGCGATTTTCTGGGTCCTTGTCCCGAGCGTAGCATCCGGGTCAACGAATACCACCTTCAAGATGTATTGGGGCAATGCCGGCCTCACCGGAACCCCCTCGAACCCGAATGCGGTTTTTGCCCGTGGGGCATCCGGCAATGGTTTTGAGTCTGTATATCACTTGCGCGAAGCGACGGGCACAACCATAACCGATGCCACAGCGAACGGGTACGCTATGACGGCCAATGGAACCATTACCCAGAACGCCGGAGTGAATCCGGGCACCGATTCGTCGGAGGCATTTGACGGTTCAACGGGCTATTACAGCGGCACCAGTCCTAACGCAACATTTAGATATATCTTTACCGTATCGGGCTGGTTCTATGACTCTACCAGCGGCGGTACCAGCAACGGTGGAGGTGTGTTTAGTAAAGGCGCCTCCGGCTGGGCATCGGGAAAAGTCTCGTTTTACTTCGGAGATGGGGGCGCAGATGACGGGGCCGCCGGGTCCAGCCCGACCATGGTCGGGTACAGCCGAAACTATATATATACAACTCAGTCAATGGGTACCGACGGTTGGCACCATGTTGCATGGGTTTTCAACTATAACGGAGGCACGCAGGTCCGCCAGATTTACATTGACGGTGTTTCGCAAACCACCTCCGGAAGTTATAATTCCGGAATCACTATAGCCGATAACGCCTCCAACGTATCCTGGTTGGGGCAATCAAACACCGGCAGCGGGTCGGCTTTTTTCAGCGGCCGGATGCAGGAGTTCCGTATTGACAGTGTCGCACGCTCTGCGGACTGGGTCAATCTGTGTTATCTCACCCAGAAGTCTTTGAGCATCGTGTCGGGCGGTTCCATAGCAGGTACGCCGCTAACGCCGGTTCTGACATCGCCGACCAATGGTGCCGCCGGTCTGCCCACCAGCGGATTGGCCTTAAGCTGGTCCTCTCCGGCCGGACCCGCCGTTTCTTCCTACAATGTATCCGTTGCTACCGTTTCAAATTTCACCTCGACGGTTTACAGTTGGTCCGGGCTTACCACCACCTCGCAAGTTCTGCCGTCACTGCCGAATTTCACGATATATTACTGGCAGGTGAGCGCCACCAACGTACAGGGAACCGGTTCGTGGACGAGCATATGGAGTTTTACTACGATTGCGCCGTTTGGGGCGCCGTCCTTGTCTCTACCGGGTAACGGTGCGGCGAACCAGCAACCAACGGTCAATTTCACCTGGCAGCCGGTAAGCGGCGCGGTGAACTATGAGTTGCAGGTATCCACATCGAGCACCTTGTCCGGGGTTTCCGGGACTGCATTTGCATCAACTGTTTACGATAATAGTGCCATTACGGGCATTTCGCAGGCAGCTTCAGGTTTGCAGTATGCCACCGGGTACTACTGGCAGGTTCGGGCCGGCAATGGCAGCATCTGGAGCGCATACAGCAGCTCCTGGTCTTTTCAAACCGGGAGTTTGCCCACCGCTCCGCAGCTGACTTCTCCGTCAAATGGGGCGACCAATCAGGCTGCCGTTGTTGCACTTTCGTGGGGAACCTCGAACGCGGCGACGTCGTACACGGTACGGGTGACGACCGACGGATCATGGGGGACTACGATATTTCAGCAAACGGGGCTGGCCGCAGCCGGAGCGACTGTTTCGTGGAACTCGCCCAATTTGCTGCCTTCAATAACCTACTATTGGGAAGCCAACGCAACCAATGGAGTGGGCAGCAGCCCGTGGTCGGCGGCCTGGAGTTTTACCACGGCGATGGTTGCGCCGGCGGCTCCCGTTCTCTCGTCCCCCGGTAACGGCTCAATGAACGCGTCGATTAACAATCTGACCCTGAGCTGGGGATCCGTTGCAGGGGCGACGTCCTATACCCTGCAGGTTACCACGGTCGGGGATTTTTCAAGTACCACGGTTAACCAGACTGGATTAACAAATGCCTATTCGGTGATCGGTGGTCTGAAGACATTCTCGTTCTACTACTGGAGGGTCGCAGCTGCAAATCCAAGCGGGATGGGCGCCTGGGCGCCCGGCTGGAGTTTTTTGACCGCCAGCACCGCTACTCTGCACGGCGCCGGTATCAAGGGCGCGACCTGTTTCGCCGTTCGCGGTTCTCTGCTGGCTTATTCTATTGCAAAGCCGTCCGAGGTGGAAATATCCTTCAGCGACATGGCGGGCCGAGTCGTCGGGGTGGTCAGACGGAAACAGGCTGAAGGCAGCTACACTGTGGATCCCGGGAAATGCGGCCTTTCCGCCGGGCGCTACGCGATCCGGTTCAGGGCTGCCGGTATTGAAAAAAGGGCATCGGTAACGATTTCGCGGTAGCTGGAGGTAGGGTATGGCAGGTAGCGGCTCGTTGATGATGAAACCGGTCCTCATCATCCCGCTGCTACTCTGTCTAATCACCATACTTCCTTATGCCCGGGTCAGGGACTACGATTTCGTCAACTACGATGATCCCGAATATGTGGCGGATAATTCTCCGGTTCAGGGCGGGCTGACCCTGCGGAATATCCGCTGGGCGTTTACTTCCTTCCATGCGGCAAACTGGCATCCCGTTACCTGGCTCTCCCTTATGGCCGACCGTACCTTTTTCGGGATGCGGCCTGCCGGCTTTCATGTGACCAATGTTTTTTTTCATCTTTTTAATGCGCTCCTGCTGTTCTTCCTGCTTCGTGCCATGACCGGCGCTCCCTGGAAAAGCGGGTTCGTTGCCGCCTTATTTGCCCTTCACCCCATGCATGTCGAGTCGGTCGCGTGGATAGCCGAACGAAAAGACGTTTTAAGCACCTTTTTCCTGATGGCTACGCTGCTTGCCTACCGTTGGTACGTGCTTCGTCCCCGATTGCGACGGTACCTTCTGGTAACGGTATGCTTCGTCATGGGGCTGATGTCCAAGCCGATGCTGGTGACGCTTCCCCTGCTGCTGGTCCTTCTAGATTTATGGCCATTGAAGCGAATTGATCGGTTTTCCATCAAGGCACCGGTGCAACGATCCATGGTCGGCGTCGTGGTAGAGAAAATGCCCCTGGTGTTTCTGTCTTGCTTATCATGTTGCATAACCGTGATCGCTCAGCGCCAGGCCGCAGCCGTGGTTCCGATTGAGCGGTATGCCCTGGGAGTCAGGCTGGCAAACGCGCTTATTTCCTATGGTGGTTATTTCCTGAAGATGATAATTCCCCGGCACCTCGCCGTGTTCTATCCGCTGAGGTCCCTGGACCTGGCCGGCTTGGTATTATCTACAGTGTTCATTGCAAGTATGACCCTGCTTTCGTTCGCGACGATAAGGAAGATGCCGTATATATTTGTCGGATGGATGTGGTATGTCCTTGCCTTGCTGCCGGTTATCGGCATCCTGCAGGTCGGAAGCCAGGCAATGGCTGACAGATATACGTATGTGCCGTACATCGGGTTATTCGTCCTGATCACCTGGGGCATAAGCGGCTTTCTCACCAACTATCGTCGCAGCCCAATTCTGCAAATCGGCATCGGGGCGCTGGCCATCCTGGTGTTGACCATCGCGACAGACCGGCAGGTGAGTTACTGGAAAAGCAGCGGAACGCTGTTCGAGCATGCTCTTTCCGTTACAACAGGTAATTATGTTGCCCACCAGAACCTCGGGCTTTTTCTTGAAGAACAGGGAGATATCCCGGGGTCAACAGTCCACTTTGCCGAGGCACTGCGCATCAATCCGAAAGATATCAACGCCCTCAACAGCCTTGGCGGCATTTTTCTCGAACAGGGGCTGACCGATTCCGCCGTGCTCTATTTTCAGGAGGCGCTCCGGCTATGGCCGGACTTTGCGGAAGCGAGCAACAACCTCGGCATTGCCTTTGCCCGTTCAAACAGGTTGGATGAGGCAATACGGCAATTTAACAATGCATTACGCCTGAACCCCGGTAATGAAAGACCCTATATCAACCTTGGACTTGCCCTTGCAAAAACCGGCGAATGGGACGGCGCCATTGAAAATTTCCAGCATGCACTGAGCCTCGATCCCCAAAATGCGGCTACGCATTACCATCTGGGCAGCGCTTTTGAGAATAAAAAACAATACGCCGAAGCTGCGGCACAGTTCAACGAGGCATTGCGCATCGATCCCTCGTTCGAAGATGCCGAGCAATCGCTCCATCGCCTCAAAAGTTTTTGATTTTTCAGCCCTTAGTAACCTCGGTGCAGCTCGGCTCGATCTTCGCCACAATTTTGCAGCGATAACCGCGATTCTCCAAAACGGCTGCAAAAAATAAATATTTTATTGTTTCAGAATTTTTTTAAGGGTCAAAGCATAGAAACCTCTCAGGCAAAATAATCTTGATTCGACAATGTTCGCAACGTAATTTATAATCACCATAAGTGTTCGACAAATTTCAACTAAAAACGTGCAGGATTTTAAATATTTGAGCGTAATAGCGAACTATCACGGTTTCTATCATGTTTTTTTCTTTTTTTCGTTCAAAACAAATAAGGAGGAGTAGGATGAGAAGGCACCTGCCGTTGGCGGTGGCGGCTTACTTGCTGTGCGCGGGATTAAGCTACGGGGACGAGGTGGATGTAAAACTGAATCCGACCGGCTATGCCTCATTTTCCGTGGGTCAGATCGTGAATGCGGAGAACCCGGAAACAGCCGAATATTTAAGCGCTTTTACGACTCCGCAATTGAATCACCTCCTGCTGCAAAATATAATAACCGGGTTTAATCTCGAAACGACATTCAAACCTCTGCCGGTTTCCACTAATCTCGGCATTGAAATGAAGACCTATATCCAGACACCTCGATCAGCCACAGATAACCTGTATGGCCAGGATTCTCGGTATTATTATTTCGCTTATCTGACCCGTGCTGATTTTATCTATTCATCCGGACCTGAGTTCAACCTGGATTTTGGCTATTTTCCTTTCAAGTACAACTCAGATTCGCGCAATCTCGGTGAATACCTTTTCAGAACAGGAATGTACCAGCCCTACATTGTCACCAATTTTGATTTCCCTCTGGCGCGCCTGGCGGGGCTGTGCGTAAGCGGGAGCCTTCCCGACAGCATCCTTACCTGGGATGGGCTGCTCACGATGGATATCTCGGGCGCGACAATTGGTGACCTGAACCTTACCGGTATTGCTTCTTATAAACCGTTCAAGCCATTTGAAATTGGAGCGGGCGTGTCGTTCTGCAGCTTTATTTCCGCTAATTCCGATCGCACCCACCCGGCCGAAAATGCTCCCTGGGTAAGCAATGATGCTTCAGATATGTACGTCAGCGGGGGAGATACCCAAACGTATACCTTTGCAGGCACAAAGATAATGGCCCGAGCCTCATTCGACTTCAAAGAACTGCTTCCGGATCTAAAGCAAAACCTTGGTGAAAACGACCTGAAAATCTATAGCGAAGCGGCTATTCTTGGCGTTGAAAATTATCCGCACAGTATTGCCGCCGATACCGTTCGCTCGGCTGCCGATACCATGGTCATTTATGGTACCGATTACAGCAAATTGTTGCAGAGGCTGCCGGTAATGTTCGGGATAAACCTTCCGACTTTTAAAGTGCTCAATATTCTGAACTTTGAGGCCGAATGGTTCGGCTGCAATTATCCAGACGCTGAGGATGGGGCAGTTGGGCTGGGGTTGCCATCCGAACAGACCTACCAGGGTGGCAGCGGCGATATCCCGTACCCCGATTCCGCGAAGCAACATTGGAAATGGAGCGTTTACGCGAAAAAAACCTTTGCCGGTCATTTTGATATCGTTGGCCAGGTAGCCTGCGACCATTACCGGTGGGAGCTTAATGATTACGGGCAGCAAGCCCAGTTTGGCGGGGTAGAAGCATTTCGGGAGCCGAGTAACTATTATTATCTAATCAAGCTTGCCTATAATTTTTAACCTTTTGAGGACAAGGAGCTGTTTTATGCGATTTATCGGGAAGATTTGTATTTTTCTGTTTATAGCCTGTGCGGCAAGCATGAGCCAGGTCGATACGACCCAGCCCAACTACTGGATGATGACCTATTTCATCAACGGGGAGGACTGGAGCGGCGCGCGCGTGGCGTTCAGTTCCGACACCAACGGTCTCCTGTGGCAGGAATATAACAATCAGACGCCAATCCTGGTACCGGTCACAGTCGCCGGCGCGAATGACTATCGGATGCGCGATCCGATGATCGAATACGACTCGCTCAACAATAAATTCAATTTTGTGTGGACGGTATCGTGGACAGGTGTCACGATCGGCTGGGACACCTGCTCCGACCTCCTGACCTGGGGTCCCCAGCAGGGGCTGCAGGTAGGTTCAACAATTAACGGTTATTGCTGCTGGGCACCTGAAATATTCTGGAACGACCTCAAGGGTCAGTGGCAAATTATCTGGTCCACCTGCCAGGGCAGCACCGGGGACAAGCATACGTACTACACGCTTATTCCCGGGAGCAATTTTCTCCAATATAGTACGCCAACCCTCATGTTCAACCCCGGTTTCACCGAAATCGATGCGGATATGATGAAGGTTGACGCAGGGGAGTATATGATGGTTTTCAAGGACGAGCGCAACAGCTCCGGTACCACCGAGTCGAAAAACGTCCATTTCGTCATTGCACCTACGCCCACCGGGCCGTGGAAGGGGCCGTCCTGGTTGCCGGCTCTCGATTCCGTCATGTCGCCTGCCTGCACTAACGATACCATCCAGGATGCCGAAGGCCCAACTATTGTAAAGCAAGGCGGCATGTTCCACCTGTTTTTCGATCCGTATAATAGTTTTGCAGCGAGTTACCGGATGGTGAAGGTGGGGGTTAAGGATCTCGATACCACCGGTTTCCCCTGGCCGAGCGGAGGGGTATGCAGGGACGGCTCAGCCAATTTCGTCTGGAACCACAGCAATGTCGTCGGAATCCCGCGCCGCTATGTAATGCATCTGCTTTACGGTCAGCCTCTTCCCGCCGCTCCTGCGCAGCCCGCCCTGCAGTCGCCGGCCAACGCCAGTTCGAATGTCCCGGCCTTTGCACAGCTGAGCTGGAGCTCGGTTGGCGGGGCGACCGGTTACAACGTGGAGATCTCGACGACCTCCGACTTCGAGGCGCTTGCGCAGGTAATGGGAACGGCTTCCGATTCAGCAACCGCGCCGTCGTTGACAGAACTGACCACGTACTACTGGCGTGTCAATGCTTCCTCAGCAGCTGCGGGGGCAGGGGTATGGTCGGGCGCATGGTTGTTTACGCTTGGTGTGGCGGTGCTTCCGAGGCAATTGCACGGCAGTTCCGGGGAGGTTATCAGCATCAAAGGCAGCGTTCTTTCCTACGTGGTTGCAAAGGAGGGTCCGGTTGCAATAGCCTTCAAGGACATGCTTGGGAGAACCACCACGGTGCTGAATTGCTCGCAGGCGGCGGGTCATTATTCCATCGGGCTTTCACGTTTTCACCTGGCCGCAGGGCAGTATGTGGTGCATTTAAAATGTTCGGATATGGAGAAGAACATAGCGCTCACACTAACGAAATAGCGCGCCGGGCGAGTACCCTCCGGCGGCTGAACGGAGCCGGAAGGCACCGGCAATTTAGTATGCAAAGCGTGTGCTTGCCGACATTTATATTAGTAAATTAGCGGTTACGGGGAGTGGATCTTCATCGGCCGGAAAGAATCAAATTATCCAACATTCTACGAGGATGGAGGCATGCAATGGTGCACAAGAGGCTGTTGAGTCGTTTAGGTGTCATGCTTACATTTGTTGTGTTCGTCGTGGTTCAGCAGAAGATTACTGCCGCATGTCCGTGCGACATCTATAACACGGGAGGAACGCCCTGTGTTGCGGCGTACAGTACGGTGCGGGCACTCTTCAGCTCTTACTATGGACCCCTCTATCAGGTCATTCGGGCGTCCGACAAGACAACGTTGAATATTTACCCTGTGGACACTGGAGGCGTTGCCAATTCGGCGGTACAGGACTCATTTTTAAAAGGTACGACGGGCGAAGTCTCGATCATCTATGACCAGTCCGGTGAGGGCAACAACGTTAAAAGAGCGCCCGCAGGCACTGAGGAAAACTATCCTGATAGTCTGGCTACCGCGAGCGCTAGGGATACACTGAATGGTCAATTTGCCTATGGGCTTTATATGAATACAAAATGTGGATATCGGAACGACACGACCAAGGGCATGCCGACCGGCAACAAGTCGCAAGGTATTTATGAGGTGGTAAACGGCAAGCATTATGGCACCGCGTGCTGCTGGGACTTCGGGAACGCCGAGACGAACAATGGCGCTGGCGCCACCGGCAGCATGGAGGCGCTCTTCTTCGGAACCGGCTATTGGGGAAAAGGGGGCGGCAGCGGTCCCTGGTTTATGGGTGACTTCGAGGCCGGTGTATGGTCGGGAGGCTCAGGAGCCTCCGGTACAACAAATACCAAAGACTCGTCCATTACCTACACGTACGCCGTGGGCATGCTCAAGAGCAGCGCATCGAATTATGCAATCAAGTTTGGTAATGCGAAATCCGGCCATCTGAATACCGCCTATTCAGGAACCCCCCCTGCGGTCTGGAAACTGCAGGGCGCCATCGTTCTAGGCATCGGCGGTGACAACAGCAATTCGTCGGATGGCACCTTCTACGAAGGCGCCATTACATCCGGCGAGCCATCGGATACGACCGACTCCCTGGTCTTGCAAAGTATCCAGGCTGCGGGTTACGGGCAGATGGTGACGGCGACCCGGCCTGTCAAGGAGATGTCGCCTGGGTCTTCGTTTACGGTTCGTTATAATCCGGCAAACAGCCGGGCGACCATAGCCTACGTTTTGCGGGATACCCGTCGCGTGAGCATTAATATTTACAATCCGCAAGGCAGGCATGTTGCCGAGGTCGCCGATGGTGTTTTTTCCGCAGGAGGGCACGAAGCGGTCTGGGATACGAAGCGAATCCCGGCCGGCGTCTATATATGGAAGCTTTCAATTGACAGAATGGCCGGTGCGACGGGAAGAATCGCCATAGGAGAATAACGGAGGGGCATTCCCGATTTAAAACCTTTTGTAAATTTAACCAGATACCATGTTACTTCTTCTGCGGGAGGTTGTATGAAGCTTAGCAGGACGTTGGGATTAATCCTGGTGTTGGCATGCTTGAAAGTCGTGCAGGCTCAGAGTTTGCCGGATACCATGTGGATATACAAGAATTATCTTCCCGATTCGCTCTGGCAATATTTCAATATTTTTCTGTGTGATACAAACACCTTTCCCAATGTCGGCTGCTTTGATACGGTCGACACCGGAAAGGAATTCGACGGCCCCTACATCAACTTCAACTACCAGTTTACCGATACCGTTGAAAATGACACACTGGGATCGGAAGGTCCGGGCTATGCCGCCTTCAAGATTTACTGGGACAATGGTAATACGAAGTACGACGCCACGTATTACGACTCCATGGTTTTCTGGCACGTCGGGCCGCTTGCCGGCCACAAGGTCGATCTGGTATGGGGCCAGGGAGGCGCATGCGGCGGGCCCATCAATTATCAGTATATGGGCTCATTCAAATCATCTGCCACCTGGACAAAAACAGTTTTGCCGTTCCCCAGGGGGTTCATCAGGAATGGAATTTTCCAACTCAATGTGCTCATCCACGACGATAGTGGTACCACCAGCCGTACAAGCGCGGTCGGCTGCCTGAAGCTTTCCGATATGGGCTTTATCAAGATGCACAGCGCCCCGACGGAACCGGTTCCTTTGACTCCGGCAAACGGCGCAGGCGGTCAGGGCACCGCGCTTCATTTGACCTGGACCGGGGGGTATCTCGCCGACTCATTCAGCGTGGTTGTAGCGAAGGATACCGGTTTCAATTCCACCGTATTCTACCAGACAGGCTTGACCCAGACTTCGGTTTCCGTTGCCAATCTTGCGCAGGGTACCTATTACTGGCATGCAAATGCCACGAATCCGCTGGGCACAACCCCATGGACGGCAACTTGGAATTTTGACACAGAGTCCGGGTCCACCTCCAAGAATTGCGGGTGCGGTTCCGGGACCGGCCTCGCGCTGTTTCCGCCGATCTTTTTCAAGGTCATGAGGTCACGGAGACGCAGGAAGCAGAATAAGGCAGGGCCGCAGTAGTCAGGCCGGGGTGAAGTTTTTTATATTTCTTTGGCGGGCAGGAACTTTCATCGCGTGACGAAAGTCTGCCCGCTGTTTTTTTGTTGCAGTTGCCAGCGCCGCCCACGGGGGTTGTCTTATTGACTTCACGGGAATACGCGGCTCCATTTCCGCTGAGTTCCGGGATGTACAGTTCCGCAATGATGAATCTACTGAACATCGGGAAAAACCTGGCAAAAGAAAACGGTCTCAGGTGGACTTTTTTATATGTGCTTTACTGGTCCGTCCGGTTCTTTCTCAAGATAGACCTGCGCGGTCTCTATGCAACCATTGTCAGATTTGAAGGAAGGCACAACCTCCCCGGATTCAATTCCCCGGCAACGGCCGGCGATATCTGGGACCTTGTGCCCTGGGATAAAAAGCCGGAAGAAAAATGGACCATTTCAGCGGAATGGAAAAAAAGGCTGGTCGAAGAAGTTCTGCTCGGCTATATCAAGCCCGGAATCGTGGTGCTTGAGGTCGGGCCCGGTTCGGGGCGATGGACTGAGATATTACTGGCAATTGCACGGGAGCTCTTTATTGTTGATGTCTCGGCCAGGGCGCTTGACATTTGTAAACGAAGGTTTTCATCGGCATCCAATATCAAATTTATCCTGGCCCGGAATGCGAGTCTTGGAATTCCCGACAGGACGATAGACGCAATCTGGTCTTTCGACGTTTTCGTCCATTTCAATCCCGACGATACGGCAGGCTATCTTGCGGAGTTCAAAAGGGTTCTTGTTCCGGGCGGCATTGCGGTCATTCACCATCCGATAGACGGAGGGCTTCACGGGGGATGCAGAAGCAGGATGACCGGCCGGCTGTTCACGTCCCTGCTCGAAAAAAACGGACTGACCATGGTCCGACGGTTCGATTCCTGGGGAGAAAATGGGCAGTTCCGCCTTTCGCACCCTGGCGACTGCATAAGCGTGTTTACCGCTTGACCAACTATGAGCGGACCCGCAACATCCCTGGCAATGCCTGGCCGCAATGAGGAGGAAAACCTCGGCCCGGTCCTGCGGGAGATTGTTCGGCAGGATCGCCGCGTGCCTGAACAGGCACAGCGAGCGCATGGCAGGCTGCTTTCGCGGCCCCCGGAGCTTTGCTCCGGGGGCCGCGAGCGAATTACAAATAGTTCCTCTCCTATAGAAGCTCCCCGGAGCTCTGATTCGGGGAGCTTCTATGTCCGCTTCGGAGGGCTGGCGCGATGAAACGGAATTTTCGCCTGGCTCTAGCCGCTATGGTTTGCCTCTGTATTACAGGCGGAAGGCTTTGGTCCGCCGAAAGCAGCCGACAGGCATCCCTCCGCGAGCCACGGCTGGTATTGAATCTTAACTCTCACTGGCTGTTCAAATCGGGCGACATTCCGAACGGCCGGGCAAATGCCCTGGACGAGTCTTCGTTTCAACCGGTCTGCCTCCCGCACGCAAACGCGATCGTGAAACACCGCGATATCGATATGCGGTCGTTCTGGAACGTTTCGTGGTACCGGAGGCACTTTTCACCTTCCGCAAAATACCAGGGAAGACGTTTTTTCCTGGAGTTCCAGGGCGCATCGCAGGTCACCGAGGTTTTTATAAACGGGATATCGGCATGCGTGCACAAAGGCGCCTATACACCGTTTACTGTTGATATAACCGATCACCTGAGATTCGATGCGGACAATGTTATTGCGGTGCGGGTGGATTCGAGGAGGCACAAGGAGATCCCGCCGGAAGGAGTCGGCATCGACTATATGCTCTTCGGCGGCATTTCCCGGGACGTTGCAATGGTCATAACCGATCCGCTTCATATCGACTGGGTCTTTGCCTCATGCGACCCTGGTGACCCTGCGCGCGTGAATCTTCGCTGCCGCATAAGAAACAGCGGTTTTGCAGGCGACCGTTTTTCCGTCCGGTCGCAAATTATCGATTCTGCCGGGAACGTTGTCGCGGCCGGCATTGCCCCAGGTATGATGGGTCGGGATTCGTCGCTGGAATTGGCTTGTTCCGCCGGGCCGGTCGGTATGCCCCGGCTGTGGGACACGGAGCACCCGTACCTCTACACCGTCCGCACGCAGGTGCTGCGGGATTCAACCATAGTTGATGAATATTCCGGGAAAATGGGGCTCCGGACTGTCTCGTTCAGCAAGATCGACGGATTGTTCTCCATCAATGGAAAACCGCTCAGATTGCGCGGTTTGAACCGCCATGAAACTTTTCCGTTCATTGGTCGGGCCGCCGCCAATCGGCTACAGGCAAAGGATGCCGATATTCTCAAATACAATCTCGGTTGCAATTGTGTCCGCTGTTCGCACTATCCGCAGGCCCCGGCCTTTTTAAACCGCTGCGATGAAATCGGCCTGCTCGTTCTCGATGAGATTCCGGGCTGGTGTTATATAGGTAATGCTGCGTGGCAGCAGGTTGCGCTGAATAATGTCGAAGAGATGGTAACGCGCGACCGGAACCACCCCTCGGTCATCGGCTACGGCGTACGGATCAATGAGTCGTTCGATTCCCGTGATCTATACAAAGAGGCAAACCGGCTGGCACGTAGCCTCGACCCCACGCGGCCGACCTACGGCGCGCGACTTGCCGACCGCGGCTTGCCGGCCGAATTCTATGAGGATGTGTGGGCCCAGAATTTCACCATTCCCAAAGGCAAACCCCGGATTTTGCCCTGGTTTATTACCGAATGCGTGGGAATCGGCTGCCAGGTACACCCCTGGGACCCCGAGCGGTTGCTTATCCAGAAGATGCTCAGGTTTGCGGAAGTGCTGGATTCGGTCTATGCGAACAAGTATCTCGCAGGAGCTCTGGGATGGTGTGCATTTGATTATAACTCCGGTTATGTGACCGCCGATCACTCTGTCTGTTATTACGGAGCGGCCGACATTTTCAGGATAAATAAATACGCAGGAGAGTTTCTTCGGTCGCAGGGCGATCCTTCCGTGGCAGGATCCATGGTTTACATAGCCCATGGCTGGAAACAATTGCTGATCCCCAATGATGTCTGGGTGACGGGCAATTGCGAACAGGTCGAACTGTTTGTCAATGGGAAGTCGCTCGGAAGGAAAATCCCGGCTCAGTATCCGTCTCTTCCGCATCCGCTGGCCGTCTGGAAGAACGTGGCCTTTAGGCCCGGAGAAATCAAGGCCATTGGCTACAGGAACGACACCATTGCCGCGACATGCGTCCGCAAAACGCCGGGGCCGCCTGTTGCTCTCAGGCTTATTCCCGACGACAGCGCATTGTTATCCGGAGGTGATATGACCCGGGTCGTGGTGGAGGCGGTGGACCGATTCGGCCAGATAATATCGGCTTCAAATGATACCGTCGCACTTTCCGTTTCCGGTGCCGCGGATTTTCTCGGTGAAACGCCGATCGCTCTCGACGGCGGCAGGACAGCCTTTTTTGTCAAGACACGTTCCGATGAGACCGGCGCGGTTCTGTGCCGGGCAGCGTGCAGGGGCCTTGCGGTAACAAGTGCACATCTGAGGGTAACGGCTGATCCCCAGGAAGCTGTAAGGCAAAAGGTTTTAGGGCGCTGAAAGGCCCCGAGGTTTTAAATCAAGACTTTAAGATTTCGAAGGTCAGGGCATCAATATCTTACCGGCAAAATAAACTTGATTCGACAATGTACGCAACATAATTTATAAATGCTAAGAGTGATCGGAAAATATCCACTAAATATGTAATATCTGGTAAACAACAAGTGTTATGGTACACTAACACGGCTTTTATGAGAAATCTCTTGCCCGTCAGGTGTAATCGCGAGAGAATCCGAAGAATCAAAATTCAACTTCAAAAAAAGGAGACCTAAATGCGATACTCGATTCTTTGCAAAGGTTTGGTCCTTTGTTCTGCTCTCCTATGTTTTGTCTCTTTCCAGGAAACTATTTTTGCCCAGCCATGTCCGTGCGACATCTATGCCACTGGAGGAACGCCGTGCGTCGCAGCGTTCAGCACGGCGCGAGCTCTTTACGAATCATACAATGGGCCACTCTATCAGGTCATCCGCGTATCCGACCAGAAAACATTGAATATCTACCCGCTGGCCGCAGGCGGTGTCGCAAATGCAGCGGCGCAGGACTCGTTCTTAAAAAATACGACAGGGAATGTCACGATCCTTTATGACCAATCCGGAAATAATAATAACATTTCCAGGGCGCCTGCGGGCTGCACCGTCAATCATCCGGATAGTTTGGCACCTGCGAGCGCAGCGATTACACTGGCGACCCATAAGGTTTATGGGCTTTACATGAGCAGCGGAGACGGGTACCGGAACGACTCAACCAAAAACATGCCTACCGGTATCAAGCCGCAGGGTGTTTACGAAGTGGTAGCCGGTAACCGTTATGCCGGATCAGGATGTTGCTGGGACTTTGGAAATGCCGAGACCAACAATTGCTACGGTTCCACCGGTATCATGGCATGTCTTTACTTCGGATCCATGACTTATTGGGGTACCGGCACCGGCAATGGTCCCTGGCTGATGGGTGATTTTGAGGGCGGGCTTTTTCCCGGCGGGACAACCGACGCAAAAAATTATGCCTCAAATCCTAGGCATTACTTTCAATTACCTTACGGGTATGCTCAAGGAACAAACCTCGGGCAGCGGACCGACTTATGCACTCAGGTATGGCAATGCTCAATCCGGTTCTCTCGCAAC
The DNA here is from genome assembly GCA_963803935.1 of uncultured Fibrobacterota bacterium. Taxonomy (GTDB): domain Bacteria; phylum Fibrobacterota; class Chitinivibrionia; order Chitinivibrionales; family Chitinispirillaceae; genus BOG-1184. The sequence goes on along the minus strand of CAWDOZ010000201.1, from coordinate 21,978 downwards.
AATTTACAATGGCGCTGCCCCCAGCACCTGGAAACTGCAGGGCGCTATAATCCTTGGTATCGGAGGAGATAACAGCAATGGATCGGGGGTAGGAAACTTCTACGAAGGGGCGCTGACAAATGGCTATCCGCCCGATTCGACTGAAGACTCGGTCCAGGCCAATATTGTCGGGTTATACAGCGGCAAAGTGGAGACCATCGGCCAGAGCGCAAATGAGGATATTTCGGCGTCATTGTTCAAGGCCAGGTACAATCCTTCCACATCCAGCGCGGTCATAAGCTATACCTTTCAGAATGCTGGTCGCGTGAGCATGAATATCGTTGATATCCACGGCAGGCATGTTGCCGAAATCATTGACGGCATTATTCCCGCCGGCCGGCATGAAGCGGTCTGGGATGCCAGGCGGGCTCCTGCCGGTGTCTATCTATTGAAAATTGCGATTGACGGCAATGATAAGTGGACAAGCAAAATCGTCATAGGAAAGTAACCGCTGTCTGGTGATCTACAATATGCAAGTAGGCCGGCACCTGTTTTTGCCCTCCAACCTCGTGAAGGCGATGCGTAATCACGAGGGGAGCGGGATGTTGCTTCTGGCAAAGGTGTCACGTTCGGCAGCAGAGACACTCAATTATCTGCCTGCCGTTTCGGCGGTTCTTTCCTGAAGGTTCTTATTTCCCTATGACAAATTTCCCGGTACTTGCATCATTGCCTTCGACCGCTATTCTCCACAGGTATACCCCGGCCCGGACGCGCCCGAATCCCCATATTGCCTCGTTCCTGCCTGCGGGCCGGACCTCGTTCACAACCGAGGCAATATGTCTGCCGCGCTGGTCGATAATAGTTATGCTCACCCGCGCCGAGTTCTGCAGGACATAATTCATGACCGCACTGCCGGTTGACGGAACGTAACGAACCTTGACTTGAAAGGCCGTTGCCGCGCCGGTCACGCCAGGTTGTACCGATACCCGCAGCGTGCTGTCACCATATCCTGCGGCAACGATGTTGGCTTGAACCAGGTTCATCGTTGCAACTGTCGCGGCTCCCGATGTCATCACGCCTTCATAGAAGTACCCCTTGCCGTGGTCGCTGTTATCCCCGCCAGGGCCCAAGGTGATGGCTCCCTGCTTCTTCATCGTCGTGTATCCGCTCGGGCGGGATCCATCGTACATGGTTGTCAGCGCACCGTTTTGCGCATTTCCGGCCAACAGGGCGTAGGTTCCACCGGCCCTGCCGATCAAACCGGCGGTTACGTAGGGATACGGAACGGACGTATTGCCGGTGTTGGCGTTAGTCGAACCCGAGAATATGCCATTTTCCATGTCAGCCATGACCCATGGTCCGGAACCCCCGCCGTGACCCCAGCCGGCGCCGCCCCCCATGTAGATGGCCTCCATGGTAGCTGCGCCGTCGTCCTCGTTATTTGTCTCCACGTTGCCCGAAATCATAGCAGCAACCGCTGTTCTGATAGGTTCCGCTGGTGACCATGTATTCGGACTCCGCCTGGTCTTCGGTGGCGATACCCTTGGTACTGTCAAGGCGATAGCCGGTCCCTACGCTGTCGGCGGGAGGCGTACACCCGCTATTGTTGTCCGGAACTACCTTGATGCCGTACACCTTGCGGCCGCCCAGCATTAAGGGGAGCGCATTAGCCACTGCTTCCAGGTCCTTATGTTCGCACACCTGGGCGCCACCTGGAGATCTTATCAGATGGTTCCCATTGCCCGACTGGTCGTAGATCTTCGAGATCGAGCCTGCGTTGCTGCCAAGAAATGAGTCCTGTACTGCCGCATTGGCGCTACCGCCCGGGCTCAGGGGATAAATGTCTATTTTATTTGCGGTGTCCGGCAGATGCCTGACCTGGTAGAGTGGCCCATTGTATGAAGCGTAAAGGGCTCTCGTCGTACTGAATGCCGCAACGCACGGTGTTCCGCCCGCGGCAAAGATGTCGCAGGGGCATGGCTGGGCAAAAATATTTTCCTGAAGAGCGATAAAACTCACCAGGGTGGATAACCAGGTCAAACTTCTGCAAAGATACGAGGATCGCATGCCTGCCTCCATTTTCATAATAATAAGCTGAATTTTGCATCTTCGGTTCCTCTCTCGATTTCCGCAGCCACGCAGGATATCTCTCATAGAAACCGTGTTAGTGTACTATCGCACTTGACCATTTAAATGCACCGGTTATTGCTCTCACCCATCGGGTTCCCCCTTTTTTCGTCCATCTGTTACCAATAATATAGGTTAAAAAAGGCTTTGGATAACATATATTTTCGTTCCATAAAGCATGATGTGCAAATGGAGGATTGAAATGAATTCAAATAGTAGTGGGACAATGCTTCAGGTAGCGCGCCGATTGATGGCCGCGGTTGTTTGCGCCATCATTATGATTTTCACCTCAGGGATTTTTGTACCTGCGCACGCAGTAAAGGCTGTGGATTCCACCCCGCCGATGGGCTGGAACAGTTACGACTGTTACAGTTACGGTGTCACGGAAGCCGAGGTCATGGCGAATGCGCATTATATGGCCGATTCCCTGAAGCAATTCGGGTGGCAATACTGCGTTGTCGATTACATCTGGTGGGTTCCGGATGAGGGAGCCGGCTATCCTCCGAACCAGAACAGCAATTGGAATTTCGGCAACATGGATCAGTATGGAAGGTTTCTGCCTGACACCACCAGATTTCCTTCCGCAAAAGGCGGCGTGGGATTCAAGCCTCTGGCCGACTCCATTCATAACCTGGGCCTCAAATTCGGTATACACCTGATGCGTGGCGTGCCGAAAGCGGCCTATCACAAGAATTGCCCTGTTTACAACTCGACCTATACCTGTGTACAGGCGTGCGATACAACCGATCCCAGCACTTTTACCGATTACATGTACGGCGCAAATATGAAGGATTCGGCAGGGCAGGCGTACCTGAATTCCATACTGAGCCTGTATAACGGCTGGGGCGTCGACCTCATTAAAGTCGATGATTTATTGACCAATTCCACGAACTTTCATCTTCCTGAATGCATCGGCTATGCGAATGCCATTGCCTCGGTCAGTCGCCCGGTACTGTTCAGCACCTCCCCGGGGCCGACGCCTGTAAGCGAGGACACCAATCTGATAAAATATGCGAACCAGTGGCGGCTCGTGAGCGACATGTGGGACTCCTGGTCGGCTATCACCAATGCGTTCCCGACGGCTGAAACCTGGAGGAAAATTCTTATTAACGGCCAGCAGATTTCCGCTCCCGGCCACTGGCTGGATGTCGATATGCTGCCGTTTGGCCACCTTGAGCTTTACGGACCTCCGGTTTTAACCTCAACGCCGCATTACAGCCTTACCACCCTCACCCGAGGGCAGCATAAGCTGGTATTCTTCCTCTGGTGCATCAACAACGGTCCGCTCATCTGGGGCGGCAACCTGCCCGATAACAGCACCAATCCCTTCTACGATTCCATGACCATGAACAGCGCTGCCCTGTTCATCGATCAGCACGGAACCAACGGCAAAGTCCTCAAGGGATATTCACCAGATAGTACGCCGATATGGTACTCTACGCATCCTACCGATACAACGACGAAATTCGTCGGGATGTTCAATCTGTCCGGCAAAACCGCTACCATGTCGGTGAATCTGAGTTCCATCGGTATTAACGATACGGTTTCCGTCACCGACGTATGGACAGGGAACAGCCTCGGCAAATTCTCAACGACGTTTTCCCAATCGTTAACGAGTGAAAATGCTGGTCTTTATATATTGGGGAACGGGGCCACAACGGGGACACTCCCTGCTCCGAGCCGTAAGAATTCCGTTTCCCGGAATAGTGAGAAAAACTGCATGTACACCGGGAACCGATTCATCATTCCAAGCTCATATTCGGGGAAAACCGTGAGGGTCGCAGTATTCAATCTCAGCGGGAAACTTTTGAAATCGGTCATCACGCGCGACCGCTCGATCACGCTTTATAAGAATCAGGGGCATGGAGAGCAGGTCAGTATTGTAAAGATCACTGAGATGCCGTAACGAGAAGGCTTATTGCTGAAATGTAAGTTTTGCCGGTTTCATGCAACCTTTCCATCGAGTCTCCGACGGGAAAATGGGGATATTTTGTCTTGGATATTCCAGGCAAAAACAGCAACCTCCACAATAGGACTGACTATCCTGCCCCTAAACCGCCCTCCATTTAGTATTTTAAATGACCGGAAATTTTTTGAACATGGTGACCAACTTTAACGCCATGATGCTATAAATGGTTTTTCTTGTTGTTTCGGACCAATTAGATTTGATTGCAACTGGCGTTATGCTGATCATTTCCATAGATTGCATTGATTTTTATAGGCTTAAAATATCTGTATGTCACTTATTTTACATGTCTTCGGAGGGGTGTCAGAGTGGTCGATAGAGGCGGTCTCGAAAACCGTTGCGCGGGGTTACCTGTGCCCAGGGTTCGAATCCCTGCCCCTCCGTTTATTACATAGGCTTCAGGCTTCAGGCCTCAGGCTTCTGGAAAAATCAAAGCAAGCTTCAGGACGTAGTTCAACTATCCTATAGTTTTTTAAAGTTTATCATTCTGTCGCTTTGTAAATTTTTTCTCTGGAGAGGTGTCCGAGCGGTTTAAGGAGCACGCCTGGAAAGCGTGTGTGCGCATCGCGTACCCAGGGTTCAAATCCCTGCCTCTCCGCCACAATAAAAAGGGGACTCTGCCGTTTGACGGGAGAGTCCCCTTTTTGATATCTAAATCGCCGACTTATTTTACCGGTTTCCCCGCAAGCTTGATTACCACGCCTGCATCGATAGGCTGTGCCTGCTGACGCTGGCCGCCACCCATGCTGCCCCCGCCCATGCCGCCCCCATGGCCGCCACCCATACCACCACCATGCCCGCCGCCCATTCCTCCACCTCCACCGCCTCCTGGGCCGGTGCCTTCATCGGATTCGTGTTCGGTTGCGGCAGCTTCAGGAGCCGGCACGGCAATCTTGACCGTAAGCAGGGAGTCCTTTCCGGGATTGACGGCATAGATCATCGAGGAATCCGGGAAGAGCGGTATCCGGGCCTCGTAGATAAATTCGCCGTGCGAGGACACAAACTTCAGCTGGATGCCGTAGGGTTCGCAGAGTGCGATATTCCTGAGAAGGGAGTCATGCTTCCCCGGTCCAAGGATTTCCAGCTGCTGGCAGGCAGCCTCGATTCTGTCCCCGAGCCCGGCAGTGTCCTCCTCGGTATCCCGATGGTGATGAGCCTCCTGGGGAACAACATTGCCGAGGGGGAAATGAATGCCGAAAAGCCTGTTTTTTGTCGGAGCGGACTCAAACCATACGGTCATGCCGTTACGGAGCACTTGCATTGCAATTTTATGGTCCTCGATCACTGCGCACAAATAAAGGTACCGGTCGTCATTGGCCACGCCGAGGCCGAACTGGTCGAAGAGCGAGTAGTTGATAAGCCCCTCCCAATTGGTAATGGTACCGTCGGCAACAATCTCCTTTTTCGGCCAGGCGCTGTCGATGGTCGGGCTGGCGCAGCCGATGCAGAGCAGTGCCGCGGCGGCAACAGGGAAGAGGAGAGATGGTTTGGATATATTCCGGAGGTTGTGGATAAACGTCATGATTTTCGGGATCTCCTGATGAATTTTTGTTGGGAATGATAAATGATCAACGAAAAAATACCGCATGGATTAATTCAGAGACCTGCCTTTTATTGGCTGCAGTTAAACTATTTACAACCATCAACGATACCGGTCCGATCTTCGGGGAGTTTCAGAATTCGTGGATTAAGTCGATCGCGCAGCATAGTTTTTAATACAGAATAGGTGCCTTGCAGCTCGGTTGGAAAGACCATCCTTACTGAGAGCCCGAAGGGAAGGGTTTTATCAATGAAGAAGCTTTTCCTATTGTGTTTTTTAGCAACATTTGCCAGTGCCCAGCAATACTATCAGGCCTCCGGGCAGACCGCGTTTTTCACCCTGACCGCCGGGGCAACCGCCGGGCCCGGCGGCAGCGCGGTCCGATCTGTGCGTCCGGCCCTTTCCCCTGTGCCGCACATGCTGGTAGCCATGCAGGGCGGTCTCCATATAAGCCTGGCAGGGAATAGGGGATTGGCCCGAATTGTCATTTACAACCTGACAGGCAAGCGGGTTCAGGAAGCGGAAATTACCGGCAACGCGATGGTGCCGATCAGGTCTGACCTTGGCTATGGTGTCTATTTCGCCCGGCTTGAGGCAAATGGCCGCCCGGTTCAGACCACCCGATTTTGGAAGGCGAGGTAAGCTCTGGGAATGCGAAGTCTTATTTCATTGCTCATTTTGCTTGCAGGGGGCATTGCATCGGCACAGCAGCTGCAGGTTGACTCCGTCGTCGTCGATTCGGTCTGGAACAGCGACAGTATCGTGGCAGTTGACAGCGCAGCCGACACCCTGCGGACGAGCCGGGACCTGTACCTGTCGTTCATGCCGGTGGGGGAGGGCATGGCGCAATGCGCGGTGTCGATCTCAATTGACAGCGGACGGACCTGGGTGCAGCCATTCGATTCACAAACCGTGGCCGACTCCGGCGCCGGGTCGGACTCGACCGCTACCTTTGCTGATTCATTCCTCGTGCTGGACAGCGGCCTCGCCTACCTGCTGCCGTGCGGAACGACCGGCCGGGTAAAGCTGCGCGTGCTCGGGCAGGACCGTCAGAACATTGCTTTCAGGATAACGGCGGAGCAGTGGCAGCCCATCCTTGCGGGCAACCCGAAGCTGGTTACCCTTGGCGTCACCGCAGCTCTCATTCCGGGAGCGCCGAGCAATGTCAATTTTCAAATGAAACTTAAAAATTTGTCTGAAGGGCTTGGATACTCGTCGATTGCCATGGTTTGGTGGGATACTTACGGCAACGGGGTCTGGAACGACAGTACCACGGCGCTCTCCTTTTCCTGGCCGACTACCGTGCCGCCCGGGCCGGTGGCCCAGCAACGCTCGGTAATTGCAAAGGCGCGTGACTCAAACGGTTTATGGAGCGCTCCCTGCACTCTTTCCGTCCAGTTCGGGATGACGTCGCGGCTTTTAACCATGGTAACCATTCCGGCAGGAACGTTCCGGATGGGTTCCGCCGTTCCCTCCGTTCCGGCTCTTGTATCTCCGTCCGACAGCGCCCTGAATGTCGCGCTGATGCCAACCCTGTCCTGGGGCGTAACGCCGCTGGCCACATCCTATCGGGTTCAGGTATCGATGGATTCATCATTTGATCAGGTTATCGATACCACCATGAGCGGAACATCCCGGAGAGTTCCACAATTGTCAATAGATTCAACCTACTACTGGCGTGTTTACGCGAATGGTACCTATGGCGGAAGTGCCTGGTCGGGCGTTTGGACCTTCACCACTGCCACCTCCGGCACGGCAGGGACTCCAGCGAAATTCCTGCCCGCTACGTTTGATTCCACGAACCTGGGGTTCAATGCCAGTCCGGTACACAGCGTGACTGTCGGTACATTCGCCATGTCCCAGACGTTGGTAACACAGGGGCAATACCAGGCGGTCATGGATACTGATCCCGCTTATTTCCGGGGTCTGACCACTTCAGCCAATCCGGTCGAGGAGGTTTCCTGGTACGATGCCGCCCTGTTCTGCAATGCGCTCAGTAAATCGGTGGGGCTCGATACGGTATATAAGTATAATGGTACCATTGATTCATCGGTCCTAATCGATTCTACCGGAAACGGCTACCGGTTGCCGACTGAGGCTGAGTACGAGTACGCTTACCGCTCAGGTACAACCACCGACTATTATTGGGGAAGGAATTACCCGCCTCAGACCTCCGGAGACACCCTTGCCATAGACAGTAATGCGGTCTGGTACCTCAATTCACCGAACGGCCCGCAGCCGGTGGCGACCAGGAAGCCCAACGCATTCGGGTTATATGATATCAGCGGCAATTTATGGGAATGGTGCAACGACTGGTACGGCAGTTACTCCGACAGCAGCCAGGTAAACCCGACCGGACCGGCGGGCGGCACCCATCGCGTGCTGCGCGGAGGTTCATGGTATGGAACCTATGTTGCCGACGATCTTACGGCATCGTATCGTGTTGGCAATGATCCGGCAGACCGGTACGACCTCTATGGGTTCCGGGTAGTCACCGGAGCCCGATGAGCGATCCATGGTCCTCCGTGAGGCTGCGGCTGTTTCACGACCAAGGCCCAGAGCTCTGCGCCGGCTCGTCGGATCAGGTTTTATTGATGGCGGGAAAAACAAAAGCAGAAAATATTTGCTATGCAGAAAGACCAATTTATATATTGAGAAAAACCCTGGCCGGTTTAATTTGTTTAAATTATTCGGGTTTAGGCTGGCGGTTTCTACCCATTGATCATATAAAAGTTGCATCCAAAGCCAATTGTGAGAAAGAGGAGGTTCCCCTATGATTCGTTTCAGGGATTCGCGCGAAAGCCATCATGCTATTCAACGTTTCTGCTCCTCATCGAAGAAATTGGGCTGGATTGCGGCTATGGTGGGCGCACTGGCTCAGATCGTTTTAGGGGAAAACCCAGTAACTGAACGCGTGCGCAGGGGAGGAACTATGGGACGCGGAATGAGGGTACAGCTGGCGGGTGGATTTTTATCGGTGCTCATTTTTTGTTTTGCCATTTCGGCCGCCACAAGTTACATGAACTTCCAATATACCCGGAATATCATGCTCAACACGAAGGCTTCCGGTGCCAACCTCGCTTCCGGTTCCAACGTTAGCAACTTCCCGGTGCTGGTGCGTCTGAGCGGCAAGGGCAGCAACGGGGGTAACGCGCAAGACTCTACCGTGTTTGCGCAGGCACAATCTACCGGTATAGATATCCGGTTTTCGAAATATAATGGAACCCCCTTCGCGTTTCAGCGCGTGCGCTGGGACTACACCAACAAACTGGCCGAGTTCTGGGTGCTTGCCGATACCGTTTACGGGAACGATAGTAATACAATAAGCCCGACCGGCTACCTGCATATGTATTGGGGTAATGGGACAGCGACCGACACCAGCAGCGGCGCCCACGTTTTCGATTCCGCGACAAACAACTTCCAGGCGGTGTGGCACCTGCAGGACACCACTGATGCATCCTCCTCCGGATTCGCCATGACCGGTTCCGCCAAGCCGGCCGCCGCAGGCAGTGCCATTAGCGGGGGCATGATCGCTACGGCGGATACCTTCAGCGGCTCAACGTATTTGAAAGCGGCCGACTCGTCATCTGCAAAGGAAATCGCGAGGCTGCGCCTTCCCTTTGGCGGTCCGTTAACCTTGTCGGCATGGGTCTATTTCCGAGCTCTTCCCACTTCCAATGGCGGCATGAGCGCAGCCGGCCTGGGGGACAACACCGGTTACCTGCTTGGTTCGCAATACAATGTCTCTTCCTTTAACTGGGAGGACAATGGCCCTAATAACATCAACTCTTATAACGGTAATAACAACTGGCAGGCGGGCACGGTAACCACCGGAACCTGGTACCATATTGCCATGGTGCGGAATAATGTGGGTTCCGCTCCCTATTTAGATTCGATGTACATAAATGGTGCTTTACAAACAACTGCCTACACCACCTATGCGCCTAACACCTATTACCGGCGAAACTTGGTGAATGGTTTTAAAATCGGCGTATTGGGGGACAGCGCCGATGGAGCGCTTGCGCGGTTTTGGAACGGGAAAATACAGGAAGTGGAACTTTCCAATGTGCCACGCTCCCACCAGTGGGAAAGACTTTCCTGGGCAAACCAGGTCCAGAAGACCATCGGCACCGGTGTCGATTCATTGACGGTTAAAGGTCCCGTTGGGCTGAATGCTCCTGCCGCTCCGGTGCTCGTTTTGCCTGCCAATGCAAGCCTGGGGCAGTCGTCGACGGCCTTAACGCTATCTTGGAATTCTGCCGCCGGCGCGACATCATATGTGGTGGTATTATCCTCATCAAGTGGTGGCAGCTTCTTCACCTCCAGCGTTTACTCGACAACGATTACCTCGCCCTCGGGCGGGACCATCAGCGCCGCAATGCCAACGCTTACCGGGGGTCAACAATACTACTGGCAGGTGCAATCATCAAACGGCAGCGTAACAACCTGGTCCTCGACCTGGAGTTTTGCAACCGCCTCGCCATTTGGCCAGACGAGTTTGTATTCTCCTTTAAGCGGTGCAATATCGGTCCCAGTTCAGCCTACCCTTACATGGAATCTGGTGACCAGCGCAACCAGCTACGAAGTTCAGATTTCTTCGGGAGCCGATGTCGGTGTGTCATCGCCATTTTACGATAGCGTGATAACTACCGCAACAATAAGCGATCTGTATGCAGGGATTCCTTTGAGTAACCTCACACAATATTACTGGAAGGTCAACGCGTACAACGATACCAGCAGTACTCTTGCCTATCGCCGGGTCTCCCAGGGAGGTACTGGTGCCGGAGGCGGATACAGTACTGTATGGACATTCACAACCATTACCTCGCCGCCGGGACAACCGACGCTCTCTTCGCCCGCAAACGGATCAAGTTATGAACCGGTATCCCCGAATCTATCTCTAAGTTGGGCCTCGAACCCAGTCGGAGGAGCAGTCACGACCTACGCGGTAATGGTATCGACATCATCGATCATGCCGTTCTCAAGCACGGTCTATTCCCAAATTCTGACGACATCCTCAATCCTTCCGACGGGAGTCAATCAATACAATACTACGTATTATTGGGCGGTTAGCGCGCACGATACCGGCGGGACCAGCGCATGGTCAGGAGTATCGAGTTTTACAACCTCCCTAGCTCCTCCCGCCCTTTCCTCTCCAACGAACGGCCCCATCGGCCAAGTCTTATCGGTGACGCTAGGCTGGAATTCGGTCGCCGCAGCGAAATCCTACAATGTCGAGGTCTCCTCGGTGGATAATACCTTCGGATCGATCTGGGTCAACCAGTCATCCGGAACTACCTCGCTGGCCTTGCCGACGCTCACCCCTAACATGTCCTATTACTGGAGAGTCGATGGCCAGAACAGTGGGATCGACAGTAGCGGCTGGTCGGGTATCAACACTTTTACCACCGGTCCCATGCCGCCGACACTTTCGTCCCCAGCGATGGGAGCTGTCAATGTGGCCATTACCGGGGTATCGCTCTCCTGGAGTACCCAGACCGGCGCAACCTCCTATGTTGTGCAAGCAGGGACCAGTTCAACCTTTGCCTCTACAATTTGGCAGCAAGCCGGTGTAACAAACGGCGGGTCGGGTATATCTTCCTGGGCTCCGGCAAGCTTTGCTAATAATTCAACCTATTACTGGGAAGTGGCCAGCACGAATGCCGGCGGCACGGGTGTGTGGTCGACCATTTGGAGCTTCACTACTATTATTGGAACTCCAAGTCTCGTAACTCCGGAAAATGGCAATAACGTCCAGAGCTTTACACCGATTTTAATCTGGTTACCAAACAGCTCGGGCGCTGCGCCGTTATCGTATGAGCTGCAGGTATCGCTGAATTCGAGTTTTTCGCCGAATACCTATGATAATAACAGCATAACAACCAGCACGCAGCAAATAACCCTGCCGTCGACCTATACCACCACCTACTATTGGCGAGTCGACGCATCGAATGCCAATGGGCCAAGTGCGTGGACGGCGATCCAGTCTTTTACCACGGTCGAAAATTACAATAACTGGACCAACCATAAGACGCTTACCATCAATACGACGGCGAGCGGGGCAAACGATCTTAACACAGTGTACAATTTTCCGGTGCTGGTGCGACTGACAACCGCAAATGCGCCGGGGTTCGGCACGAACAGCGGAAACGATTTCCGTTTTTCAAAGACCAGTTACACCCAGGCTTTCCCATATCAGCTCGATTACCTTTCGCCGACCAAGGATACTGCCGCCGTCTGGGTATTGGTTGATACGGTATTGGGGAACAGTGCATCGCAGGTCATCGTGATGCACTACGGGAACGTAAGTGCATCGAACGCATCGAATGGCGGTGCGGTATTCGATACCGGGAACGCGTTTCGTGGAACATGGCATCTGGGCGAGACCGGGGGGACAAACTTTAGCGATGCAACGCTGCACGGGGTAACGGGAATCAGTGAAAACTGGACATCGACGGCAGATACTGCCGGTATAATCGGCAGAGCGCAGAAATTCGATTCGGTGAGTCACCACTATATAACGATGGGTCCCGGAAAGACGGGAATCACGGGCAATGTCCCCCGGTCAATTGAAGCATGGATAAAGGGCAATCAAAGCGTTTCGTGGAACGGCATCGTAGGTTATATGCCGAATAACGCGACGGCCAACACTTGGTTCGAGCTTGAGGAAAACGCTTCTAATCCCACCGATTATTGCGTTGATTTTTATGGCACGGATTATACAAGCACTACTCCCACCAACGATCAAGCGTGGCATCATGTTGTGGGAACCTATGATGGCACTACTGGGCGTTTTTATGTGGACGGTGTCCTGAAGGCTAACGGCGCTCCGACATCTACGCAAAGTACTATCGATTCATTCCTGATCGCCTGGCGACAGAACGGGGGATCCTATTTCAAAGGAGTAATTGATGAGGTTCGGCTCTCGTCGACCGCCCGCAGCGCCGACTGGGTCAACCTCTCTTACCAGAACCAGAATCTCACCAATCAGACTCTGCTGGGCTACTTCCCGGCGAGCCCGGCTCTGGTTTCACCGACCAATGGCGCATTGGGTCAATCGGCCACTCCGACGCTGGTATGGAATGCTGCTACGGGTGCGACAAGTTATCATATTCAGATTTCATCGTCGGCAACCTTTGCCGGGAATACCGTTTATGACCAGACCGGCGTAACGAACCCGTCCTGGACTTCTCCGACACTGGGTTCGTACACAAACTACTGGTGGCGCGTTGCTGGTTCAAACAACGGCACCGACGGTACCTGGGCCGGTGCATGGTCTTTCACTACTATAGCCGCGTTCGGTGCGCCGCCCCTGGCTTCGCCGAGCAGTGGCGCGGTGAACCAGCCAACCTCTCCGACCTTGACCTGGAATGGGGTTATTGGCGCAAACAGCTACGAGATCCAGATCTCTGCAAACAATTTTGCCTCAACCATCTACGACAGCGTGATCACCAACGGCTCCTCGCTTGCAGATTTGTATTCCGAGGCTCCACTTACCAACCTGACGCAATACTACTGGCGCGTCAATGCTTACAGCAGTGCATTTCCCTATACGGGGCCCGGGAGCGCCGGGGGCGGCTGGTCGTCCGTCTGGACATTCACCACCGTGATTGCAGCGCCGGGAGCTCCGACGATTGCTGCGCCGTCCAGCGGTGCAGTGAATCAATTGGTTTCCCCAGGCCTGACTCTTAGCTGGAATTCGGCAAGCGGAGGTACGGTTGCGTCCTATGCTGTTCTGGTATCGACATCCTCCAGCTTCAGTAGTACCGTATTTTCTCAGCCGGGGATAACGACCGGGACCTCCGCCGTGCCGACAGGCATTTCATTGAATTCTACAACCTATTACTGGGAAGTCGAGGCGACCAATGCCAATAGCGGCGTATGGTCGGGCATCTGGAGCTTCACTACCATACTCGCTTCTCCAGGCGCGCCCATTTCGCCACTGCCGGCTAATGCAGCTGTAAACGTACCGTTTCCAACGTTGACCCTGAGCTGGAGTTCCGGAAACGGAGGAGCGCCGGCCACCTATAATGTGAACCTCGGCACATCGAGCGCTTTTTCAACAACCGTTGCCGGCGGCATTGGCAATACTTCTTACCAGGTAAGCTCGCTCGCGCCGTACACAACCTATTACTGGCAGGTGCAGGCGGTAAACATCAATACCCTCAGCGCGCCGTGGTCGGGCATCTGGAGCTTTACCACCAATGAAAATTACGCGCTGTGGCAGTCGTCCAAGTCAATAACGCTCAACAGTTCTCCAACGGGTGCTGGCATTACCACCAATCAGCACAACTTCCCGGTACTGTTGCGGCTGAATACGGGTAACGCTGCGGCATTTTTTACCTATGAGGCTGGGACCGGTACTCCCGGAGCGGATCTGCGATTTGTGAATCCGGTTACCGGAGTGCATCTGCCCTATGAGATAAACAAGCTCAATATGACCAAGCAGACGGCGCTTGTCTGGGTATCGGTAGATACGATTGTCGGGGGGAGCGCTAGCCAGCAGATAAGCATGCTTTGGAATTCCACTGAATCGAATTTTACGAATCAGTCGGATTCGGCCAATGTGTTTCTGCCGGCAAACGGGTTTGGTGTGGTTCTGCATCTTAATAAACATTATAGTTCCGGTACGTACAATGTCTTCAGTGATGCCACCGGCAGCGGTAATATTGGTAACGGCAGCAACACCCTCGGAGATACCACCTGCGCAGTCGGCGCTGGGCTTCCGGGTACAGCATTTGACAGCGCTGCCTGTTTCCACCTTACCGGCCTGGGCAGCAACATTTTAGCGGGTGACTCAATCCAGATTGCCGGACTACTTGGAAGCCATAGCGCAATTACGATGTCGGCCTGGATACGGACCGACAGTCTCGATCAGTACAACACCGGCGGCAACGGGCATCAGGCCACCCTTATTTCAATGGATGACTATGATAACCTTTGTATCTCCGGTGCCTATGGGAGCGCGACCGACTCTCTCACGGCTGCGTGGTATAGCGGCAGCGGCTGGGCTAATTATGGATGGCCATCGGCACCATTGACTGGTACTAACCCGCAATTGAATCAATCGAATTCCACCGGCCATGCGATTGGAACGCATAATGGGTGGAAATATGTCGCATTTGCCCTCAACCCCTCCGCCTCTACTCCTGTTGAAAATCTTTATATTAATGGCGATTCGGTCAGAAATATCGGAGTTACCAATGGCCTCGCCTGGACCGGCGGTAATGGCAGCAGCGGCTACCGGACGGTCCTGGGAAAGCAGGCAACAAATGCCAATGTCGGCGAGCGGTTTGGCGGATCAATGGTGGAGATGCGTATCGATACGACTATCCGGTCATCGGATTGGATCCACCTCTGCTACGAGAACCAGGGTGCAACCGACTTCCTGACCAATCCACCTCCGCAACCTCCGACGCTTTCGTCTCCGGCAAACGGATCCGGTCCTTATTTTGCGCCAACGCTCAGCCTGAACTGGAGCGCAACTGCCGGACCTGCTGCTACGTCATATCAGATGCAGGTATCAACCGTTAGCACTTTCGCAAGCACTTTTTATCAGAATTTGAACGTAAACTCCGGTACCTCTGCAGGTCTTTCCGGCCTTGCAATAGGTACTATTTATTACTGGGAAGTAGCAGGCGTGAACGCCGGTGGTACGGGTTTCTGGTCATCGGTATGGAGCTTCACTCCAGCTCCCCTCCCGCCGGTACTTGCCTTGCCGACCAATGGTTCTACAGGGCAACCGCTCGGCCTGACACTGTCGTGGAGCACCGTGGCTACGGCTGTTACGTATGGTGTACAGGTATCAACAGTGTCCACCTTCAGCAATACTGTTTTAAGTCAATCCGGACTTTCGGGTACCACTGCAGCCCTTGGCAGTCTCGGCTACAATGTAACGTACTACTGGCAAGCCGGTTCGACCAATAACGGCAGCACAAGCTGGTCCGGCTTATGGAGCTTCACGACAGTGCCGTCGGTTCCCCTCGGACCGGCACTTGCCTTGCCTTCAAACGGCTCTTTGAATGAGCCGACGGCGCTGACGCTTACCTGGACAAGCGCATCCTTCGATTCATCGTATGCGGTTCAGATATCGACAAGTTCAGGATTCGGCAGCACGGTAACAGCGCAGTGGGGGCTGACGGGTACATCGGCATCGTTCAGCGGTCTTGCTACCTCATCCAACTACTTCTGGCGGGTAGGATCGAAAAATTCCAGTGGAGTCAGCGGGTGGACGGGTGCCTGGAGTTTTGCAACAGCTTCTCACTTTGCAAAGCCTATGAATACCGGCAACAACATGACCGTTATCGTGAGGGCGGCGATAAATCCGACGGTTAACGGATTGCCCATCCAGAACGGCGATGAGATTGCGGTCTTCAACCACAGCGGATATTGTGCAGGTACCACGGTTTGGGAAGATACCGCTGCCCTGGACAGTAATGCCTATATATCGGTCTGGGGCCAAAACACGGTAGATAGCCAGGTTGAGCCCGGTATGGCCGCGGGTGAGGTTCTGCGGTACAGGGTCTGGGACCAGGCGAATGCGATTGAGCTGGGAGCTTACGCAACGTATGTGTCGCCGAGTGTCAATCATAGCGCCAACGATACCAATGTCTTTGTCACCGGCGGCAATTCGATTCTTGCAAGCCTTGCGGCTGCGCTGGTACCGGCAATTCCCACTCTTGCGACTCCGACTACCGGCTCTACCGGCGTTGCAACCGCTCCGACGCTCAGCTGGAACAGTGTAAGCACGGCGAGCTCCTATGCTGTCCAGGTATCAATGGCTTCAGGTTTCGCCAGTACGGTGACTGCACAGTGGGGTCTGACGGGTACATCGGCATCTATTACCGGCCTTGCCGGCAGCACAAACTACTTCTGGAGGGTGGGTGCAAAGAATGCCGGTGGATTGAGCGGCTGGTCAAATGTCTGGAGTTTCACAACGATCAATGCTGCGCCGGCAGTGCCAACGCTTGCCAGCCCGTCGAGCGGGACGGTGAACGAGCCGACCTCGATGACAATGAACTGGGGAGTTGTAGCTAATGCTTCATCCTATAGCATCATGGTATCGACAGCATCGAGCTTTGCAACGACGGTGTCGAACCAGACGGGGCTGACCGGAGTTAGCGCGGCGCTCAGCGGGCTTGCCAACAGCACTACCTACTACTGGGAAGTGAATGCCGCGGATATCGGCGGTACTAGCGGCTGGTCCGGGCGTGGAGTTTCACAACGATCATCGCAACGCCTGTGGTACCGACTCTTGCCAGCCCGTCGAGCGGCGCAGTGAACGAACCGACTTCAATGACGATGAACTGGGGGGTGGTAGCTAATGCTTCATCCTACAGCGTCATGGTATCGACGGCATCGAACTTTGCAACGACGGTATCGAACCAGACGAGCCTGACCGGAGTAAGCGCGGCGCTCAGTGGGCTTGCCAACAGCGCTACCTACTACTGGGAAGTAAATGCCGCCAATATCGGCGGTACGAGCGGCTGGTCTGGTGCATGGAGTTTCACGACAATCATAGCCGCGCCGGCAGTGCCGACTCTTGCCAGTCCGTCGAGCGGAACGGTTAACGAGCCGATCTCGATGACTATGAACTGGGGATCATCGGCCACTGCGACATCGTACAGCGTTATGGTGTCGACGGCATCGAACTTTGCGACGACGGTATCGAGCCAGTCGGGCCTGACCGGAGTATCGGCTTCGCTCAGCGGCCTCGCAAATCTCACGACCTACTATTGGGAAGTGAGCGCTGCGAATGTCGGCGGTGCGAGCTCCTGGTCGGGAGCTTGGAGTTTCACAACGATCATAGCGGCGCCGGCAATGCCGACTCTTGCCAGTCCGTCGAGCGGAACGGTTAACGAGCCGATTTCGATGACCATGAACTGGGGATCATCGGCCACTGCAACGTCATACAGCGTCATGGTGTCGACGGCATCGAACTTTGCTACGACGGTATCGAGCCAGCTGGGCCTGACCGGAGTATCAGCTTCGCTCAGCGGCCTCGCGAACCTCACCACCTACTACTGGGAAGTAAATGCTGCGAATATCGGCGGCACGAGCTCCTGGTCGGGAGCGTGGAATTTCACGACGATCATAGCAGCGCCGACAATGCCGACGCTTGCCAGTCCGTCGAGCGGAACGGTTAATGAGCCAATATCAATGACCATGAATTGGGGATCGGTAACCACTGCGGCCTCGTACAGCGTCATGGTATCGACGGCATCGAACTTTGCTACAACTGTATCGAACCAGACGGGCCTGACCGGGGTATCTGCCTCACTCAGCGGCCTCGCGAATCTCACCACCTACTTCTGGGAAGTGAATGCTGCGAATATAGGCGGCACGAGCGGCTGGTCGGGAGCGTGGAGTTTCACGACGATCATAGCGGCACCAGTTGCGCCGACGCTTGCCTTGCCGGCAAGCGGTGCAATAGACGAGCCGGTATCGCTCAGCCTGACCTGGGGCACGGTAACGGGTGCAGCGTCGTATTCGCTGATGGTATCGACGGCAGCAAACTTTACTTCGACGGTATCGAGCCAGACGGGCCTCTCAGGCGGCATAGCTGCAGTAAGCGGGCTTGCATCCGGTGGGACCTATTACTGGGAGGTGAATGCGACTAATATCGGTGGAACCAGCCCGTGGTCAACCACCTGGAGCTTTACAACGCTGGTAAATTTCAGCTTGCCGGTCGAGTCGGGCTGGAACATAATCTCGTTCAATATCAGGCCTGCCGATTCCAATGCCTCGACGATTTTCGGCGATTCGGCGGTAGTTGCAAACCAGCATAATTTCATTCTTGTAAAGAACCTATCCGGGGGGGTATATTGCCCCACTCTGAAGATCAGCGATTCGATCGTAGTGCAAACCGGTATGGGTTACCAGTTGTATACCAGCCTTGCTGACACCGTGCGAACCGTGGGTTCGGCGATTGCGGCCTTCAGTACGCCGATCCCTCTGTTGCAGGGATGGAATCTGCTTGGCTATCTGCCTCAGACAGACTTGCCGATCAATGTCGCGCTTAACGGCATTTCAGGACAGGTCTGGCTGGTGAAGGATAACAACGGGGATACGTACTGGCCGGGTTATGGCATCGATAACATCGATTCCATGATCGTTGGGCAAGGCTATTTTACCTACATGACCGGGGCGGCATCGCTTACTTATTCCGGCGTTGCAAAGCGGACAGCGACTGCCGGGACGCTGCTCAGGCTGCCGAAAACGACGCACTATGCAAAACATACAAACACCGGTAACAATGCCTCGGTACTTGCGACGCTGGTCTCGTTTGGCAACAAAGTGGCTCCTGACAGCTGCGAAATCGGGGCTGTCAGGAGCCACTTTGTTGCCAAACGAGACCAGCGTCGCAAGTACCGAGGCATTGTTACCGGTGTTTTGTATGTTTTGCATAGTGGGTTCGTTTTCGGCAGCCTGAGCCGCCTCCCGACAGTCGCTGTCCGCTTGGACACGCCGGAATAAGTAAGCGATGCCACCCAGTGCCATGTAGGTAAGATGGCCTTCCCCAACGATCATGGAATCAATGCTATCGATGCCATAACCGGCCCATCGTATCCCCGTTGTTATCCTTCACCAGCCAAGCCTGTCCTGATCTGCCGTTAAGCGCGTCTTTTCTGATTTAGCGGATCGCCGAGCGGATTATTGCATCCCTGCGAAACAGAGGGATCGGCGTACTGAAGGCCGCAATCGCCGAACCCACAGGTTCGCACGGCGCCAGAGAGGCTAGTATTCAACTGGTAACCCATACCGATTTGCGCTCCTACGATCGAATCGCTGATCTTCAGATAGGATGGGGAGATAACCCCCCGGATGAGGGGGTTTACAAGAATGAAATTATGCTGGGGGGCAACTACCGCCGAATCGCCGAAAAATCATCAAGGCATTGGAATCGGCAGGCCTGATTATGAACGAGATTATGTTCCAGCCCGACTCGACCGGCAAGCTGAATTTTTCCCGCGTTGTGAAGTACCAGGTGGTTGAGCACGTGGTGGTTCCCGCCGATATTAGTCGCGTTTGCCGCCCCGTGTGGGTCCCACCGGATGCAAGCCCGCTTTCTGCAGCTATGCCCCCTGAGAGGCCCGTCTGGGCTCGATACCGTCAAAGTAAAGTTTGCTGCCGTCGATACCATCACGAATGCGACGCTGCACCCGTTACCCCGTACCCCAGGGTCAGGCTGAGCGATACCGGCTCGTCTATTGCACCGCTTGCCGGGTGGCAAGCGTTGGCGCAACTGGTGCCGCTATGATCGTCGTGAAACTCCACGCTCGCTCGTGCCGCGTCTTTTTACAGCATTCACTTCCCAGAGTCGGTGGTGAGATTCGCGAGGCCGCTGAGTGAGGCAGTTTCCCCGGTGAGGCCCGTCTGGTCCGATACAGTTGTAGCAAAGTTCGATTCCTCGATACCGTGACGCTGTACGAGGCCGCAGTGGTTACCGATGCCCAATTCATGGTGATTGATATTGGCTGATTAACCGTTCCCCTCAACGATGGCAAGGGCGGCATTGTCGGCGCTGCTATGATCGTCGTGAAATTCCACGCTCCCGACCAGGAGCTCGTGTCGCCGATATTCGCAGCATTTGTTCCAGTGGTGGGTGGTGAGGTTCGGCGAGACTGGGCGGAGCTGATACTCCGGTCAGGCCCGGCTCGCTCGATACATCGTAGCAAAGTTCGATGCCGTCGACACCATGACGCTGTATGACGTTGCAGTGGCCGATGATCCCCAATTCATGGTCATCGAAATGGGCTCGTTAACCGTTCCGCTCGACGGTGGCAAAAGTCGGATTGCCGGCGCCGCTATGATCGTTGTGAAACTCCGAGCTCTCGACCAGGAACTAGCGCCGCCGACATTGGCGGCGCTCACTTCCGAAGTAGGTCGTGAGATTTTTAGGCGCTGAGCGAAGCAGATATCCGGTCAGGCCCGACTGGCTCGATCCTCGTCGCAAAGTTCGATCCATCGACACCATAACGCTGTACGATGTCGCAGTGGCCGATGATCCCCAGTTCATAATCATCGAGATCGGCTCGTTGACCGTGCCGCTGAGGACTGGCAAGAGTCAGCACTGCCGGCGCGGCTATGATTGTCGTGAAACTCCATGCGCCAGACCGGCACTTGTCCCGCCGATATTGGCGGCATTTACTTCCCAGTAGTAGGTAGCGCTGTTGGCAATCCCCTGAGCGCGCGCTTGCTCCGGTCAGGCTCGTCTGGTTCGATACCGTCGTTGCAACGTCGATGCCGTCGATACCATGACGCTGTAGGATGAAGCATTAGCTACCACCCCCCAGTTCATCGTCATTGAAGTCGGTTCGTTCACTGCGCCGCTCGACGGGCTGGCAAGAGTCGGTAACACAGGCGTTGCGATGATCGTTGTGAAACTCCAGCCCCGGACCAGCCACTGGTACCGCCGATATCCGCGGCATTCACTTCCGAGTAGTAGGTAGTGCTGTTGGCAACCCGCTGAGCGCCGCGCTAACTCCGGTCAGCCCCGTCTGGTTCGACACCGTCGTTGCAAAGCTCGATGCTGTCGATACCATGATGCTATAGGATTGAAAATTAGCTAAACTCCCCAGTTCATTGTCATCGAGGTCGGCTCGTTCACCGTCCCGCTCGACGGGCTGGCAAGCGTTGGCACTGCCGGCGCGGCGTTGATCATTTGAAAATCCAGACATTTGACCAGCCGCTAATCCACCGGCATTCTTTGCACCCCCCCTCCAGAAGTAGTTTGTGCTGCCGGCAAGGCCGGTAATAAATACAGATGCACCCTCTGACCCCACTGTAGTCACCGTACTGGCGAAACCTGAAGCCATTGATACCTGGACAGCATAGGAGCTGGCCGTGCTTACACTGTTCCAGCTGAGCGTCGGAGCGTTGCGACGCCGGAGACCGGTAGTGGAGTCGCAAGAGTGGGAATTGCCGGTACCGGCGCGGCCGCAAGGCTTGCAAGAATCAAATTGCCGCCGGTATAAAGACATTGGTATCGTTCACGCTATGATTGACACTCGGCGACACCTACGTTGCGTAAGCTCCCAGCTCGATCCGGTTTTTTGGCTGGTCCAAGCCCTCTACCGTAGAAAATTACGCGCGGCCATACCGGGCTCAACCTGGCTCTCTACCGTGTTTTGGCCCCAGACCGATATATAGGCATTACTGTCCGGGCACGGTATCTTCCCAAACCGTGGTACCTGGAGATTATCCGCTGTGGTTGAAAACCGCGATCTCATCGCCGTTCTGGATGGGCAATCCGTTAACCGTCGGATTTATCGCCGCCCTCCAGTGACGGTCATGTTGTTGCCCCGGTATTCATAGGCTTTGGACTATTGCAAAACCAGGCACGGGTCCACCGCTGAGCTCACAA
>CAWDOZ010000200.1:0-4223 GCA_963803935.1 uncultured Fibrobacterota bacterium | reverse complement strand
GGCAATTGCCCTACAACATGGAAAAGATTAAATAAAGAAATTTTTCCCCGGGGGAAGCCTCTGTATCATTGCCGGCGACGGCGAACGGGAACGTCTCCGGACCATGGTCGGGAACAGTTCTCCTTCTGGAATCGGCAGAGGATCAGCGTTGCGGTGGTAGCCGCAGCGGCAAAGCGGGTACCCCGGCAGGTGATCCGGCTTATCAACAAGCCCGACCTCACCCAGGCCACCCTCGCGGTCGGCCACGGGGCGCCGGGCGAGCGGTGCGCCGACAAGAATGCACTGTCTCTTGCAAACCATGTATTCGGGAGCGGCAACTTTTCTTCCCGGCTCATGGCGCGCATCCGGTCGGCGGGAGGCAAGACCTACGGGGTTTCCTCGCAACTGGTTGCAGAAACGGAATTCGGCGCCCTCCTTATTTCGACCTCCACGCAGAACGGCCGGACGCAGGAGGTTCTCGAAAATATCCTTGAGGAGCATCGCAGCTTCGTCACCCGGGGGATCACTCCCGGGGAGCTCGCAAAGGCAAAGCAGTTTGCGACCGGCAACATGGCATTCCAGCTGGAAGGGATCGGGAACATCGTCGACAAGCTCCTGTGGCTGCGATTCTACGGCAGGGAGAACTCCTACATCGAGCAGTTCGAGGAAAGGCTGGCGGCGCTCGATCTCGATACCGTGAATGCGGCCGTTCGCAAGTACTTTGCCGAAGAGTCGTGCATCATCGCGGTGGTGGGAAAACAGGCGGAACTTGAGCCGCAGCTTCGTTCGTTCGGTACGCCGCGCAAATTTCATTTCAGGGACAGGGTGTGATACAAAGGATGAAGTGGCAAGTAGCAAGTAGCAAGTAGCAAGAAAAAAGGGAAATAATGGATGATGGAGGTAAAGAAAACAGGAAAAATCAGTGCCGGTGAGAAACATAAAGGAAGGCCATGCTGCATCTTTCATGGCTTTTTTCCGTATGCATGCTTGATTTTGGTGTCCTCATCCATCATCCCACAGCCTTCAGCCTATTCCGGTAATCGTATTTTTTAGTTATGGAACAGGTAGTCCTGAGCCTGGGGACGAACATCGGCGACCGGGCACTGAATATGCAGCGCATGGAGGCGGAGCTTGCGGGGGTTCTTGTTGCGCCGCTGCGCCGCTCATCACTCATGGAGACCGCGCATGTCGGCGAAGAGGTGAGGCCGCCCTATTACAACCGGCTGCTGCGCGGCGGGTATGCCGGATCGCCGCGGGAGCTGCTTCTCCGGTGTCAGGCTGTCGAGGCAAAACTCGGGCGAACACGCGAAGGCCCGGTCGCGCCGCGGACCGCGGATATCGATATCCTGCTGTTTGGAAGCATGAAAATCGATGAGGAGGATCTCCTCATCCCGCACCCGCGCATGCTCGATCGGCGGTTCTGCATTGCCGGACTCGCCGAAATTGCCGGGGACCTCGGCATACCCGGTGTCTCGGGCACTATCGGTGCGGCGGCACCCGGACTATTTCTTCGCACGGGCCGCCAGGAAATAACCTTTATCAAGGATGAGGGTCGGAAGGAGTTGCCGTCATGAGCGATGAGGGCAGGATCGAGGAGGAGGCCCTGGACGAAACGGTCGCGGAGGACGAGCCCGGAAACGCTGCGGACGTTGTCGACGAAGAGATGAGCCCGGCACCTTCCCATTTCAGCCGCCTTGCGATCGAAGGGGTCATCGGGGTCGGAAAGACCTCCCTCTGTCATCTTCTGGCCGAGCGCTGGGACGCAGCGCTGGTGCTCGAAGAGGTCGAGGAAAACCCTTTCCTTGCGGCGTTTTACAAGGACCGGCAGTCCCATGCGTTCCAGACCCAGCTCTGGTTTCTTCTCAACCGGTACCGCCAGCTTTCCGAGGCGGGCATCCAGCAGGATCTTTTCCATAAAATCACGGTCGGCGACTATCTATTTGCAAAGGACCGGATCTTTGCAACGCTCAATCTCGACGCGGACGAACTGGGATTGTATAATCATGTCGCCGGAATCCTGGAGAAACAGGTGGCGAATCCCGATCTGGTCGTGTATCTCCAGGCATCGACCGATGTCCTGGTCCGGCGCATCGCCGAGCGGGGCCGGTCATTCGAGTTCTCGATGGAGCCGGCGTATATCGATGCACTGAACGATGCGTACAACCATTTTTTCTTTCATTATGACAAGACCCCGCTCCTTGTTGTCAATACCGACGAAATAGATTTCGTGGCGGAGCGGGCCGATTTCGAGGAGATCGCCGCGCAGATCGCCGCCACACGACGGGGCGTTACCTATTACCGGCCCCTCCGGACAAAGGAAAAAGCGGCGCTCAGGGATCGGGGCAGGTCCGAAAAAAAATCCGGATAACCGGCCAGGGGATACTCTGTGGAAATCATAACTTCGCCCGCCGGCATGGCCGCATGGTCGGCGGCGACTCGAAAAGGCGGCTTGACGATCGGCCTCGTTCCGACGATGGGTGCCCTGCATGAGGGCCACCTCTCCCTGGTGAGCGAGGCGCAGAAGCGCACCGGCGCGACGGTCATGAGCATTTTCGTCAACCCGACCCAGTTCGGGAAGGGTGAGGATTACGACGCCTATCCGCGGGCTTTCGAAGCCGACGCCCAAAAAGCCGCCACTGCCGGATGCGCGGCGCTGTTCGCCCCGCCGGTATCGGCAATGTACCCCGGCGGCTACAAAACCTATGTCAAGGTGGAAGATCTCGGGGGCAGGCTCTGCGGCGGGGCGCGACCCGGCCATTTCCGGGGCGTGGCGACCGTGGTGCTCAAATTTTTCAACATCGTTCGGCCGGATATGGCGTTTTTCGGGCAGAAGGATGCCGAGCAGGTTATCGTTCTTAAACGGATGGTCCTCGACCTGAACGTGCCGGTGACCATGGCGGTCTGCCCGACCGTCCGCGCCGGGGACGGCCTTGCCCTGAGTTCCCGCAACGCCTATCTGACGCCCGCCGAACGCGCCGCCGCCCCTGCTATTTATAAAGGATTATCCGCCGCCGCCTCGCTCTACCTCGCCGGGGAGCGCAAGGCAGCGGAACTCATCGCTGCGGCACAGGCTGCTCTCACCGCATCGGCTCTCCTTGCTCCCGAATACCTCGAAATCGTGGACACTATTTCCCTGCAGAAGCTTGACGAATTAAACGGGCCCGCGCTCATGGCGGTTGCCTGTAGAACCGGGGTGAGCAGGACACGACTCATCGACAACATTGTTCTTGGAGGTTCACTGTGACCGCGCCCCATCGGATACCGCTCATCTACAACCTGTTCCCGCGCTATTTCAAGACCATGACCGACTGGTGCAACGTCATCCCGCATGTGGCGGATATGGCCTTCACGGCGGTCTTCGTCAATCCGTTCCACGAAACCGGGAACTCCGGGAGCCTCTACTCGGTAAAGGATTATTTCCGCCTCAACCCGCTCTTTCTCGACAAGGGATCGGACCCTGCCGATTTCACGGTGCTTTCAAAATTCGTCGAATCGTGCAACGGCGTTGCCATGTTTCTGTAACCTACTTCGTTTACGAGTACATATGCTCGATTCCACGGCGACCGTGAGCAATTCACCCAGTTCCTTCGCAAAAATTTCCGGCAATTTTTCCGTGTCCTGGACATAATAATAATTGGCATCGCTGGCCTCCGCCAGGCCGGCCATCAAATCCTCGTTGTAATCGTCGCCAACGCCAATCGTGGTCACCGAAACGCCCGATTCCGCCAACTGGCGTCCGAGCTGCCGCAAGGCGTGGGGCGAACTGGGGCCGACGTTGGCGAGACCATCGGAAAGGAGGATGACGCGATTGATGCGTTTGCTGGAAAAGTATTCCTGGAGCTGCCGGGCGCCGGTTTTGACGCCGGCATAGAGCGCCGTGCTGCCGCCGGCTTCGATGTCTTCAATTTTTTCCTTGAGCGCCTCCTTGTCTTCAACCTGCTGCGCCGGGACCAGCACCCGCGCTTCGTCACTGAAAATGACCAGGGAAAAAACGTCGTTGGGGGCGAGACGATCCACCAGTTGCATGGCGGCCTGTTTCGTTTTCTCCAGCTTCGCGCCGGTCATGGAACCGGACTTGTCCAGGACAACGGCCAGGTTGAGCGGAGTGCGCCGGTGCCGCTGCCGGTCGGCGATGGCAGAGAGGTCAATTTTTACGACAACCTCCTGCGGCGGGCCTTTCAACAGGACATCGCGGTCGGGGACAAGGTTCAGATGCAGGGTTTCTCCGGCGGACAGGTGGACCA
>CAWDOZ010000199.1:0-7286 GCA_963803935.1 uncultured Fibrobacterota bacterium | reverse complement strand
TAATTGTTCCTCCTTGTGCATTGCTTGCTATTTCATTAAGCCTCTTTTTCGCCTCCCGTTTACCCATCCCCCTAACCTGCATAATACTCCCCAACGTCTTACTCCTCACCTTTATTCTACCTTCCTTATGCTCCATCAAATTCACACTATTACTCGATACGCCTATAAGTTTTGCAAAATCCACCTGGCTCAGCCCCAATTTCAGCCGAAGCGCTTTTATCGACTTGGCTGTTATTTCTTGCCTCAGGATTAATATCTACAGCTTCCTTTGCCACCAGTTTCTTATTACCAGCTTCGGAGGTCCACTATCCTTTTCTTGAGGTCAGTTATGGTCTTTTTTAGAGAAATAGTTGAAGAGTGGATGGGAGCAGTAGCAGCTTTAATCACTTTGCGTGATATGCGAGAGATTTCTTGTTTTAAGAGAGAAGATAGGTTGGGCATGAGGACCTTCCGTTTAAATTAAACTAATTTTCGTTGCATTTATGGCACTAAATAAAAAATTAATGCTGCACAGCTTTCCTCAAAAGGTCAGGAAATGTCCCGTTTTTAGTTGAAACTGACAGAGTCTCCTAAGGCTTAAAATTACGCTGCGCAACTTACCGTGTCAAACCTTTTCTGCCACCGCGCTATGGCAGTCCTGGTCTTGGCAATGAACTGGTACCCTCTGATTTTCCTGAACCCCCTTTCACTTGAGAGCAATACGGTTCCCAGCCATCGCTGACTCATGGCCGATGACCGGTATCGTCGGATGTTTTTCTCGTAGAGCCGAACGCCTGAGAACAAGCCTTCAATCGCGTTGGTGGAACGTAATGAGCGCCGGAGTTCGAAGGGAACCTCAAGCAGGTGGAGCAGCAGAAGCTCTTCCAGCCCTTCTTTGAGTGATTCAGCAGCCGAGCCATTGATGGATTTCAACCACCGGTGCAGCGCAGTCAGCTCCTTTTGTGCATCCTCATAGCGTTCCATGGCAATTGCCCGGTTAAAGCGTCTCTTTGCCTCTACATGGTACCGCTTAGGCACATGCGAACAGATGTTCCGGCATTTATGAACCGTGCAGCGTTGGTGCAGCACCTTTCTGCCGAAACGGCGGCGAAGTGCCTTGATGACACCTTTCCCACCATCGGTAATGAACAGAATACCTTTATGCAGCACCAATCCTCTTTGTTCCAGGTCACAGAAAAGCATTTCGCATATCTCGTGATTTTCCGTTGCACCTTCCCAGAAACCCAGCACTTCCTTTTCACCGCGAATGTTCACCCCGAGCGCTACGATGAAGACATTCCCGCCTCGATGAACGCTATCAATATAGACCGCAAAGGCATCAAACTTTTCCAGCCGACGTTCCTTAAACTCCTCCAACCGTTTTGCACCGGCCAGTACCAGATGACGAGATACGCTGCTTGCTGATACTCCAAGACGCTTAGAAGCGTCTTCTATGAGCCAGGAATATCTTCGGCCCGACATGCCACTCAGCCAATGGTTCAACAAATCTTGAGAGAACTCATCAGGGTTTTTCAATCGCTGGTAGCTCTCCAAAGGTATTTCTCCCTTCGGACCACGAAGCCGGGGCACCATCACCCGTTCCTTGTGCTTCCCAATAAATACCGAACCTCCCTGACTGGACCACTTACTCACTCCGCGTACCTTCGGATGATAGTCCGGACCGGCTATTTCCTCCCGCTCAAGGAGAAAAACCGATTCCACCACCATCCTACCCATTTCTCGGCTGATTTCTTCCAAGGCGTTTCGGCCATGCTCAATCACCCTACCGACCAGCAGGGCTCCAAGATTCCTTTCGATTTCCTTTGCTGCCCGCTTGCGCGACATCGTGGATTCATGCATGAGAGAATCGCTCCTTTTGTTGGTATTATTGCTTGAGAATCAATAATCTACCTTAGGAGCATTCTCTCTTTCAGTAAATTTCAACTAATTCTGGGACATCTCCTAATTACAGGTGCTGCAGATATTATTTGTATAAAGTATTTGCCACTTTTCAAATATTCAATCCAGGTTAATGAATGGGCCTCCCTACCCTCGTAAAGCACATCGCCTGAGTGAAAATTGAAATTTTGGCCCTGTGTCCATTTCAGTTCTTTTTGGTATACGTTCTTTTTCTTTATAACCTTCTTCCAACCATTTTTCTTTCTGCGTTCAGTAAGCCTGATATCAAGTGCATCCATGAATGCCGGGGTAACGGCCCATATCCAGCCCTTTGCGAAGCCGTTTTCGAATTCGGCGATGAGGTTAAGGCTTCTCTTCATGAAATGGCTCCTTAAACTGCTTCGAACGCCGGTGTAATGACTTGCAGAATAAATTTTCCGGTATGAGTTTTTATGTTCGTTTTTTTTATCGAAATCCGGCCCTGATAATTAAAAATCCTTCGGCTTAGTAGTTGTTCCAAGGTAATTAAAAAGGGATTGTTGAATATCGTTAATCTTGCCGCGCATTTGATCTGCAAGATCCTTCCTCATGCCGCCCTCTTGCTGAATACTGTTATAAAAAAGCTGATAATTTGTGCTGCTAAAGCAAAATTTGTTATCCTTAATATCAATTCTCATGGTAAATCTGGCATCAAAATCACCTAAAAATGTCGAATGAACCGTTGTACTTCCATTCCCTATAATTACACCTTGAGTGCTGTCTTGAAGCTCAATTACATGCTTAGATGAGACGAATGTAATGGCCATCCATTGCAGCGTTTTATTGTAAATATCTTGTTTTGTTAAGGGCACTTGAATAATGTTTTCCGTTTTAAGGTCGGCATCCGTAGCAAGAGGTGGGGGCGTGCAATCAATAAAAGTTGAAAGCGCTAATATAAGTGAAACTAAGTATTTCATTTAACCCTCCTGTTTATTGTAAGAACGATCCCAGCCTATAAATGAAAAAAGGCGCGAACCCCAAGCTCACGCCTTTCACGAGGGACCAGCAAGCCCCACATTGAAGCATAAGACAAGAAGCCGCGCCCTTACTGGGCGCGTTCTCGTCAGATTCGCTTCAATGTTTGAAAATTGCTGGTTTTCGTGAAAAGCGATACTGTGCGTTAACGCATATTTTTTATTCAGTTTTTTTCTTTAAAAAGTCCTTTCGGTTTATCCATCAACTCTTCAGTTATTCAAAATAATTCCGGTCATATAATGACGTAAAGATTTTTAGAAACTTTCAGGAATGCTCTTATCGCAGATCCTTCTCCCGATCCGACCAGGCCGACCGCCTTGCGCCTCGATCCCTCGGCTGTGACCCCGCCCGCGACCGGCACAAAGCAGCCGGCGCCGGGCTCTGCGCAGACCGACCTTCCCGGCGATGTCGGCACCGCTTACCAGCGCAGCCGCCGCACCTGGACGCCGGAGCGGTCCTAAAGAAACAGGTGGTAGCCTGGGGCCACATTTTGCCGTCCATGGCAAAATGCTTTTACATAAACGCCGTTATGCGCCCGGCCTTCAGCGTCATGCAGCGGCACACCCTCGGCCCTGAAGGGCCTTTTCGGGTGTCGGCATAACGCCTTTATGTAAACTCCCAGTATTACGGAGATCCCCCTGCCCCCAGGGGTTCTTAGGTCAAAACAAGTTACAAAACGCCAATGCCCTGAAGGGCATGCGTTTTTATGCCCGATGGCGTCCGGCTGCGCGGATTCCTCGCTACTCCGGAGCCACGGGAAAAGAACGCTTTGGAAGGGGCGCTGCGTGGTGCACGACTTCGCCTTGCCCGTGAAGCCTGGTCCTTCAGGCGATGCGCCATGAAGGGGTCACACGGGGGGCGGCTCGCGCACTACGCGCCAAGGCAAAAGCCTATTAGGCGCTGCTTCCTGGCAGGGGCAGTGCCGCCTCGGGACAGGCCCGCGATCGGCATCCCCTGACAGGGTCAGCGCCTATATATCGCCCCGCCCGTGATCTTTAACCGCCGCGAACAGCCCCCGCCCCGTTCGCCCGCAAAAGACGCGGGCTCTCGTTACCGCCCCCCAGGGGCTCCCCTTCAATTTCAAATCTTCAAATATTGCGGCGGGTAAGCATGCGGTGTCACCAAGCGTAATTGCTCAATTATCCTCTATCCAAGCTCTCCGGCATCCCTACGCGCGGCGTGGCTTCTACGGGCAGTTTCAAAGCTATTGAGCGTCTCCTTGCTCTTCCTGCCGGCGTTTCCAGTTACGGTGAAGGTTTGTGGTTGCTCTATCTGAGCTTATCCTGGCCACCCAAGCCGCTGGTTTTGGATCGGTCGGTCAACCTCCAAAAGCTCTGACCGGCAGGGTTTAACCCTATGCCGCTTAATCGGCTCCCCTCGGAATATTTCGGCCCTTCAATCCATTTTCAAGAAAACAGTTTTTCAGGCGTTCATGTTGCAACATCGTTGAGGTTTGAAATTCAATTTCTTTAGCCCGGGAAAATTGACGTATGGTGTGTTACGGTAACACACCGGTTTCACATTTTCAGGGGCAGTTGTAGGTTTTAGGGTACTTCAGGGAATTTTACGATTAAAGG
The DNA here is from genome assembly GCA_963803935.1 of uncultured Fibrobacterota bacterium. Taxonomy (GTDB): domain Bacteria; phylum Fibrobacterota; class Chitinivibrionia; order Chitinivibrionales; family Chitinispirillaceae; genus BOG-1184. The sequence goes on along the minus strand of CAWDOZ010000199.1, from coordinate 2,817 downwards.
AGGGGAAATAAAAAACCCCTCAAAAGTGCCGATATTCTCTGGAAAAAGGCAATTTTAAGAGGTTTTCACTTGGTAGCGCTATGGGGAATCGAACCCCAGTTTGATGGCTGAGAACCACCCGTCCTGACCCCTAGACGATAGCGCCTTCATGATAAATGGCTGGGGTGTGAGGACTTGAACCTCAAACGCCCAGATCCAGAGTCTGGTGTTCTACCAATTGAACTACACCCCAATAACAGCCCTGTAAAATAAATGCTTCCGCTCAATCGGGGCAAGGATTGTGAAAAAGGTTTTCATTTTTTCCACCGAAACCACTGTCCAAACGTATTTTTTTAAAAATGTCCTCCTCGAATAGTCGGCAACAGTGTCCCCACGCTCCTCAATGCGGCGGATGCTCGCTCATTACCCTGGGCTATGAGGAGCAGCTCCGCGAAAAGAACCAGGTTCTTCAGAATATATTTGCTCCGTTTGGCCTGGCAACGATTCCTTCCCTTATTCCGAGTCCGGTGGTGAGCAACTACCGCCATAAGGTGCAGCTTCCCTTTGGCCTTAAAAAAATGGGCAGGAAGGTGATCGTCGGCTGCTATGCCCGCGATTCCCATGCGATCGTAGACCAGCACGCCTGCCCGATCCAGGATCGCGACCTTACCGGCATTGTTGATGCCGCCCGCGACTGGGCTAACGTGCAGGGCGTTTCAGCGTACGACGAGGCAAAGCATAGCGGCTTCCTTCGCCATATTCTCTTGCGGAAGGGCGCTGGAACCGGCGAAATTCTTGTGGGGCTGGTGACCAACGGGGAACGGCCTGTAGGTTCCCGGCGGCTCGCGGCAACGCTGCTCGAAGCGATGCACCGGACCGTGCCGGGAGCAAAAATCGTCGGAATCATCCAGAATGTCAATATCCGGCGAACGAATGTTGTGCTCGGCGACCGTGAGTTCACCTGGTGGGGAAGGCCCTTTCTCTTTGAAAAGCTCGGGTCATATACCTTCAAGGTAGGCATATCGACCTTCTTTCAGGTCAATCCGTTCCAGATGCCGGTCCTCTACAATGAAGTCCTGCGGTGGATTGAAAAGGGTCCGGCGGTTCTTGATTGTTACTGCGGCATCGGATCAATCTCACTCTGGGTTTCGAAGAAGTCGCGGTACGTTACCGGGATTGAGGAGAATGCCGCTTCGATAAGCGCGGCGAAGGGCGCCGCTGGGGCAAACGGGGTACGGAATGTCCGATTCATTTGCGGGGCCGTAGAAGAGGTGCTGCCCGGGGCCTCGACAGGCGAATTCGATACGGTCATTCTCGACCCTCCGCGCCGGGGACTCGGCGAACCGGTACTCGCGGCGCTGGCCGGGGGGAAGTTTAAAAGAATAATCTATGTGTCCTGCAATCCCGAGTCGCTCGCCCGGGACATCGCGGCGCTCCAGCCCGCCTGGCACTTGATCTCCCTGCAGGGGGTCGACATGTTTCCCCACACCGAGCATATCGAAGCGGTGGCGGTGCTCGATCGTGATCGACTATAGATCTATTTTGCCGGCGGAACGTCCGGTGCGGGTTTGACTGCAGCCCCGGCGCCTGCGTCGGCCGGTTTACCGCCGGAAACGACGATTCCCACCTTCTTCAGTTTCTTCAATATCGATCTTTTATGGGGGCTCTTCATAAAGGCTTTAGTAACGTCGGTCCCGGCCTTGCTCCCGTGATGCTTGCCATTAGCCCATGATTTAATTGTTGACACGTCGTAAATGGTGTCAAAAACCGCAACGTATGCCGGGATGCCGTTTTGCCCGTTATATTTGGCAAGCTCAGCAAGCGTCAGTTTGAGGAACGCGGTATCCGGTGCTTTCTGCGATACCGCAGGAGCTGTTGTCGCCGCGGCACCCTGCTGATCGACTGCGCCCGAGCCGGCGGCAGCAGCGCAGAAAAGGACAAGAGCCGATAAAGATTTTTTAATCATGCAGTACCTCCCTGAAGAAAAGGGTGAATAACAATATACTACAACTTAACTGTTCGATATTCCGGTGTCGGCATTAGGTGGTGTTGTGGATACTGTGAGAAAGTTGCCGCTGAGCATGGTGTAGTAGGTGGGAAGGTTTCGCTCTGCCGGACCTTTCAGCACCAGGCCCTTGGTGCTGAATTGTGCGCCATGACATCCGCAAGTTATGACTCCGTCCGCCGGAAGAAAGCCTCCGGAAGGAATGGGCAGCTGGCATCCTGCATGGGTGCAGACCGATGAAAAGGCGTAATAAACCCCTTGGGAGGCGCAATAAACAATGGCAAGATTCGCCTCTACATAGGCTATTCCGGTCGGTTGCTGAAGGGCGGCGTATGCGGGCTGCGTGATATTGACGGTGATGGTGGAAAATTTTTCATCGAGCCTGGTCGAGCACGACTCCAGGCCGCAGGCGGCAGCTCCTGCGCTCAGCGTCGCAAGCGACATTTTTTTGCAGAACTCCCTGCGGGAGCAGGAAAGGGATGCTTTGCACATTGTCAATCCTCCTTGAGCCGGAAGAGCCGTTCAATGGAAAATCCCAGCCGGATCTTGTTGTCATTTGCGCCTGCAGCAGCATTCCGGCTACCGATAGCCGTGGAATTGGAAATAATGAACTTGAACTGGTGTCCCCAGGTATTCAATTTAATCCCGCCATCCCATGCATTTTTGGTCATCCCTTCAATCCGGTCATGGCCCAGCGTGTATTCGCCGATGAGATCGAACATGGAGGTGCATTTGACCATGATGCTGCCCGAAGGGGCCGCATAAAGATAAAATCCGTCATAGCCCACCTGAGCCGTCAGGTAGAGCCTATCTGAAAAAGGGTGGAGCGATGC
>CAWDOZ010000198.1:0-10279 GCA_963803935.1 uncultured Fibrobacterota bacterium | reverse complement strand
GAAACTCGCAGGGTGCGGCAATGCCGCGAGCCTTCATACGGCAACGGCATCCCGTTACCGGCGAAATCCGCGCGGAGCGCGGTTTTATGCCTGCGATTGTGCCGTCTGGGCGGATGACCATGCTTTTTCGTTCGAAGCATTTTACGAAAGAGAAAACCTGCCAGGGGAGGCGGGGGAGTGGGGAATTACATATCGAATGTAAATAATACCGGCGGAAATTACTCGTGAGTAATTTCCAATACTACCAAAAAAACTCGCGAGTAATTTCCGATACTACCAAAAATACTCCGTTCCAGACTGGAGGCAATTTTTTTATTGCAAGGTCCGCCCGGTTCCAGGACCAGGTTCCCGTTTTTCCGTTCGAGTCGGTGTAGTCGCCGGTAATCGACTGGGCTGTGAATTTTCCGTCGATTTCGACCCAGTAGCGGTCTGAAAAGGTCTGGCGCATGAAAAGCGGGCCCGAGGTCGGGACGCTGTCGGGGGAAAGAGAAAATCGGTGAGCGTGAAAATCCGTTCGCGCTCACTGCCGGCGGATCTCCTGATATGCCGGTGCAGGGTTACCAGGCGGTTGCCGGTATTATCGCGCGCAAGGGGGCTTTTGATGAAAATATACCGAAGCGTATCGGTCAGGCCGGTCTGTGAGCTGTCGACAACCCTGTCGGCAAAAACCGAATCGCCGGCAAAGAAAAGGGAATCGGCATGCGTGCCCCGGAGGCGATGGAAAACCGTTCTCACGCCCGGCGTAACGAGTCTGCGAAGCGAGGTACACCGGGTAATTTTTTGCAGAATCGGTCGCGAAGACAACCAGAATGGCTTCACCGGCAATAAGCTTTCCCGTAACGGTATTATTGGTGGTCAGGACGCGGATCAGGCAGGAGTCGGCGTTATTCGGGTCTGTAAATGACCGAATCGCCGCCATAGGCGAAAAAAACAGTTGTCGCAAGGGTGTCGCCTGTTCTGCCGATCCGGCCGGTGCGGCAGGCAAGGATCCTGTTGTCCGCCGCGGTGGTAAGGTCATTATCGGCGCCGCCGTTGAAGGTCAGGCCGGCGAAAACGGTGGTGCCCGAGGAATCGGTGCAGGACCAGAGAAGCGTAGCCCGGTTCGGCAGGCCGTTGCGGTTGTTAAGGATGCTGTCGCCATCGGCATCGGTGAAGGCGTAGTGCTGGTCAAGGGATGAGGCTGAAAAAACCTTCTCGCCCCGATAGCTGTAAATATGAAAATTCGCCGGCACTCCGGCACGCCAGGCGGCATCGTAGAGGATGACGATCGTATCGCTTTCCGTAAGGGAGTCGGGGATGGTGTTCGAATACAGCGCGGTAACGATTCCGAGGCTCCCGGTATCGGACAGGTTGTAGGTTAATGATTGCGAAGCGGCGGCAACGGTTTTTGAAGCGCCCGAAACGGCGGGGAATGCCGGAACGGCAATCGTGCTGCCGCCGGACAGGCTTGGCAGCGTGTCGGCAAGCATGACGGAATCGCCCCACTGGTTTCCGCTTGCGATATTGCTGCTCAGGGCCGCTCCCATCGTTGTCGAGTTCGGGAAATCGGTCCCGCCGCCTGCGAGCGATGTCGGCGACGAACAGCCGAGGAATAGCAGGGCGGCACAGAGGATCAGTTGTGCGATGATGTTCATGCAGACCCCTTTTTTCTCGATCGCGGAAAATATTGCAGATTGAGCTGCATGACACACGACGGCTCCCCGCCGTCGCCTGCCACCATTTGCCACAGTTCATTGCGGAATTCTTCGATTTTCCGGGAGATATTCCTGCCGGTTGCGGCGCTGACGCTGATCACCATGGTTGACATATGACGGCTTTCCGGCGGCAGCCGCATGAGCGCCTCGGCCGCCTGGACAATCCATTCCCGGTTCAGCTGCCGCACATGCTCTTTCAGGGTGGGCGGCGGTTCGATAAACCGCTGTGTGACCCGGTAGCGCGCATCCTCGCCCCGGACCACGAGTCCCCATTCGCAAAGGTCGGCGATGCATTTTGAAAGCTGGCCCGGGGGAATCGGCGGATAGAGGAAATTCGAAAGCTGCTCGTAGTCGCCCCGGAAATCGATTGCCATGAGGGCGTTGTAGACAAGCGCGTAGCGGTAGTCCTGGAAATAGCGCGACTGGGCCGGGTTGAGCCGGGCGAAACCGCTGCGGTTGCGACGGAAGAGAATTTTGCGGTAGAGATCCTGCCGGAGGGACTCTTTTTTTGCCCGGCTATACTTGATAAGAAGGGTGAAGTACTCGGCTTCACGTTCCTCAAGGCCGAAAACCGCTATGATTTTTTTGCTTGAATCGGGAGAAAGCGTTCGCCGGCCCTTGATCACATCGTTGAGAAAACCGGGATTGGAGAACCCCGCCTTCCTTGCAAAGCCGCGGGCCGAGCCTTCGGGGTCAAGCAGTTTCCAAGCCTCGAAACGATCATTCAGGTATAGCCTGAAATCATCGTAGGCATAAATATCGACCGCTGATTTTCCCGATTCCTGATTCATGGGACTCCCAATTTCGACCGGACGTCCGAATACCTTGAGAAAGATACTTTTTCTGCGGACAAATCTCCCTGCTTCGCCTGCTTTTGCAAAAAACGGGGCCGGTCATGCGGACCGGCCCCCCCACCCTCACTCCCCCTGCCGCCACCCTCGGGCGGTTCCTTTGAGCCTTAGTTTTCGCTGACGGTCAGATATACGGTGCGTGTTTTGCCGGTCACCAGATTATCGACATAGAGCGTTGCCGAGTAATTTCCGGTGAAGGTAACGGTAAAGTCATAGCGCGGCATATCGACCGAAATCGTACCGGCCGACGGGAACTGCCACACGCCATTGGACAGTACGCGGGTGACATTGGAAATCAGCCCGGTTTTAAGCGTCTGGCCGTCGCAGGTGCCGGTTATGGTACCGTTCTTCACGAAGGTGGTATCGCTGCCCCTTTTCAGGGAATCGGTGACGTCGATGGTCAGCGTTGCAAGAATGCCGCCTTTGGATTGCGTAACGTTGCGCACATGATGGAGCGTGGTAAAGGAATCCAGCCGGGGATACTCTACGGCGACTCCGGCGGCGTTATAAAAGGTGATCGTGTCGACGCGGGTGCGTACATACCCGGCGGAGGTGGTGAGCGTCGCGGTGCGGACCCAGTTAGGGGCTATGTACTGATAAGGGTGAACCGTGTAGCTGATTGAATCGATGAAGACCGATTCAGCCGAGGCAACCGCAGCAACGGTTTTCCCGACGCTGCCCTGATTGCTCACGACGGCTGCTTCATCGGCACCCATGTTGGAAACCTCATCGGCGGCAAGCTGCCCGGATGAGTTTCCATTGTCCGACGAGGTAGTCGTTTTGGTACAACCGGGCATGAGGACCATTGCGATGCTGAGCGTTGAACCGATAAGAGCTGCCTTCAAGAGCTTCTTTCCCATGATACACCTCCTGTGCTTGAGATGGTTGAGAGATGCACGCGAAACTTGTTCTGCAAATAATATAGCACCAAAGGCGGCTGAGATCAATAAAATCTCTTATAGATGATTACGTTTTTACATTAAATATCCAATAAAATAAGGCATATTAATAATTAATCTTCGATAAGCTTATAATAATTTGATTACGATTTGAGGCGGGGCCAAGGGAGATTCAAATTCATTTGGGTGGCTGAGCCGGAAGCTAAAAATTTCTAAACATTTAAATTCTTTTGGATGGCTGAGCCGGGTCGCCCGCACGATGTGGGAGTGCTTCATAACAGGCCCCCTGCGGCGGGGACCCACAAGCCTCTGCGAAAAAAACATCAAGAGGTAGAGGCGGAAAAGCGTAAAAGCGTGGATAAGTGAAAGATTCTGAATCTTTTGACTTGCTGCTTATACAGTTTTGATTTGCCGTATTTGTGGTTTCTACCTAATGGAGGCGTTGCGGAGGAACGAGAACGCCTGCTGAGCGCGAGCGAGGCAGGCATCGTCTCGTTCTTCCGCAGGAAGGGGTGAGTCGGAGACGCGGCTTTGCGCGGCTCCGACCAGGGGGAACCATTTTTTAATGGTTCCCCCACCAGAAGCCTTTGATTTAATCTCGGTTTCCCCACCAAAAAGCCTGAACCTTCCACTATCCATCCCTTCCCGGCCATTTGCTATGATTTATTTTCCAAGCCTCACAAAAAAGGAGGACCGCAATGGCAACGCCTACCGATCGCCGTTACTCAAAAACCCATGAATGGATCAAGCTGGAGGGCACCTTTGCCCTCGTTGGCATAACCGAGCATGCGCAGGAAGCCCTCGGGGACATTACCTTTGTCGAATTGCCGAAGATCGGCGTCAACGTCAAGAAGGACGGGGCGTGCGGCGTCATCGAATCGGTGAAGGCGGCCAGCGATCTCAATGCGCCGGTATCCGGGCAGATCGCCGAGGTCAACCGTGCCCTCGAATCCGCGCCGGAAACCATCAACTCCGACCCCTATGAGGCAGGCTGGATTCTCAAGCTCGCCAATACTACCGGCGCGGAAATGGCTTCACTCATGGATTCCGTTGCCTACGACCTGTTCGTGGAGAGCGAGCAGTGAGTTTTATCCACACGACCGTAAGCGAACGCGACGCGATGCTTGGGGTCTGCGGCGTCTCCTCCATCCACGAACTCTTCAAGGACATTCCGGAAAATCTCCGTCCCCGCTCGTTCGCGCTGCCCGAGGGCAGGTCGGAACTCGAAATTGGCAATCATTTCGAAACCCTGGCGGCGCGGAATTATTCACATCTTACAAGTTTTCTCGGCGGCGGGTATTACGACCATTTCATTCCGGCTGCCATCGACGCCATCGCCTCCCGAAGCGAATTTTACACGGCCTATACGCCTTACCAGCCCGAGACCTCCCAGGGAACGCTGCAGGCAATCTATGAATACCAGAGCCAGATCTGCCGCCTTACCGGGCTCGACGCCTCGAACGCCTCGCTTTACGACGGCGGAACCGCCCTGTTCGAAGCCTGCCAGATGGCTATTCATGCCACCGGCCGCCGGAAGGTGGTGCTCGACGGCGGCGTGAACCCGATCTTCCGGAAGATGCTCTATACCTATACCGCCAATCTCGCGATTGAGTTTGTCGAGACGCCGGTAGCGCACGGGCAGAGCGACCGTGACCGCGTTCTTCCGGCACTGGACGATAAAACGGCCGCGGTGATCCTCCAGAACCCTAACTTCTTCGGGGTTATCGACGATCATACCGACATCGTTGCAAAGGCGCACTCGCTGGGAATCATTGCCGTGCAGTCGGTGTATCCCATTGCGCTGGCACTCCTTAAAACGCCATTCGAACAGGGATTCGATATCGCCACCGGCGAGGGTCAGTCGCTCGGCATTCCGCTCTCCTTCGGCGGACCCTACCTCGGCTTCATGGCGGCGGCGAAACCGCTCATCCGGAAGATGCCCGGACGCATCGTTGCCCGCACCGCAGACGCCGCGGGACGGGAGGGGTTTGTTCTCTCCCTGCAGGCACGAGAACAGCACATCCGCCGGGAGAAGGCCACCTCGAATATCTGCACCAACGAGGCGCTCTGTGCGCTCCGGGCGCACCTCTACCTGAGCCTCCTGGGGCGGGAGGGGCTCAAGGCAACGGCGCGGCTCTGCTGCGACAAGGCCCACTATGCAAAGGAGCGGCTGAAAGCGGTGAACGGCGTAACGGTCATGGAGTCGTCGCCGACGTTTAACGAATTTGCCATCAAGCTGCCCATCGATGCCGGAGAGTGCGCGGGACGCATGATTGAACTCGGCTTCGCCGCCGGGTTTCCGCTGGGCCGCTACTATCCGGGCATGGAAAAGTATCTGCTCGTCGCGGTTACTGAAAAGCGCACCAGATACGAGATCGGCCGGTTTGCCGAGGCGATTGAGGAGGTCGTATGCCGGTGATCTTCAGGAAATCGGTTTCCGGTTGCAAAGGCGTGACGCTTCCCGCCTCCGATGTGCCGGTACACCATGCCATCGATGAGAAATATTGCCGCGCAGAGGACGCCGGGCTTCCCGAGCTCTCCGAGCTCGATGTGGTTCGGCACTTTACCGCCCTCTCGCGGATGAACTACGGGGTGGACACGAACTTCTACCCTCTCGGTTCGTGCACCATGAAGTACAATCCGAAAATTACCGAGAAAATCGCGGCACTCCAGGGTTTTGCCGCCCTGCACCCGCTCCTGCCCCAGCTTTCACGCGGCGGCATGTTGACCCAGGGCGCGCTCGAGGTCATTTATGAACTCGAACAGGCGCTCTGCGAAATCACGGGGATGGACGCCTTCACCGCGCACCCGCTTGCCGGGGCGCACGGCGAGCTCACCGGCATGATGATCATCGCGGCCTACCACCGCGACAAGGGGAACCGCAAGACCGAGATCCTGATCCCGGATGAGGCGCACGGCACCAACCCATCGAGCGCGGCAATCGCCGGATTCACCGTCCGGTCGGTGCCGACCGATCCGGACACCGGGGTTCTCGTTCCCGGGGCGCTCGAAGGGTTATTGAGCGAGAAGACCGCCGCGATCATGCTGACCAACCCGAATACGCTCGGCCTCTTTAATCCGCATATCGAAAAAATCGCCGCCCTCGTGCACCGGTACGATGCCCAGCTCTACTACGACGGTGCGAACTGCAACGCGATTCTCGGCAAGTTCCGTCCCGGCGACGCGAACTTCGATGTGGTGCATGTCAACCTGCACAAGACCTTCGGCACCCCGCACGGCGGCGGCGGTCCAGGCGCGGGGCCCGTCGGCGTGCGCAAGCACCTGGAGCCCTACCTGCCCATCTCGCGCATCGCCAAGCGGTCGGACAATACCTATGCGCTCGATTACGATCACCCCAAGTCCATCGGGTATATAGCACCCTTCTACGGGAATTTCGGCATCTGCCTGCGCGCCTGGGCCTATATTCTCATGCAGGGAAGGTCCGGACTCATCGACATAAGCGAGAATGCGGTCCTGAACGCCAACTATATCATGCACTCGTTGAAGGACGATTATGATGTCCCGTACCTCAAGACCTGCATGCATGAGTGCGTCCTGAGCGCAAAGAAGCAGGCCGAACGGGGCGTCCATGCGATCGACATCGCGAAGGCGCTCATCGACGAGGGATTCCACCCGCCGACCGTCTATTTCCCGCTCATTGTCAAGGAAGCGCTGATGATCGAGCCCACCGAAACCGAGAGCAAGGGGACTATCGATGCCTTCATCGCGGCGATGAAGCGGATCGCGCGGGCGGCACGGGACAATCCGGAGAAATTCCGCGCCATGCCGGTGACGACGCCGGTCGGGAGGCTCGATGAAACCCGGGCTGCGCGTGAGATGGATGTGTGCTATAAAGGTTGATTTAGCAATCGTGATTTATTATACTTCTAGTATAATTAAATGGTTTGTTTTGCCCAAAAAGGGGTGTAATCATGAAATTAAGCAAAATCCTTGTGGTGTTACTCATGGCGAGTGCTGCGCTCTGGGCGGCCGAGGGCGTGCAAAAGTTCGTCAAACCGATCTCGAATAACGTTCCGGTATACAAAGACAAGAGTCACACCGCTACCGAGACGCCGCTCTTCAGCATTGGCACCGACGACCGCTTGCTGATTGTGTCGACTGCGGGCGATCTCTACGAGGTGCAGAATGCCACCGGCACGGGGTGGGTCGATAAGAAGCTCATGGTAATAATCGGAACGAAGAAGAGCTTCAGCTTCGATAATGCCGAGGTGCTCGGGTACATCGATAACCCGACGCCTATTTATATCATCGACCAGGACGATCCCAACTCCGAGAAAATTACGCTCGACCGTTCTTTCAAGGACGCACTGCGCGATAACGTCGATAAGATGACGCTTGAGCGCGAGGCCCGATAGATCTAACGGCGGCAGGAGTTTTTAAGCGAAATGCGGAGAGGATTAAAGCCTCTCCGTTTTTATTTTGGTGCGCCTGAACATCTCGCCATTGACCGGGCATGGCGCATAGGTTATTTTATACAGGCTCAAAGGCAAAATATACTGATTTTGGAGGAAACCCATGGCAAAAACCTGTGAAATTTGCGGTAAGCATCCGCAGTCCGGCAAGACCATCTCTCATGCCCACAACGTGAATCTTCGAATTTATTATCCAAATTTGAGGACCATCCGTACCGTAATCGACGGAACTTCCCAGCGCGTCAAACTGTGCATGAAGTGCCTGAAGGCGATGTCCAAGACCTGATCCCTCGCCATCAATAATCATGCCGGGATGGAAGAGGTTCTGCGTGAGCGGGGCCTTTTTTTTTGGTACGCCCGGCGCTTCCAGCAATGGTATAATAATGGTTACTACTCAGGTAGAATCCTCTGCAAAATAAGATCCCACCTTTATCCCCCCTTTAAAAGGGGGGGCGCCGGAGGCGGGGGGATTAATATCGGAAATGCAGGTATATATCGCACCTATCTAAGTAGTACCTGATCCAAGGGGACAATGGAAAGCAATGCAAAAGAAAATTCTCATGCTCGAGGACGACGGAGCCACGCGGAACCTGTTCGCAGCTATCCTGGAAAAAGCGGGCTTCGCCGTACAGACCTGCGCCGATGGCAAGGAGGGGATCGAAAGTTTCAGGGCCCGGAAGTTCGACCTGGTGATAACCGATATCTCCATGCCGGGAATGGGCGGGATAGAGGTCATCCGGCTGATTCGGCAGGAGAGCCCCACGGTGCCGATTATCGCGATGTCCGGCACCGACCGGTCGGAGAGCTTCCTGAGCATGGCGGACTATTACACAGCCGATCTCACGCTCCAGAAGCCTCTTGACGCAGGGCAGCTCATTGCAGCGGTGAAAAAAGTCCTGGGGGCATGAGGGGCGCCTATCTTTGCCGCCCCTCACCCGATCGTGCAACCGGCTCGCTGTTAAGGGTTATCAGGCAAAGACCTTCATGACCCTTTCAAAGACCTCTTCGATAGTCCCGGTTCCCGCTATATCCCTGACAATACCCTGCGGCCGGTAATATGCCAGGCATGGCTCGCTCTGTGATTTGTAGGTTGCAATCCTGTTCAGGATGACCTGCGGGTCCGCATCATCCGCCCGCCCTTCGATGGTGGCCCGCCTGAGGAGGCGCTTGGTGATCTCTTCGTCGGCAATCGCAATGTTTACCACATGATCGAGCCGGATGCCCAGCGCCGACAGCATGCGGTCGAGCGCTTCCGCCTGGGGAAGGCTGCGGGGAAAGCCATCAAGCAGAAAACCGTCCTTCACATCGGCCTGCGTGAGGCGATCCTTGACCATCGCAATGGTGACGTCGTCCGGGACCAGCTTCCCCTTATCCGTGTACGACCTGGCAGTCATGCCGAGTTCGGTGTTGTTTTTGATGTGGTACCGGAACATATCGCCGGTTGAAATATGCGGCACGGCGAGGAGATCCCGGAGCTTTGCGGCCTGGGTACCCTTTCCCGCTCCGGGAGGGCCGAAGAGCAGGACATTTTTGCCTGACATGGAGGTCCTTTCGTTTGAGGTTTAGAACAACAGGCATCATTTCATAAGTAAGCTATAGTAAACATCGTTCGCCCTGAGCCTGTCGCAGGGCGGGTACCGGAAATGCGGATAACCATGGTTTGCTTCGACCGGCTCAGCACGGGCTCGCTCCCCATTGACGGTTTCAGACGGCGCTGTTAATGAACTTATGAGTACCATGGCAATAATTGCCGGTGTTGCGCCCGGCAAGCTATTTCAAGGGAATTCTTCAAACGTCAGAATATACATTTCTCTTTGAAGCATGATCTCGGAATTCTATGCCCGGGGCATAGCATACCCCCCTCTTTGAAGCTGCGAGGCCGATCCTATGAAACAGCCATCGACCGGAAAAATGATGCCGGCTCTTCCCGACAGCGTACCCGCAGGCATTATCTGGTACGACCCTGCCGGCAACATCACCTCGGCGAACCAGGTCGCGTGCGAATTTTTCCACTGCGAGGAGAAGGCGTTACTCGGCAATCCGCTTGCCGCCCTGAAGATCCAGCTCCTGTCGCAGGAGGGTAAGCCGATCGTGTACGACGACCTGCCGCTCAGCCGTGCTCTCCGGGAAAAAAAGCCCCAGCCTGGCAGGATTATGGGTATCCGCGGCCCGGGCAACGAACCTCTCCGGTGGGGCATCGCCGCCGCTGCCCCGGTCCTGAAAAGCAATGGCGAAATCGATCGTGCAATCCTGATCTTTATCGATAGCCCTGCGGGTCACTCCATGTTCCCCGACTGGAGTACCACCGAGGTTGCAATGCGCAATCTCCTCGAATTCAACCGGGAGATCATATCCTGCGCCGGCGAGGGGATTATCGTATACGACAAGAACGGCCGTTATGT
>CAWDOZ010000197.1:0-23952 GCA_963803935.1 uncultured Fibrobacterota bacterium | reverse complement strand
ACCTCCGGGCATAGAGCGGTTTGACTGAGCTCGAATACTCACCAACGTTAGGCCGCGCCTCTTATCTACCGAACCGCACTTCAGGGATATTCTCCTGAAGTACGAGGGAACCAAGGGACCCCGATGCTCTCCGCAGTATGCCTGCTACCCTTAATATAAACTATTTTAAGGTAAAAAGCAACTAATTTTTAATATTTTTGAAAATAATTATATATTATTGATTTTAATGCAGTTAAAAGGAATTAAAAGGGGATTGAAGAGATAAATTGCGGATACGGCAAAATTTGCCTATGTATTTTTAGCGGATTTCAGGGCGGGAATGGTTGCGGATAATCTTCTTCAGTCGAGCCAGCCCTCTGACCTACCTCACCCGGCCGAAACCGGCCAGCCCTCTGACCACACCCCGTTCCCCTCCCCTAAAAGGGAGGGGACAATACAGATGCGAGAGGGCAAACATGAAAGATGCACCAGCAATCTTGCGACTTTTTATTTTTCCTCCGCGAAGCGAGACTTCCCTCTCACCTATGATTTGTCCCCTCTCCTTGCGGGAGAGGGGACAAATCATAGGTGAGAGGGCGGCGCTTTGCGCCGGGTGAGGTAAATGTTTTAGGCCTCTACCGCACCACCGGAACCGCCCGCACCTGCACGCTCCCACCCGCTTGCATACGCACCACATAGCACCCCGATCCCGCGTTCCGGGCGTTCCACTGCAGAGCATGCTGCCCGGCAGTGAAGAGCTTATCATCGAGCTGCGTCACTAAATGGCCTGAGAGATCGTAGATGCCTATGGAAACCTTTTCCGGGCTCGGGATAGAAAAGTCGATGCTTACTGCCGGATTAAATCGGCCCATCGAATGCACCTTGAGGCTGGCTTTGTCGGGTCGGATTTGCGGTGCTTTTTTAACAGATACCTGAGACAGTGGGTACCGCCAGACGCTTCCGCCGTAGGTGCCGGGACCGACACCGGCAAATAAATAGGTGTCGTTCACCCCGAAAGACTGGATCGAGCTATCAGTCAAACCATTATTAAACGGGGCCCAAGATTTTCCGCTGTCTGCTGAATGGAATATCCCGCCACCCTTGGTGCCGGCAAAAAGGTTGGAGCCGGTGGCGAAGAGTGCTTGGATATTGGTGTTGGTAAGACCGGAGTTGGAAGCGGCCCATGTAGTGCCGGTGTCTTTGGAAATAAACACTCCGCTGTTTGCAGTACCGGCGAAGAGTATCGAGCCGTTTGTTGCTATACACTGAACGGTATCAGCCAGGCCAGCGGATGAGAGACTCCATGTTAAACCGGTATCAAGAGAGTGGTAGATTTGCCCCGGACCGCCAAAAAACAACGGTCCTTCCTGTGTTTCCGGCGAAATTGCAGCAAATAATCTATTGCCGATGGCTATGAGGGACTGAACATAAAAATAAAAATTATCGCAAGTTTGATATATAAGGCCCCCGCAAACCTGTCTATAGGGTAGACCTGTAGTAATTCCTGTCCAGCTATTCCCACTATCAGTCGACCGGAATAATGTAACTACAGAATCGAGATCAATTAAGGGTGTAGCAGTATCGGTTCCCAAAAGCCCGCTACACCCTCCAGCAAAGAGCCGAGTTCCATCGGTTAATAGCATGGTAAAAGTTTTTTCTATTAAAGCAGTGTCGACTGCCCAGGTTGTACCACTATCCTTGGAACGATAGAGCCCTTTTCCAACAGCTAACACATTTTTGCCATTAAAGGCAAGGTTCGAACCGCCACCAACATTAACTTCGGTCCAACTATTTCCATTATCAGTTGAACGGAAAATGCCTTCAGTGGCACTCGTAAGCACACTTTTGCCTTCAACAGCAAAGGAATTTACGGTATTAATATTTAAGCCGGTATTGGAAGGAGTCCAGGTTGCACCATTGGTACTAAACCAGAATCCACTATTGCCTCCAACCATGATAAGATTTCCACTTACTGCTAAGGCATTCCCACCACCGCCTGAGTTAACCAGACTCCAAGTATTTCCGCTATCTATGGAACGATAAATGCTGCTATCGAGACCGGCAAAAAGCGTGCTACCATTGATTGCAAAAACTCTGCCGGTAACGCCCTCAGGTAATCCATTGTTATCTGCAAACCAGCTCGCACCAGTATCTGAAGAACTGTAAATGCCAGCATAAGTGCTTGCAATGATTTTACCACCAGCCACCGCAAGAGAAAATGTTGGGGTATCCGAAGGCAATCCCGAGTCAGCTTCAGCCCAGCTTGCGCCACTATCCATGGATCGGTAAATGCCATAATAGGTTCCTGCAATAATGAATCTGCCAATTATGGAAATAGCCCATACCTCATTATCTGTCGGCCATTCAGGGTTTAAATCAGTCCAACTTTTACCGCTATCTTCTGAACGAAAAACACTATTATCTGATCCGATAAATACATTGCTCCCATTTAACGCAAATGACAAAAGAGCCATGCCTATTATAGCTGAGTCTCTCATCCAACTTTTGCCGTTGTCGGTTGAGCGAAAAAGCCCAGATCCCGTACCCGCAAACATATACTTGCTATTAATAGCTATTGAATAAACCCATTTATCAGTTAGCCCTGAATTGGCCACATTCCAGGTAGTACCGTAATCCGTGGATTGAAATATTCCGGTATATCCGGAACCTGTATACCCGAGATCGCCATAGCCAGTAGCTGCAAATACGTTGTTGCCATTTGCAGCTAAGGCAATAATCTCAAGGCTCCCTTTATAAGGTAAACTATGTTTTACCCACTGTGCCTCCGCCAATTGACCAAACAGCATCACCATTCCCAGGCACGCAATAATTTTCCCTGCACCAATTTTCATCCGCTTCGATATCATGTAATCATTCCTTGATGGCAGAATTGCCGCTCCCTTATTGCCGCACCACCGGCACCGCCCGCACCTGCACACTCTCACCCTCCTGCATACGCACCACATAGCAGCCTGATCCCGCATTCCGGGCATTCCATTGCAGGGTATGTTGCCCAGCAGTGAAAAGCTTATCGTCTAGCTGCGTCACTAAATGGCCTGAGAGATCGTAGATGCCTATGGAAACCTTTTCCGGGCTCGGGATAGAAAAGTCGATGCTTACTGCCGGATTAAATCGGCCCATCGAATGCACCTTGAGGCTGGCTTTGTCGGGTCGGATTTGCGGTGCTTTTTTAACAGATACCTGAGACAGTGGGTACCGCCAGACGCTTCCGCCGTAGGTGCCGGGGCCGACTCCTGCAAATAGATATGTGTCATTTACTCCGAAAGACTGTATTGAACTGTCGGTTAAACCATTGTTGAACGGGGCCCAGGATTTTCCGCTGTCTGCTGAATGGAATATCCCGCCACCGTGGGTACCCGCGAAAAGGTCGGTGCCGGTAGCGAAGAGAGCTTGAATATTTTTGTTGGTAAGACCGGAGTTGGAAGCGGTCCAGGTAGTGCCGGTGTCTTTGGAAATAAACACACCCTGATTTGTGGTGCCGGCGAAAAGAATAGAACCGCTTGATGCTAAACATTGAACATTGGAGTCGGTTAGACCAGTATTTTTACGAGTCCAGGTTGTACCGTTGTCGGTGGTACGGTATACGAAGTTGTCTTCAAGACCGCATAAGATGGCATTGTCTATGCACGCAAGAGATTGAACGTTCCAGTAATCCGAATAGCATATGTCCGAGCAATTTTGCACATATGGTAAATTTGAAGTTATTCCAGCCCAGCTGTTACCGCTATCTGCGGACCGAAATAAGGTAATAACATTCGTAATTCCGAAGCCCCCGCTATCGCCTCTAGCAAACAAATGAGTTCCCTCCGCGACTAATGCAGAAAAGGTTATTCCAAGTTCAGCGGTATCAACTGCTGCCCAGGTTGCCCCACTGTCTTTGGAACTATATACCCCTCCCCCGGCAGAATATACTGTACTACCGCTGACTGCAAGAGCCGAACCTCCATTAGCATTAACCTCTGTCCAACTATTGCCATTGTCAGTGGATCTGAAAACGCCTGTAGGGGAAGGGACCCCTATAACACCCGAGGCTAATTTAAATGCCCGGGTTCCAGCTGTAGAACTAGGCAAGAATTGCGCTTCCATATGCCGCGAAAGAATTAACTATAAAGTCATTCAACCCGGTGTTGGAGGAAGTCCATGATGTGCCGCCATCGGTACTGTACCGGAATCCGCCGATTCCTCCGACCATTATCCGGTTACCACTGACAGCAAAGGTATTGCCTCCGCCGCCGGAATTAACAAAAGACCAGGTTTTTCCGCTATCCAAAGAGCGGTAAACGCTGGAATCGAGACCAACAAAAAGCATTGTCCCGATCTCGGCAAGAATAGGGGCACTTGCGCTAAAAAGGCTGTCGGGCAATCCTATATTAACTGAAACCCAACTTTTTCCACTATCTACCGAACGGTACACTCCATTACTGTAAACATTGCTATAATCTATCACTGCAAATAAAAGACTACTGCTTCCAGCTATACCAGTTATTTCGGTATTTTCAGATAATCCGGAGCTAAATCCAACCCAGCTTGAATCGCCCACTGTAATGCGAAAAATGCCACTATCAGTACCGATAAAGAGATCGTTCCCGTTTATTGAAAATGCCCAAACAAATCTGTTTTTTATGCCTGAATTAAAGGCAATCCAATTTGATCCGGAATCAATGGATCGAAATACCCCTTCATAAGGGACGCCGGCATAGGCAGTATCACCTTTGGTCGCAAGTTCGTTTATAGCTCCAATATTTGCAGCCTTCATCCATATTTTTCCGCTATCGGTGGAGCGATAGACGCTATCATTAGCTATACCGGCAAGTACGATTTCGCCGATCGTGGCAAGCGATTGAATACTTGATGGGAACCCTGAATGAACCGCATTCCATGTCGAGCCGTTATCTGTTGACAAAAATATTCCACTATTATTACCCGAACCGGCGAATATATTATTCCCATTTATTGCAATAGCATTGATAGAAATACCGGTGCTATAAGATAATCTTTCCTTGGCCCACTGTGCCTCTACCAATTGACCAAACAGCATCACCATTCCAATGCATGCAATAAAAATCACCGCAACTTTTTTCACCTGATTCAATATCATTTAATCATTCCTTGATGGCAGAATTGCCGCTCCCTTATTGCCGCACCACCGGAACCGCCCGCACCTGCACACTCCCACCGGCCTGCATACGCACCACATAGCACCCCGATCCCGCGTTCCGGGCATTCCATTGCAGGGTATGTTGCCCAGCAGTGAAAAGCTTATCGTCTAGCTGCGTCACTAAATGGCCACAAAGATCGTAGATGCCTATGGAAACTTTTTCAGGGCTTGGGATAGAAAAGTCAATGCTCACTGCCGGATTAAATCGGCCCGTAGAATGCAACTTGAGGCTTGCCAGCTCGGGTCGGATCTGCTGTGCTCTTTTTACCGATACCTGCGATAAGGGATACCGCCACACGCTGCCGCCGTAAGTGCCTGGACCGACTCCGGCGAATAGATAGGTGTCGTTCACCCCGAAAGACTGAATCGAGCTGTCGGTCAGGCCGTTATTGAACGGGGTCCAGGACTTTCCGCTGTCGGAAGAATGGAATATCCCGCCACCGTGGGTACCCGCAAAGAGGTCGGCGCCGGTAGCGAAAAGGGCTTGGATATTGGTGTTGGTAAGACCTGAGTTGGAAGCGGTCCAGGTAGTGCCGGTGTCTTTGGAAATAAATACGCCACTATTTGCGGTACCAGCGAAAAGGATTGAGCCGTTTGTTGCGAAGCATTGAACAGTAGAGTTTGTGTGGATTGAGGAATCAATAGTCCATTTTGTTCCGGTGTCAATGGAACGGTAAATGGAGCCGCCTGCAAGACCGGCAAAAAAGGTATTACCTAAATCCGCAAAAGATTGAACGTTCGTGTAATTCGAATAGCACGTTTGTTCAATTGCGCCTTCGCAAAGCTGTGAATATGGCAAACCTGAAGTATCCCCATTCCAGCTTTTGCCACCGTCTGTTGACCGGAACATGGTAAAAGTGTTGGCAATTCCATAATCCCCAGTGTAGCCAATGGCCAATAATTTAGCGCCATCTGCAAATAGAACCGAAAAGGTCAATCCAAGAACTGCTGTATCAATTGCTGTCCAGGTTACTCCACTGTCTTTGGAGCTATATAAGCCTCCTCCGGCCGAAAATAAGGTGCCACCGCTGACTGCAAAAGCCGAACCACCGTTATCATTAACTTTCGTCCAACTATTCCCATTGTCTGTGGATCTGAATGTTCCCGTAGGGTAAGGGACACCAATATCGCCCACATTGGATACTAATACCCCGATTCCGGCCGTTGAACCGGCAAGAATAGTACTTCCGTATACCTCGAAAGAATTAACCAGATAGCCATTTAAGCCGGTGTTGGAGGAAGTCCAGGTTGTTCCACCATCTGTGCTGTACCTGAATCCGCCGATTCCTCCAACCATTATTTTGCCGCCACTTATGGCAAAAGTATTACCTCCGCCATTTGAATTAACAAAAGACCAGGTTTTACCACTATCCAATGAACGGTAAACACTGTCATTGAGACCGGCAAAAAACGATGATCCACTTACCGCTATAGCATTAACCTCGGGAGTCCCCGGTAGTCCGTAGTTATCGGCGACCCAGCTTTTTCCCGTGTCCTCTGACTGGAAGATGCCGCTGGAAGTGCCGGCAAAAACAATGCCCCTATTTACACATAGAGCATTAACATATAATCCGGATAATCCGGAATCAGTCGCAACCCACCAGGTAGGGCCTCTATTTATTAAAATGTAAACACCGTTTCTAGTACCCGACAAAAATGTTACTATCAATGACTGCAAGAGAATATGAGCCCTGAAATAATGCAGTGATTCCAGCATCATCCGAATCCCAACTCTTGCCGCTATCAAAGGAACGGAAAATACCTGTGCCAGTGCCGGCAATTATTAAGTTACTATCGATTGCCGTTAAGGAGAAGAACATCTCTGCTTTGGCCAGTCCTGAGCTATCCACAATCCAGCTAATTCCATCATCAGAAGATCGAAAAAGAGCTTCATCAAAGCCGGCAAAGATATTTCCTTCATAAACAGTCACAGAACGGGCCGCGCCATAATTCATAATCGTTGGTTTCCAGCTCAAACCACTGTCAGAGGAACAGAACAGGCCAACGTCCGTGCCGGCAAATATTTTATTGCCATCAGATACTAATGCATAAATGGAAAGATATTTGCCATAGGGCAAATTTATTTTCGTCCATTGTGCCTCCACCAATTGACCCCAAAGCATCACCATTCCCAGGCACGCAATAAACATCACCGCAACTTTTTTCACCCGATTCAATATCATTTAATCATTCCTTGATGGCAGAATTGCCTCTCCTTTATTGCCGCACCACCGGAACCGCCCGCACCTGCACGCTCCCACCCGCTTGCATACGCACCACATAGCAGCCTGATCCCGCATTCCGGGCGTTCCATTGCAAGGTGTGCTGGCCAGCGGTGAAGAGCTTATCATCAATGGTAGTCACTAAATGGCCGGATAGATCGTAGATGCCTATGGAAACCTTTTCAGGGCTTGGTATGGAAAAGTCGATGCTTACTGCCGGATTAAATCGACCCATCGAATGCACCTTAAGACTGGCCAGCTCGGGACGAAGCTGCTGTGCTCTTTTTACCGATACTTGGGAAAGCGGATACCGCCAAACACTGCCGCCGTAGGTGCCGGGTCCGGCACCGGCAAAGAGATAGGTGTCGTTCACCCCGAACGATTGTATCGAGCTATCGGTCAGGCCATTATTAAACGGAGTCCAGGATTTTCCGCTGTCAGCTGAATGGAATATTCCGCCGCCGTGGGTACCCGCAAAGAGGTCGGCGCCGGTAGCGAAAAGGGCTTGGATATTGGTGTTGGTAAGACCGAAGCTGGAAGCGGTCCAGGTAGTGCCGGTATCATGGGAAAGAAATACGCCGCTGTTTGCGGTACCGGCGAAAAGGATTGAGCCGTTTGTTGCTATACACTGAACGGTATCAGCCAGGCCAGCAGATGAGAGATGCCATGTTAAACCTGTATCAAGGGAACTGTAGATTTGCCCAGCACCTATAATTCCTGTCGGAGGTGCGGAAAGGGAAGTTGCTGCAAAAAGCATGTTACCAATCGCAGTAAGTGCTGTAATATAATAATAATACCATTGGCAGGCCGGGTCATCTAAGCCTTCGCAGAACTGTGCTCTGGGCAGACCTGAAGTGATATTAATCCAGCTATTACCTCCATCTGTGGAACGGAACATGGTGACATCCTCAGAATCTCCAACAATCCCACTGCTGCCACCGGCAAATAAATATGCTTTATCCGCTAAAAGTACTGTAAACGTCTTTGCCAGCCCCGCAGTGTCAACTGCCGCCCAGGTTACTCCGCTGTTTATGGAACTATATAATCCACCTCCAACGGCAAATGCAGTATTGCCGCTTATTGCAAGGGCCGTGCCACCGCCTGCATTAACCTCCATCCAACTATTACCATTATCAGTGGAGCGAAATACTCCCTCAGAGGGTTTGGTACCAACATCATTACCATTTAGGACGGTGATCTGGTAATCATTTTCAGTAGCGTTAGTTAGAATTGCATTTCCGCACACCTTAAAAGCATTAACTATGTAGTCATTCAAACCGGTGTTGGAGGAAGTCCATGACGTGCCGCCATCGGTACTGTACCGGAATCCGCCGATTCCTCCGACCATTATCCGGTTACCACTGACAGCAAAGGTATTGCCTCCGCCGCCGGAATTAACAAAAGACCAGGTTTTTCCGCTATCTAAAGAACGGTAAACGCTTGAATCGAGGCCTGCAAAAAACATATTTCCGTAAACTGCAAACGCATTAATGTTGATACCTGAAGGCATACCGGCGTTAGCCACAACCCAGGTTTTTCCTGTGTCATTTGACCGATAAACCTTTCCATAACCGTACCCTTCCGAAATTATATCTGCTAACGCAATGCCTCCATTTAATAATAGGGCGGGTACATTTATTTGAGAGCCAATCCCAAAACTATCTATAACCCAATTTACGCCGGAATTTGTGGAGCGAAATAAACCCTTATCTAAAGTTCCCGCAAGAATGTTGCTGCCGCTTGCAGAAATCGCTTGAACGTCCTCAAAGTTATTAGATCCGAAAGTGTCTACAATCCAACTTTTGCCACTATCTGGTGAGCGATAAACGTTTATTTCGGTACCCGCAAAAACGATGTTGCCGCTTATGGCGAACGAACTAACATACACGTCTGATAGATTTAATGTTGCTTCGGACCAGTTTGAGCCATTATCTATGGAGAGATAAATACCTGAAGAAGTTCCAGCTATTATTTGGCCGCCTGCAACTATCAAAGATGTGATACCTTCATTTGCAAGGCTTGAATTAGCGATAACCCAGCTTGCTCCACTATCGGTGGAACGAAATATGCCAATATTGGAGCTGGCATATATGTAATTGCCATCCACCATCAAAGAGGAAATTATGATCCCTGTGCTATAGGGCATAATTTGTTTTACCCACTGTGCCTCCGACCAATGGACAACCATCATCACCATTCCCAGGCACGCAATAATTTTCCCCGCACCAATTTTCATCCGCTTCGATATCATGTAATCATTCCTTGATTGCAAAATTTCCTCTCCCCTACCTCACCCGGCCGGCCCCTTTTTTCCGCAAAACCGGAAAAAAGAATCGCATCATTAAGAGCCTCTTTTGTAAGCGACCGGCCAGCCCTCTGACCTCTCCCCGTTCCCCTCTCCTGTCAGCGAGGGGACAAAACCGATGCGAGAGGGCAACATGAAAGATACACCTGAGGACATGGTTTTCTCTTGTTTCTGGGCGGGTTGTATATCTGGAAATTCAAATTGCTCCAATGGTTTAATTTTGCCGCTCCTGAATTTCCTGCCTTTACAGTGTTCTTTCTACCTGATGGGGGCGTTGCGGGGGTGCGCAAACGCCTGCTGAGCGTAGCGAGGCAGGCATCGTCGCGCACTCCCGCAGGAAGGGGTGTGCCAAAGACCCCGCAGCCCGGCTTTGCGGGCGCGGAGGCTTTGGCCAGGGGGAACCGCGCTAAGCGCGGGTCCCCCACCAAGAACTTTTAGAACTGCCTCCCCCTCAAAATCCCCAGCTTTTTATCTTATTTACACCATAAGCACTATTATCGGCTCCTATATTCCCCAGCCTTGGCGAAGGATAAACCTGATTTCCCCAGAAATCAAAGCCCCCACCGTTTGATATGATATTGAAACCCTTCACCGCGCCAAGGCAAGGCGAGGTGCTGCACAGCCGGTAATCGGATATAGCCGTAAAGCCAAGGTTTCCAATGCCCCATTTCCCGAAAAGGCAGGGATCGGCAACGTGATCCGAGGCGGTGGGGTCATTCGACGGCAAATAATTATTACCCGGACCGATTGCCTTTAAAAAAACACGTCTGGGAGGAGTGTATTTTGCACTGTTTTGAGGCCAATTAAAGTAATACCAGTTATTTGAATAATTGTTTGAAGCCTCATTCCAGCACGCATCGGTCCCGTAAAAAATGTTGTTCTCTATGGTATTCGGCCCATTTCTTGCGTACGTCGCCACTCCTTGAATATAGAACCCACCTCCCGGCCGATTATAAAAGGTGTTGTTATAGGTTGAGTCGCCCCCCCTGAATGCGAATAGAAACAAGTGCGGCGTATTCATCGTATCGAAACCGTCATTCTGGCTTATGTTGTAGCGAACTACCGAGTAATCCTTTTGTGCCGGGTCATCGTGGTCCGGCGACCCTATGCAGTCCTGGAAAAAACCTCCCTGGTTGTCTTTGGTATAGTTGTACTGGAATATGGTCGTTCCGCTCAGCCAGTCATCGTTGTCGAATGCCTGCCCGTCGCCTGGAAGGCAGCGCGTGCTGTCTACTTCGTTGTATTCTATTATGCCGTTGCGATGTATCGTCGGCCATATACCACCTATGGCCCCGCCTCCCGTGGAATCGGCAGTATTGTAGATTTTTCCGAGAGCCCCCGCGCCGCTCACCCGGTTTGAGTCTATCAATTCATTATCCGTCCCATCTACACGAATTCCATCTCCCGCTGTGTGCAATACTGTATTTCCATGTATTCGCACATTGGTACTTAAACTAGTATATCCCGGACCGGCTTCTCCGGTAAATAAAATACCTTCGCCGATGACGTCATGAACAAAATTGCCGGCAATCAATACATCATGGTATTGTGCAGCCGGCGGTTGGTAGGGGGATTGAACGTTAATACCGCTGCCGACATAAAATGACGGGTAGCCCGTTTTCGGGGACCTGCAAAAGGTACTGTAAACAGCATCCACCGTGTTGTTACAGATGGTAATGTTGCCGAAGGCTTCATTTTTAACGCCGTTCCCGTCACAATAAACCATTATTCCCCAGCGCCACCCCTGCTTAAGAACGGAGTCGGCGAACCGGGCTCCCCTATTGAAGGAAACCATATTTTTAACTTCCATATTGCTGATTGTCCAATATTGCTGGTTATAGAGCAATATCCCGGCGCTCATGTTCACGCCTTGAGCATCGATTATCGGAAGTGCTGTCCGGGTCGGATCGGTAATGAAGGTGTCGATAACGATTCTGCCGCCCGCAGCGTTTCCCGATCCCCGGGGGGAGAGCACGCCGCGAAAGGTATCGGATGGAAACAGATAGTAAGGGCGAGCTGCGCGCCTTGCCGGATTATCGGTTTTAACAATGGTCCCGCTTGCGATGAGGATGCTGTCGCCGGCATTAAATGACTTGTCGGCAGCATTGATGCTGTCGACGGAGTTCCACGGACCGGCTCCGCTGCCGTCTCCTCCGGCCGTAAGGCCGGTATTCAAATAGTATGGCCTTGCCCCTGCCAGACTAATTACCAATAGTATCAAAAGCGGGACATGCCTCAATTGTTTCAGGAAATGCATGGAATTATCCCTATCCCCCCGGCAAGACGACCTTCATCCGCTTCTGCATCGCCCCGGCTTTGAATTGGAGGAAATATACTCCAGCAGGGAGGTTGCGGTTTTTAAGGGACAGCGTGTAACTGCCGGAAGATTCGCTTCTGTTGAGGATAGCGAATTTGCGGCCGGTCAGGTTGAAGAGGGAAACCTCGACCTGCGAAGGCGTGGGGAGTGTATAGAGAAGTGAGGCGTTCTTAACTGAAAACGCAGGGGACGAAGAAGCATTATTACCGTGCAATGTATTAGCTGGGTAAAGTGCGAAATCCCAAATATTTGACCATGGGCCAGATCCCGAGCCGGTATTAGCTCGCACTTCCCAGGAAAAATGACTAATATAACTATCCTCATATACTGTTTTAATCTCAGTACTGTCGCGCATATTATTGGCAGACAATGATGTGTCAACCTCTATATAACCGGAGCTTTGGGTATTTGGGCCTTCATACTCATTAAGTTGTAGAGTATAAAATGTTGCTCCTGCGACAAGCCCCCAGGAAAAAGGTGATGTTGCCGGTATTGAGGACCCGGTTGCAGGCGAAATTAGCACCGGCGCTGTTGTCGGCGGCGGCCCTGAAACGGTAAAGCTCCATGCTGATGACCATGCGCTCGTACCGACACTGTTTATGGCATTCATCCGCCAAAAATAGATCGAATTATAAGAAAGAACAATTCTAATGGAATCCTTTGAACTCAAGCCTGTCTGGCTGACGATGGTGGTTGAAAA
Organism: uncultured Fibrobacterota bacterium; assembly: GCA_963803935.1. Classification (GTDB taxonomy): domain Bacteria; phylum Fibrobacterota; class Chitinivibrionia; order Chitinivibrionales; family Chitinispirillaceae; genus BOG-1184. The sequence goes on along the minus strand of CAWDOZ010000197.1, from coordinate 11,250 downwards.
ATTTGAACTCGTTGATAGTTCCAGGTCATAGGTGTTAGCATTTGTCCCCTGCCAGGTAAAGGTGGGCCGGCAACTTATATCAGCGGCATTATTTGATGGATATGTGAGCATAGGGGCTGCCGGAATTACTAGGCTTGTTGTAAAGCTATAGGTGTTGGACCATGCGCTCGTACCATAAGGACCTAAGGCATTTGCCCTCCAATAGTAATAGTTCGTGCTGCTTGATAATCCGCTGATCGCCATGCCTGTTGCGGAAATTCCGGATTGATTGCTGAATGTGGTGGAAAAATTAGCTGCCGTTGTAACTTGGAGTGTATAGGAAACTGCCGTGACAACGGAGTTCCAACTTATCGTCAAGGACAAGGGCTGGTTGGTAGCGCCATTGGAGGGCAAAACAAGCGTAGGCGACACGGTCAGCTGCCCGGTAGTAAAGCTCCAAATACTCGACCATGCGCTCGTTCCGGCAGAGTTGGTCACATTAACTCGCCAATAATAGGTAGTCGAATACGATAATGAATTTGCCGATGCTGATGTAACCGCAATTCCGGACCAGCTTGATATTATTGAAGCAAAGGATGATATCGTTGAAACCTGCCCTGCATACGTTACTCCATAGAGTGATGAGGTCCAGTTCATGGTCACCGAGGTAACCAAATCGATTGTACCATTAGCCGGTGTTAGGAGAATTGGTGCATTTGAAATTGAGCTTACGAAACTCCAGATGTTCGACCACGCGCTCGTTCCGCCGATCCCCGTTGCACTCACCCGCCAGAAGTAGGTGGTATTCAGGGTAAGTCCCGAAACAATTTCTGAGGATGGGGCAAGGCTTGCCTGATTTATTACAAAACTTGAAAATCCTGAAGTCTGCGATACCTGCAAGGTATATGAGGTAGCCCCGGAAACGGTATTCCAACTCAAGGTGTTTGATGTCGGCTGGCCGGTTGCGCCATTGGCCGGTGAAGAGAGAGTTGGCGCCCCGGGAACCTGGGCCTGAATCGCCAGGGCACAAAACAAGCCGATCGCGACACAAATTTTTGCTGGAATTCCGATTGGACGAAGCATAAAAACCTCCTTGTTCATTGAGTTTACAGAAAGGCTGAATACTGACTTGTTTTGCACCAATGGTTACTTTCTATATTCAACTCAACTCATCCCCCCGGCAAGACAACCTTCATCCGCTTCTGCATTGCCCCGGCTTTGAATTGGAGGAAATAAACACCGGCGGGAAGGTTGCGGTTTTTAAGGGACAGCGTGTAACTGCCGGAAGATTCGCTTCTGTTGAGAATCGAGAATTTGCGGCCGGTCAGGCTATAGAGAGAAACTTCAACCTGGGAAGGCTGGGAAAGATTATACATAAGAGAAGTATTCCGCAGGGAGAGGGATGGAGAAGTGAAAGAACGGGAATAATGCAGGACCGATGAGCCGCCGCCGATTGCGAATTCAACATAATTGCTCGCAGGGCCGAATCCCGAGCCCGTGCCGGCGTTCACCTCTGCATAATCCGGCTGAGCTGATAAATTTGCAAGTACCGCGCCGTTGTTCCACTGTGTGGCGGATAGAACCGTATCAAAAAGCTCAGTATGGTCTGAAAGCGAATATATTCTTAATTGATATTTCGTTGCTCCTGCCACAAGGCCCCAGGTGAATTCGGTGGATTGCGTGATGGTTTCTCCATCCGTGGGCGTGATAATTACCGGTGTGGCTGAAGGCACCGGACTCGAAACGGTAAAGGTCCATGGTGATGACCAGCCACTGGTACCAAGGTTATCTGCGGCATTCATCCTCCAGAAGCAGGTCGAGTTATAGGAAAGATCAACTCCGAGGGCGCCTTGATTCCCCTGCAACGCGCTCTTACTTGCAATGGTGGAAGCAAAAGAAGCACTTGCTGAAAGCTGCAGGGAATACGTAGCGGCATTACCCTCTCCCTGCCAGGTGAACTCCGGATTGTTGCTTATATCGACGGCATTATTTGACGGATAAGTAAGCACCGGGACGGTGGGAGCGACTTCTAGGGTTGAAAAAGTGTACACCGTCGACCAGGCGCTTTGGCCGTAAGGCCCGACAGCCATGACACTCCAGGTATAATGCATGGTATTTGCCAGCCCGTTAACGGCATAATACGGAACGGAAATACCGGCCACCGTTGATGATGCCACCGACCCCTGCAGTTCATAGGACGTGGCTGTCGGGACCGAATCCCAGCTGAGCGTTAATGCCAGTGGTTGGTTTGTTGCGCCGTTCGACGGCGAAACCAGAATCGGCGGCGCGTAAGTATTGCCTGTTGTAAAACTCCACGCGCTCGACCATGCCGACCAGCCGGCATTATTTTCTGCCTTTACCTTCCAATAATAGGTTTTTCCATTTCCCAGACCATATAAACCATACGATGTATTGGTTGCGTAAACCCCGAAGATGGTGAGGTCAAAATTAAAGGTATCCGAAACAAACAGGCTATATTGTGTCGCGCCCGGGGAAAGGTTCCATGATATAGTCGGTTGGAGTATGATATTTGTTGCACCATTGGCGGGAGAAGATAACAAGGGTACATCGGGAGGCTGGGGGGGTGTAACGGTATCCGTATTGAAACTCCAGATACTCGACCATTCGCCGGTACCGCCGGTTCCGGTCGCGCTTACCCGCCAGAAGCAGACGGCTTCTTTGGCAAACGAAACAATCTGAGTTCCGGTGGCAATGCCTCCCTGATTAATCAGATATGATGAAAAGACCGATGAAGACGCAACCTGCAGGGTATATGATGATGCTCCGGAAACGGTGCTCCACTCCATAGTCAGTTCCACAGGCTGATTGGAAGCGCCGTTAGCCGGTGAAATGAGTACCGGCGCCCCGGGAACCTGTGCCTGAAGTGCCGAAGCAATCGCCACAATCATCGCGACACAGACTGACAATGGAATTCTGCCTGATCGAGCCATAAGGATCTCCTGAGCAGTAGAGTAACGAAGATGCTCTGATACCTTCTCACTTGTTATAATAAATCGAATCGGACATGCGGGTCAAGCGGAGGGGTAAATTATCGTGTTCCGGCAGAACACGAGTTGCGATTGCGGCGGGACAAAATTTCAACCTGAGGGGCACGACACGCCGTGCCCGAATGGGTCTTGCAAAATCTAAAATACCTGGATCGGAGATCCGGGCCACCCAATTTTAAGAAAGTTACAAATTGCAAGTCCCAGGTTTAAACGGTATTATTCTTTTATCCTTTTCATTTCCATCACCGTCTTCACCGCCTTCAGTAAATCCTTGCTTCTATACGGTTTCGGCACCATCCCCGCAAACCCGTAGGCGGCGAAATCCGCGAGTACCGGATTCTCCGAAAACCCGCTTGACACAATTCCTGCGGCCGAGCTGTCTATCGCGGCAAGCTCGGCCATGGTTTTCTCGCCGCCCATGCCGCCGGGCACGGTAAGATCGAGAATGACCGCTCCGAAGGGTGTTCCTGCGTCAAGTGCTTCCCGGTAGCAGGCAACCGCCTGGGAGCCATCGGCGGTTATCGTTACCTCGTACCCTGCAACCGTCAGGATGTCGCGGGCAATCTCCCGCACCGCGCGTTCGTCGTCCATGATGAGAATGCGGCCGCTGCCGCACAGATCGGTTTCCTGTTCGTCGGTCTCCTCCGCGACGACAAGCCCTTCCGGTGCCGGAAGGAAGACGGTGAAGGTCGAGCCCTCCCCCGGGGTGGAGGCGACCTCGATATGCCCGCCGTGCCGGGTGACTATTGAATAGCTCGTGGCAAGCCCGAGGCCCGAGCCCTTATTCTTGGTGGTAAAGAAAGGGTCGAAGATCCTGGTAAGAAATTTTTCAGGAATGCCGATGCCATCGTCCTTCACCGCAACCGCTGCATAGGTGCCTGCGGGAAGCATTCCGACCGTATCGGCAGCAATGGTGCAATTACCGGCGGTTATCGTCAGGTTCCCTCCATCGGGCATGGCCTGGACCGCATTGATGATGATATTTGAAAAAACCTGCGACAGCTGGTGCTCGTCGCCCTCGATGGGATGGAGCGATTCATCGATCCGGATGTCGGCCCTCGCCATGGAACCGCTCAGGGCGAGTCCGCAGCAGTCCCGGATGATCTTTTCCAGGTAGAGCGCCTTTTTGATCGGCGCGCCCCCGCGGGCGAAGGTCAGCATCTGCAGGGAGAGGTTTTTCGCCCGTTCGAACGAGGAGAACGCCTTGTCAAGATACAGGGAGGCTTCGCTGCCGGGTTCGAGCGTCGAGCGAGCAAGATCGAGATACCCGAAAACACCGCACAGGAGGTTATTGAAATCGTGGGCGATCCCGCCCGCCAGCACCTTGAGCGACTCGATCTTTTCAAGGCGCGAAAGCTCCTCTTCGGCCTTCTTCCGCGCCGTAATATTTTCGATGGTGGCAAGGCCGCAGAGCGCCTCGCCCCCGCTCCCCCGGGGAATGGTAACTGCAAGGTCACCCCACACCAGGCGGCCGTCCTTGTGCAGGTAGGGCTTCTGGGTGCGATACATTTTCAGTTCGCCGCACTCGAGCCTGCGTATATTGTCCAGGTCACCGTCGGTATAGTCGGGGTGCGTTATGTCCTCGTACGTTTTACCCAGGAGATCTTCCTTCGCATACCCGAGCATGCTACACAGCGCATCGTTGACCTTGATAAATCGATATTTGTTATCCGTCATGATCATCCCGAAGGTCGCCTGCTCGAAAACGCTCCGGAACCGCTCTTCACTCTTGCGAAGCTCCGCCTCCATGCGTTTCCGCGGGGTAATGTTCCTGGCCACCGCCTGCACCGCAAAGGGCTTTCCGTCGTGGTAGAGCATCGAGGAGGAGGCTTCTATGTCGATCCACGAGCCGTCCTTGGTACGCACATGGTATTCCGTGAGCCCGCCCTGCTCCTCGCCCCGCAGGAGTTTATTGAGCATGGTCAATGCCTTCTGCAGGCTTTCGTCGTCCAGGACCGACGTCAGGGAGAGGCTGCCCGGATCGTCCGGCGAATAACCCGTCGCCTGGAAGCTGGCCTTATTCGCCTCGGTACAAGTACCGTCGAGACTGTGGAGGTAGACAAAATCGAAAGAACTGTCCACGAGCGTGCGGAAGCGCATTTCGATCTCGCGCAGGCTCTCTTCGGCGATTTTACGGGCGGTAATATCCCGGGCAACTACCTGGAGAGCGATGGGTTTACCATCCCGGTAAATCGGCGATGCAGTCGCCTCCACGGCGATACTGCGCCCGTCTTTTCCCCTAATACTGTATTCGGTGATCACCGATCTCTCGCCGCGCACCAGCATCGCCCCGATCCTGTCCATAGCGATGTCAAGGCCAGCCGGATCCAGCAGGGCGCTCAGATTCAGTCCTGCCAGCTCGCCTTTCCCGTACCCCGTCAGCTCGTGACACGACCGGTTCGCATCGAGGAAATTCCCTTTATCGTCAACAACGAACAGCAGGTCGAAGGTGCTTTCCCACAGGGCATTGTAGCGTTCTTCCGCAATGCGGGCAGCCTCCTCCGCGACCTCCCGTCCGGTTATATCGCTGACCAGGGCAATGGCCCCGATGATGGCGCCGGCAGAATCCCGGTGCGGTGCATAGGTGCTTTTCAGCTGGCTGACTTTCCCGCTGCGGGGATCGCGGAATTGATACCGCGGAGACTTGACCGTTTCGCCGCCGAGGGCCCGGCTGAGGAGCAGATCGAATTGTGCCTCTTTAAGATGGGGAAACTGGTCGAATGCGCTTTTTCCAGAATGTCGGCGGCGCAGCGGCCGGTAAGCTGCTCCATGAATTTATTCCAGACGACATTCTGACAAACGTGCCGTCGTTGGTGAACTCCGCAACCGCCCCACCGCGGAAGTTGGGACTGCGATAGGTGACGAATAGATCATCCAGGCCAGTGCCCAGCGAGAGGTCACGGACGCCATAGGGGACAAACCCAGCGGGAAGATAGGGATCGCAGAAGCTGCCGAGGGTCACCTGTTGAAAGGAACTTTGAAGACCTGGATTCCCGGTTTCGCGCCCTCGTTGGCGGCGTAGATGTAATCGTTACCGTCGGAGGCGATACCGACGGCCAAGCCGGTGTACTCCGCCCCCGACGACCTGCTATTGGCCCTCGGGCTGACGATCTCGGCCGAAGTTCCGTTATAGGCCACGATGGTACCCTGGAGCGTGTCAAAGATGTAGGTGGTGGCAACGTCGGACCCTGGGATCAAGAATTCCTTGGGGTGCGTATTTTGGACCACGCCGGTAGGGCCGCTCGGTTCCCTGTAGCCGACCGTGGGGATCGCCACCGGCGAAGCTCGACTCCATGACTGTGAGGCCGTCGGGGCTGATCTGGTACGACGTAGCCACGCCCGTACCTTGGTCGGCGACGACCACGGGAGGATTTATTCCAGGGAGCTGTGGGAAATTCACGTCCCCGGGGTCGACCAGTTCCGGGTCGGTAATCCGGGCCACCCCCGCGACGTTCGACACCAGGTTGGTTTGCACGTAACTGTCGGCGGGAGCAAGAGGCGAGGCCGACAACATGGCACGCTCCTCGAGCCTCTCAACGGCCGGTCGGAAATCTCGAATGGAATGACGCATTAATCACTTCTCCTGAAGATGTAGACGAGAGAACTCTTGCTACGCGAAGGCGCAAGACCGGAACCGCGATCTGCGAACCACGTCGGTTTTCAGCCGAGTTTCCCAGACGTTTCGGACAGCCGAGGCACGGCATTGGCCGAGGGACGCAGGAAATGACCCGGTACTGGATGAGAATGGACCTCGCTCGCCTTGACGCACGTGAATCATCGCACGACTGTAGAGCTTAGTACAGCGTAGAGCAAATTAGGGATTGGAATTCCTTGAATTTCGACTTTGGCCGGGGCGACAAGACGGCTATTGAACTTTTTGCACGGGGCGTCGAGACATTGGACGAATCCGTAAAGCGTTTGATCATCCCGGCTTAGGCCGCTTTTCCCTGCCTCTATTTGTTCAATCGTAACCGTCTATCGCCCTCCAATCCCCGTTGGTATAGGGGTAACTGGGTTACACTGCCATTATACTGCAATTCCCGGCCCATCACAATTCTCACCCCCAATTGCCAATTGTCATTGCCGGTTTCCGCATATCCAGACCGCATTGCAGAGTATAAAGCGGATAGGTGTCTGTGCCTTGAAGGTAACTGTTGCAGTGTTAGACAAAACGGCGATAACGCAGTTGACCGAACACTTGAAGCCCTAAACGCGTTAAGTGACGGGCAAGCCTGCAATTTTGGGTTAATTTCGCCTAAGAAAGCTGTTTTCGAGAAAAATCTTGGGCTTCTTCGGAGACAGGGAATTGATTCATCAACGGTAGCTGGCTTTGTTTCATCTAAGCCTAAGTCGGCGGGCTGGTTACGAGTTTTTGCAGTTGGATGGTGCCGCGCTTGTTTTTGAAGGCAAAGTGTACTCGCCTGTACCGAAAAATGCGGTTATGGAACAAGTCGCCAAGGAACCGCTGCACTGCGAGAGGTCTTACAAACTTTAATGGCGAGCGGGGATGGGGATTACTCGTTTTTCTGTTGCTCAAAGATGGTTGGCTAGGGGCAGGAAGAGACCCCGTCGGCGTTCAACCACTCTACTTTGGCGAAAACAGAAACCCTCGCCGCAGTTGCCACAAACAAACGTAGCCCTCTGGAATCTGGGCATAGAAAACCCCGCTTCTTTCTCGCCTGGAAACATCGCTTTTGCGGATCCTCATGGCTTCAAGTTCAAACCCGTCAAAACATTGACTTACGCGGAGCCTACACCCATCTCGCTGGATGAGGCGGCAACGAGGCTTCAGGTGCTTTTGGAGGAATCAATCCGCAGGCGCACCCACGGGGTGAAGGAGGTTGCGGTGGCGTTTTCAGGAGGATTAGACAGCAGCATAGTCGCTTATATAGCAACTAAGCTGGGCGTGACAGTTAACCTGCTCCACGTGAGCATGGAGAACCAGCCTGAAACGGAGGAAGCTATCGACGCTTCAAACCAAGCTGAATTTGCCGCTTCAGGTGCATCTGTTTAAGGATTCTGACGTTGAAGAGACTTTGCCCAGGGTGGTGGCGTTGATTGAGGAGGCTGACCCGATTAAAGCCAGTGTCGGGTTGCCGTTTTACTGGGCGGCAGAAAGAGGCGGCTGAAGCCAAGTTCAAGGTGATGTTGGCTGGGCAGGGAGCGGATGAGCTATTCGGAGGCTACCAACGCTACGTCACTGAGTACTGCAAAGACGGAGGCGAAGCCGTACGCAAAACCATGTTCAACGACGTAGTTCGGATTCATGAAAGCAACCTTGGAACGCGACCTCAAAATCACGGGTTTCCACGATGTGCAGCTGCGGTTGCCGTTTGCGTCCTTTGAGATAGCCGAGTTTGCGTTGGGCTTGCCGCTTGAATGCAAAATGGAGCCCAAACCCGACACGCTGAGGAAGCTGGTTCTGCGGAAACAGCGTTGAACATTGGCATGCCAGACTCCGTTGTGGACAAACCCAGAAAGCCGTTCAGTACTCCACAGGCATAAACGACGCGATAAAGCGGATAGCGAAAAACAAGGCAAAACAGTCAACGAATATGTGACGGAACTGTACAATAAATCAAGGCTGTAGCGCCAAGTTCTGTAATTCGAGGGTTGCCGCGCAGCCTTAGAGCTTTGCGAATGTAGTTGTGAACCAATAAACCTTAAATTTGTTTTCAGGTAAGGTACGGTGACTAAAATGTCGGAAGACAAAGAAAACCCCGAACATAAAAGACTCGTAGCGGCGTTGGCGACGGAGCTAAAAAATCAAGGGTTTGAAATTACAAATGCTGCATGTGAAGGTTATACGCCTTGCCTTATGGTGGAAAACCATGTTCCCGACGTTAAAGCATACAATCCAAAAAAAGAGTATGTTGTTTTTGGCATAGCGAAAACCTGCGAGGAGATAGACAACGAACAAACTGAAGAGCAATTCAAGTTGTTTTCAAGCAGGTACATGAGCAGCGGAAAATCAAAAGGGGCAGCAGTTCCCTTTTGCATCGCGATATCCAAAGGCTGCGAGAAACAATTGGAGGCTTGCCTAAAAAAACTCAAGTTGGACCAGAAAAAGAACATTTTTTTGTTTGCATTTTAAAATTGCTTTTTTCCGATGCAGGGTCTCACTTTAGCAATAACAAATTTCACCGCCTTTTGTTTACGCAAGTTAGTGCTCTCACAAGCCTCTCCTATAGGAGGCGGAGTATCTACGGAAAGCATATACACTTTGTCAGTACAGGCTTTAATTGCATGTTTTTTCTGTGGAAATTAAAAAAAAGTTGCGACTTTCCATGTTGAATTATGTTTAGGTTATTGTCGCTGTGCCGAATTGGGTTGTTAGGCGGGGGTTAATCCGCGTTTTAAGGCTGAAAAGATAAACCTAGCTAAATAGCCCATCGCCGGGTCAGAAAACATGGCTTAACCATTTAGCTGCTGTGAAGGGTGATTGTTTCCCCTCTCGTCACTGCCTAAGATTTTCAGTGCTTGCAATAAAGTGCGGTTTGGGGCTTTCTTTGTTAAGCCTAATGATTCGTACCCGACCGACATGCTGATCAATAATTACATCATCTTTTTGCAGAATTTGCAGTTCAGAATTAACCTGCGGATATTTCCCGTTGACCTCTATATCAAGTGCATAATGTTTGTTGAACCATTTTCAGCCAAATACTTGATTATTTTTCGCCTGCAAGACGACGATAATATCGATTCTAAATCCAAACGCTCACCTTCTCTGGGGCTTTCTTATTTCTACACGTTTACCTTATAACGCACACGCAGAAGCGGCAGTTCACAATAGGGGAGGGGTGAGTGAAAATGAACGCAGTTTACTTTCACTGGTTTTTCTATGAAACCGTTCACTTTCAGTTACGTCCCACTTACCATAACTCGGTTACCCACTTAGCATAACCGTTCTACTGGTCTTAAATCTAAAACAGCCGAATTAGAAGTCAGGGATAAAAGATGAGAAAAAACAACAAGGAACCTCAAGAAGGCCAAGGTTTTGAAGTTATCAAAGCTTCGCCTAAAACTGGATACACAGTTTCTATGGCTTGGGAGGTGAATTGACAAGATGTCAACTATTTCGCTCGTTCAGGGACCGACTCAAGGCTCCGCGCAAATAGCAAGTGGAACCTTCACTATAACAGTACCGCAAACACCAACACAGGGCAACGCACTTATTCTATGTTACCAAGGAACCGCAGCAGATTCAAACCCCGCTATAACAGGTATAAGTCAGACTGGAGTAACGTGGACGCAAGTTGAGACTACCGGTGGAGCAGCAAATGGCTATCAGGAAGTTGAGATCTGGCTCGGTATAATTGGAAGTAGTGCAGCTAAAGTCTTAACAATCACAGTGGCAAATGGAGCAGGCTCAGGCATTAATGAAGTTGCCGATGTTTGTGAGTGGACCACAGGATCTGCCGCTACATGGACTGTTGATAAAAAAATAAGTAACGGCGGAAACCTAAATTCAGGTCCTACCAGTACCTGAAACAACCGGTGCTATCGCCCAATCGCCCGAGTTAGAGATAGGCGCTGTTGGACGCGCTTCTGCCCCAGCTACTCAAACAACCCTAAACGACGGATTTATTTTATAGACGGAGTGGCGCCATCTGGCATTAACTCTTCCCTTGCATACCTCTACAGGGCAGCTACTGCGGTGGGTACTGCTGGTACGGGGACATCGCTTAATGAAAATGCATATTGGTCAGGCTGCATCGCCACCTTTATAGCATCATCTGGTGGAGGGGCTCCGGAAATCCCAAGCGCTGACATTGCTTCGGGAGCACCTTTTACTGTTTAAAGGGGCTTTATATCGCTGAATGTTTCTTCGCCGCTGCAAGTTTCAAACAGTTCGCTTTCAATCCCGCAGGCTAATGGTTCAACGAATGGTTATCTTGCCTACTTCAGACTGGAACACTTTCAACAACAAACAGAACGCTTTGTCCATTGGCAATCTGAATGGTACAACCAATCAAGTAAGCGTTTCAGGCGGCACTGGAGCAATTATAGGCGCAGGCGTCACGTTGTCGCTTCCACAGAACATAACAATCCCCGGCTCCATTGCTACTCAAAATAGCGTATTGGATAATGGCTCAGGGAACATGACACTTGGTGGATACTTAGGACTTTTAGGTTCGCGCCAGTTGTTGAAGGGTATTTTGGTTCAGCTATAAGCAACAATAATTGCCTTATAGTTGGGTTTGATACGACTAACAAGTTTGGGTATATTCAACAGTACGGTGACAGCCCAGGTAGCAATACG
>CAWDOZ010000196.1:0-5088 GCA_963803935.1 uncultured Fibrobacterota bacterium | reverse complement strand
CTCATCCTCCCGCTTTATTATCACGGGCATGCGTTCGTGGATCTTCTTCATGAATTCATTTGCGGCGGTGGTGATGATAGAGCAGGTCCTGATTTCTTCACCGGCCGGCGACTTCCAGGTTTCATAAATGCCGGCCATACCGAATGGTCCCTTATCCTTCAGAAAAATATAGACCGGCACCTTGCGGGTACCCTCTTCCCGCCACTCATAAAACCCGTCGGCTATGATCAGGCATCGCCGGTGTTTGAAGGCGCCCTTGAAGGACGGCTTTTCAAGGATGGTTTCGGCGCGGGCGTTGATCATCTTGTAGCCGATATTCGCATCCTTCGACCAAGAGGGGATGAGTCCCCACTGCATCGAGACTATCCTGCGCCTGCCGGCTTCCATCACGACTGCAATCGGCTGCCGGGGAGCGACGTTATAGCTCGGTCCCAGGTCGGTTTCGACGACGGCCGCCGAAAAGAATTTCGCAGCTTCCCGGAGATCGGTTTTCCTGACGAATCGTCCGCACATGCTCAGTAAAATAATTATTTATGGTGTTTGTGTAGAAGATAATATAAAGATTTACGGCTTTGGTGGGGGAACCGCCTACGGCGGTTTCCCCTGGTCGGAGCCGCGCAAAGCCGCGTCTCCGACACACCCCTTCCAGCGGAGGAACGAGACGATGCCTGCCTCGCTTTGCTCAGCAGGCGTTCTCGTTCCCCCGCAACGCTCCCCATGAGGTAGGAAAAATATGAACTGCACCAAATCCTTGACAGCATTCCCCTTTATCCCCCTTCGAAAGGGGGCGCCGAAGGCGGGGGATTCACGGCGAAATTCAGCAACCACTCCGACTACCGAATAGCAACGAAAGAACAATAAAAAAAATATTTTGAAATTCTTTTTATTTGATGTTAATGTTTTTTCTACCTTAAAAGAGGGCGTTGCGGGATGGGAAGGGCGTTTGCCGGAGGCAAACATCGCCTTCCCCTTCCGCAGGAAGGAGTGTGCCAAAGACCCCGCAGCCCGGCTTTGCGGGCGCGGAGGCTTTGGCCAGGGGAAACCATTGTAATGGTTTCCCCCTCAGAGGCATTTAGATCGGTTCCCCCACCAAAGGCAGCAATCAATAAATTATTATTCATTCCCTAAAGTAAAATAAATCTCCGTCCCCCTGCCGTTATGCCGCTGAACGACCCGATGGACAATCGCAAGCCCTATCCCGGTGCCGTCGAATTCCGGTTCGGAATGCAGCCTTTTGAACGGCTTGAACATCTCTCCGGCCCTGGCGGTTTCAAATCCAACGCCGTTGTCTTTAAGGCAGAAGCAGTGTCCGGACGCACCATCGTTTTTTTCCTGACATGCAAAGAGTTCTATTTGTGCCCGGGGAGTTTTCGAGGTGAACTTCCAGGCATTCCGGATGAGGTTCGAGAGCATGACGGTCATGAGGCTGGAATCGGCGCGCACGACAAGGTTTCCGCGCGAAACAAATTGGACTTCCCGGCCGGGCTGCAGTTCCTGCAGTTCGGCTATCATGGAGGAGGCGAGCTTGCCGAGGTCAATGACCTCCATGGTCATCGACGTATTGGAAAGATTGTAGAGTTTCAGGAGACTTTCTATGATCAGATTCATTTTAAGCGTATTCCGGGAAATGTGCATCAGAAGGTGGCGGAGGTTCCCGTCGATATTCCCGGAATACAGACGGTTGATGGTATCGCAGAACCCTTTGATCACGGTTAACGGATTGCGCAAATCGTGAGCGACGGAATAAACAAAAGCGTCAAGGTCCTTGTTGCTCCGTTCCAAATCGACCGTTTTTTCCAGAAGATCGACCTCCATCTGTTTCCTGATCGAAATGTCGTGGATTATCGCGAAGAGTAATACCTGTCCCTTGATTTCCAGCATTGAGGCATAAACCTCAACCCACCGCACGCCGCCGTCCGCTGTTTTGTGGCGCGCTATGGAGAGCTCCTTTTTTCCCTTCATGGCGTTTTCAATTTTCGCCTTGAAGTCCCCGACCGTGCGGTCGACGAGATCGTAAATCCTGAGGGTTCGCATGGTATCGTCAGGATAGCCGTAAAGCTCCGACGCCGATTGGTTGGCATCGATAATAGCGCCGGTACCCGGTTCTATGAGGAGCATTGCCGATTTATGGTTCTTGAACATCTTCCTGAAGCGGTCCTCTTTCTCTTCCCGTGCGATCGCCGCCATTTTACTCTGAGTAATGTCCACACCGTAAATGCGAATGCAGCCGGCATTTTTCATGCAGAAAAAATGCTGCAGATACCAGGCTTTTCCGATGCAGATTTCCCGTATGAAACTGCCGGACGGCGATTGGCTGCATCGCCGCAAAACCGAGGTCCAATCGCTCAGGAAGGGGTGGGATGCTCCCCTCTCTTGTAATGCCGGGAACAGTTCGAGTGCCGGGGGATTCAAAAATGTTATGTGACCGTGAAGATCGGCTTCCACAATGGGGTTGGGATTGAGAATCGGGAAAGTTGCCATCCAGCGGAGTTCCAGGTCTTTACTCTTGCGTTCCGTTGCATCGCGAAAAACGCAAACGACCCCGGTTACGGTTCCGCTCCGGTCCCTGATGGCAGCGCACGAATTGTCGATATGGATTTCGGCTGCATCCTTCCGGATCAGCAGCAGGTTGTTTTCCCTGACGACAACGGTTTTCTCCCGCAACATTTTTTCAACGAGGTTCGCACGCGCCTCCCGCGCTCCGGCGGAATAGACGTTAAGTACGGTATCTCCAGGTACCCCGCAGGCATCCGGAAGGCTCCAGCCGGTCAATTGCATCGCGGCCGGGTTTAGGTAGGTAACACGTCCATTCGCATCGGTAACGATAATCCCGTCGCCGATGCTTGCGAGAATCGCGGTCCATCGGCGTTCATTTTCCTTTAAACGGCTTGTCCGCGGCTCCGGAAGGGTAATCACGTCATTTCCAGGGCGACCCGACATACGGCCGAACCGGAATCTCCGGGTCAGGTCGGCCATAAGCGCCAGGCTGACGAATGCAAGCAGGAGAAGACTCGCCGGCATGATTGCCGTACTCAACGGGGAGATGTCCGGGTTACCATCGTATTGGATATCCTGAATGCTTTTAATGCACAGGCCGACCAAACCCGTTAAAATCAGTATAGTCAGCGAAAAAGACGGATTGGATAGTAATGACGATTTAAGGGGCTTCATTGTGCACTTCCCCTGCTTAGACGGCAATTGAAGGCACGAGGCGAGCGGGCTCGGCTCCGGCGGATTAAGGAGATGCGCAAAATCCATACCTTCCTGCCGAACCGGGAAAACCTGAAAAATATGGCCTGAAATGGGCCAACCCCGGGTGATGCGCCCGGCATGGCTTTTAAATTGGAAACAAACCCTTTGAAAACTGCGAAAATGAGAAATGGACCGATGCTCCGCATGTCGGCTCGCTGCCGAGGGTAGGCCCGATAGGGTCGTTGTGTGTTACCGAAAAGTTACCCCGGGACAATAGTAGCGGACCGGTGGAAAAGCACTATGAGCCGTTAAAGCGGAGCTGTCGAACTGTGAACAGGCACAGCGAGCTAACGTGGCTACCACTTTCGGCGCTTGTCAAATAAACGAAGCATCGCTGCTCCTCTGCGGCAACTATTTCTCGATGCAAACGACGGGATCCGCAAAAATAAATAAAAGTTCAACCCCATAAATACCTTCAGTGCCGATTGGCACCTATGGAATAGAAAAAGCCCTCCGAGCTGTCTGCGGATGCAATGGGATGCCTGCGAAAGGACCTTTTGAAAAGCACTCTGAAATAAATAGCCGAAACAATCGCAAGAGCAAGCGCAGCATAATACAACAGGGTCTTCACGGCACACCTCCCCTCAATGGTTTACGCATAATAAAAATAAAGGCACGACGCAAGATATTTGAAGAATCCTCATTCCCAATTGTACACTTACGCCATGCCTTTATAAAAATTATCGGTCAACGATCGGCATCATAATAGATAATTTGAAAGAGCCGGGACGCATAGTATTGTCTCGAAATTCCGTACACTATTAACCCGCACTACTTAAAATGCAAAAGCTGTGCCAGAGCGAGCCTTTTAACAAGCTGGCATGGATTTTGCCGATTAATTCGGATGAACAGCCAAAGGGAGACTCAAAATGCGAACAATTCACGAAAAATTACACCTGTCAGGGTGGGTACTGCTTGCAGCATTCATATCGGCAATTGCCGGTTCCGGAAATGCAGGTGCCTCGAATTCATTCGATACGGTTAAAGATAGACATGTTGAATCGGCGCACCATTTATTAATCGACAAAGGTGGAGCGAACCAGAGGGATGCCCAGGGAATTACCGTGCTCATGTGGGCTTCGGCAGCGGGGGATTCGGAGGCCGTGCAGCTTCTGCTGACGGCCGGGGCCGATGTAAATGCCCGGGATCCATCCGGAAAAACGGCCTTTGATTATGCTGAAAAAACTGCGAGTGAGAGCGTCCTTGAACTGCTGCTTTCTGCAAAGGCGAGGCAGGATGCCATAATGAGGTCAACCGAAATAGTCCGAAGCAATGCCTCCCTTTTGAATAATGAACGTACCCGGGAGTTGATTGCCAGGACGGCGCCGCCGGTTCACCGCCCGGTCGAGGCGCGGGATGAAAACGGCTTTACGCCGCTCATGGTCGCTTCCAGCAGGGGGGATACGGGCACGGTGCTGTGGCTTCTCTTTGCAAAGGCAGCCGTGAACGCACAGGACAATATCGGTCAGACTGCTCTTGACTATGCCGCATTAACCGGCCAGAATTCGGCAGCCCGGATATTGCTGGAGGCGAATGCCGGCCCCGATATCAGGAGCAGCAGGGGCATTTCCGCCCTGATGATCGCTTCCGGTTTCGGGCAGGGGCCGGTGGTGAAATCGCTGCTTGATAACGATGTCAATATCAATGCGCGTGATAATGACGGTCATACCGCCCTCATGTTCGCGGCAATAGAGGGAAAAGATGAAATTGTAAAGATTCTCCTCGCGGCCAACGCCGATGAGAATGCGCGGGACCGGTTCGGCGAAACGGCCGCCTCGCTCGCGGCATTTGCTCACCGGGAAGCCGTTATAAAGGTGCTCAGGAACGGAACGAGGG
>CAWDOZ010000195.1:0-15404 GCA_963803935.1 uncultured Fibrobacterota bacterium | reverse complement strand
TGACAAACAGTGACAATTTGACGGTGTCGTTCTATACGCCAGCGGGGGCACAGAGCGGTGCGGGGACGTATCCGGTCTTGCCGGTGTTTACTGATCCGAACGGGGTGTTGCCCAACTACGCGGTGACGACCAACGCGGGGCAGTTGTTGATCCAGGCGGCGCCGTTGGGGGTGACGGCGGACAACCAGACGCGCACTTACGGCGCCACCAATCCAATTCTCACCCTTACGTACACGGGGTTGGCGCCGTGGGATACGGCGGCCAGTCTGGCGACGGCGCCGATGGGCGCGACGACCGCGACGGCGGCCTCGACGATTGGCAATTATCCGATCACGGTGAGCGGCGGCGTTTCGCCGAATTATAATTTCAGCTATACCAACGGCACGCTGACGATTATGTCGGCGCCGCTGACGGTGACGGCGAATAACACGAACCGGCTCTATGGCCAGGCGAATCCGGCGTTTACGGGCAGCTTGGTGGGGGTGGTCAATGGCGACAATATCACGCCGAACTATGGCAGCACGGCCACGGCGGCGAGCGCGGTGGGGACGTATGCGATTGTGCCGACGCTGACCGATCCGTCGTCGAAACTGGGCAATTACGCGGTGACAACGAATAACGGCACGCTGACGGTGGGGAATGCGACTCTGACAGTGATGGCGGCCAGCCAGACGCGCAACTATGGCCAGGCCAACGCGGCCTTCACGGTGAATTACAGTGGGTTTGTGAACAGCCAGGATGCGAGCGTGGTGAGCGGCACGCCCAGTTTCGTCTGTGTGGATGGCAACGGCGTGAACGTGGGTCCGGCCACGCCGGTGTAAAGGCGGTGAAATAGGTTGATTTAAGGTTATCCGCATCGGCATGGCCTCCGGAGGCGCAGCCGCTGTTGGTCATCCAGTAGGGAGGAGAATTGGAAAAAGCCTCCCATATGGTCGGCTGGTTCAGGGCCTTGCCCGTTGCAACCAGGGCCAGGGCGACCTTTCGCTGGTTCGAATCTGCGGCAAAATTGTAAGGGCCGGTGGCAGTCGGCTTATAGCCGGGAACCAGCCTGCCTGCGGGGATGTGCGTATGGGTCGGGTTTTCGCCTCCTCCGATATTATATCTGAAGCAGGTAAACCCCAGCCCGGTATCGGGGTTCATTAAATAGGCGGCGATCTGGTTAACAAAAGCCTGGTAGCCGGAGCCTTCCTGGAATGCCCACCAGCAAAGGCTGGTCCCCCAGCCCTCAAAAGTTTGATACGTAATCGCCGGGTTTATGGTTACCGTGTTGCCGTTCGTTGCTCCGAGGGAGGCCAATAATATCAGGATTGTCCCGATGCTGCAACGCATCGACCCCGCTGTCATCGGCCTTGCTTTATTTGGCACTACAGTTCGCGTCATCGCGGTATTCTTTAATTTATCAAGTTTTTTCATGTTAAGAATAAAATATATAGATACTGAAAACGGGGCAAAGAAAATATGTTATCGGCAAGGTGGAGGAAATTATTCAATGGCCTTTGGCGGGGGGGTTATGTCTGCCGAGGTAAAATCCACACTGGATTATGGAATTTCGGTCTTTTTAGCAGAGGCTTGTGGGTCCCCCCAGCAAAGGTTACTTATTAAGCACTCCCACCACGTGAGGGTGACCCGGCTCAGCCATCCAAAAGAATTTGAATTTTCTCCTGAAAAACAGTCAACAAAGTTTTATCCCCTCAGGGTCCCTCTTATTAGTTGCATGTCTCGAATCTCCCCACGAATCATACCCAATCTCCCTCCCGGCTCCGGCAATCCTGATCTGCAGACAGCTCCGGCACTGGTCCGCCGATTCATCGAGGCAGGGTTTACCGTCATAAAGCTGATAGTCGCGACGAACCTCGGTAGGCGTGAGCTGCGGCATGATGATATTCGCTCCCCACGAAAGCGCCTTTTCGCGGCCCTCGGGATCGATGGCCTGGAGCGCCGTGGCCGCGGCGATGTTGACATCCTTAAGCAGGAGCCGTGCGGCGGCAATCATGCGGAGGGCGAGATCGAAACGGTCCGCGGCCGTGCGCTCCTGAACGTCCGGCCATACCGACATCGGCGTATCGTGATGCACGATGTAGGGGCCCATGCCGATCATGTCGATATCGAACTGCCGGAAAAAAAGAAGATCGTCGGCCAGCTGCTCCACAGTCTGCCCCGGCAACCCGATCATGACGCCGGTCCCGACCTGAAACCCGGCGCGCCGGAGGGCGCTCAGGGCCTCGATCCTGTCCGGGAGGCGCATGTCCGCAGGATGGAGCCTTTTGTAAAGTTCCGGGCTGGTGGTTTCTATCCGTAAAAGATAGCGATGGGCACCGGATTGGAAAAAACGACGATAGGTCGCCTCGCTCTGCTCGCCGACGCTCAGGGTTATGCCGAGCCCCTCAGGCATGGCGGGAGTACGGCTTTTATCCTTGATGGCCGCTACGGTTTCTTCGACAAAGTCGATGAATTTTTCGTCGGATCGTTCTCCCGATTGCAGCACTACCGAGCCGTATCCCTGCTCGCCGCACCAGAGCGCAGCATCGACTACTTTATCCTTTGTCAGGATGTACCGGGCGACGGCGTGATTACTCTTCCTGATACCGCAGTAGAGGCAGTCATTATCGCAAAGGTTCGAAAATTCGATAAGCCCCCGGAAATAGACTTTCTTCCCGCAATAGTTAAGCAGGGTCGCCTCGGCCGCCTCCCGTATGCGTTCGAGTTCCCGACTATCTTTCGTTGAAAGAATATGGATAAGGTCGTTCCTGTCCATACTAAGCATGGGAAAACCCCTGCCGGTTACTTTTAAAAATATCGAGCGCCGCCGGAAATGGTCCCAAGGCCCGCTCGAAGATCCCGAGGGAAAAGGCAATGGTCAGGCCGTAATTGGTTATCGGTACGCCGGCATCGCGACAGCGGGCAATGCGGGAAAGCACCTCGCGACGGTTGGTCATGCAGGCACCGCAGTGGATCACCAGCTTGAAACCGGCCAGATCGGTTTCAGGAAAATCATGGCCGCGCAAATGAGTAAATTCCAGCTTGCCCCCGACATACTGGGTGAGCCAGCGCGGGATCTTGACCGTGCCGATATCCTCGCCGATCGGGTGGTGGGAGCACGATTCGAGAACGAGAACACGATCGCCGCCTTTCAGCCGGTCAATTGCCATTGCGCCGCGTACCATTGCGGTGAGGTCGCCGGTATAGCGGGCAAACAGGATGGAGAAGGAGGTCATGGGCACCTGAGGCGGCGTATCGGCCGCAACCTTGAGAAACGCCTGCGAATCGGTGATGACGAGCGCCGGCGGCCCATCGAGCCGCGAGAGCGCCTCCTGCAGCTCGCGTTCCTTGACAACGATACAGAAGCTGTCGTTGTCAAGCAGGTCGCGAATGGTTTGAACCTGCGGCAGGATGAGGCGACCGCGGGGCGCCTCCTTGTCGATGGGCACCACCAGAACCGCGAACGCTCCGGGAGGAACCAGGTCGGCCGCCAGTGATGGCATGGCGACGAACTCTTCGGGAGCAGCGGTTATAAGCGCCTGGCGAAGCCGTCCTACCCCGTCGCCCGAGAGTGCGCAGGTTGACTCGGTGTGATATCCCGACTCCCGGAGCTCTTTGAGAACGGATTCCGAGGGCCTTGCGCAATCGCACTTATTGAAAACCGCGATCAAAGGAACCGCACGGGACTGCAACTCATGGGCAAGGGTGCGCTCGAATGGTCCCCACTCGCCTTCAGCCGTCACGATGATTCCTACATCGACACGGTCGAGTACCTGCCGGGTACGACTGGTTCGCAGATCGCCAAGCATCCCGGCATCATCGATCCCCGCCGTATCGATAAAAAGCACGGGCCCGAGCGGCAGAAGTTCCATGGGCTTTTCCACCGGATCGGTCGTGGTACCGGCTACCGGAGAAACGATGGAGACATCCTGCCTTGTAATTGCATTGAGGATACTCGACTTACCGACATTCCGCCGTCCGAATATCCCGATATGCAGCCGAAGATTTTTTGGGGCTTTTTGCATTTTATTTCCTGAATGGTATGGGGTGCAAATTTTTGCACTCCCCTATTTTGACCCGGTGATTAGTCCCGGCGATCCGAGCCTGCAGACCGCCTCCGCCTCTATCGCAGCATCGAATTGCTCAGCCGAAATGTCCCCGGTCTCAAGCGCCATCTCCCTGACCGTGATGCCCCGCAGTCGCGCCTGCGTCATGAGCGAGAGCGCCTTTTCATACCCGATGAGCGGAATAAGCGCGGTGGCCGAGGCGGTGGCATTTTGAACGCCGAGCGAACAGCGTTTTTCATCCGCTTTCATCCTGTCGATGCAGCGCATCGACAGGTGCTCGCAACCGGCGGCCAGCACATCGATGCTCTCCAGGAGGCAGTGTGCGATGAGCGGAAGATTCTGGTTGAGCTCCAGGTTTCCCGATGCCGCAGCCATGGTAATCGTGGTGTCGTTGCCGAAAACCAGAAGGGCGGCCTGGGCGGCAGCCTCGGGAATGACCGGGTTGACCTTGCCGGGCATGATCGACGATCCGGTCTGCATCGGTTCAAGGACAAGTTCTCCGATACCGCAATCGGGGCCGCTGGAAAGCAGCCGGATGTCGTTTGAAATTTTGAAGAGCGACGCGGCGGAGGCCTTCAGAATTCCTGAGACCTCTACAAAGACATCGGCATTCTGCGTCCCATCGATGAGGTTTTCCGCGCGGGCAAATCCGATTCCGGAAAGGTTCCGCAGCTCCTCGGTCACCCGGAAAATAAACTCACGCGGAGCCCCGAGCCCGGTGCCGATCGCCGTGCCTCCCAGGTTGATGACGCGCAAACGTTCCTCACACTTGTAGATCCGCCAGCGGTCGCGGCCGAATGCTTCCGCCCAGGCGCCGATCTCGCGTCCGAGGGTGAGGAGCACGGCATCCTGAAGTTCGGTGCGTCCTATTTTTACGATGCCGGCAAACTCCTTCTCCTTACGCTGGCACGCTTCCTGAAGAGCGACCACCGCCCTTTCAAGTTCGTGCAGTCGCCTGATGGCTGCAAGGCGAAGGGCGGTCGGGAAGGTATCGTTGGTGGACTGGTGCCGGTTTACATCGCCGATCGGGGAAATAGTTTCATAGTCTCCGGGTGCCCGGCCGAGGATCTGCAACGCGCGGTTTGCGATCACCTCATTGACATTCATATTGGTCGAGGTCCCCGCCCCTCCCTGGAGGGCGTCGACCGTGACCTGCTCCGATAATTTTCCCTCAACCATCTCACGGCACGCGGCTTCAATGGCATCCGCCTTTGCCCCGTCTTGCCAGACGCCGATCGCCCGGTTGGTCCGGCAACAGGCAAGCTTCACCATGCCATAGGCAGCGATAAGCCCGGCGTGCACCGGTCTTCCCAGTATGGAGAAATTTTCGACCGCCCTGGCAGTATGGATACCCGCCAGCGAGGCTGCCGGAATTTGCTTTTCTCCGAGGAGATCGTACTCAGTTCGAAAGGTGGTATCGTTCATAATAGGCTGCCGATTATCCTTGGTCGTGCTCAGATGCGACCACTCGCATCTGAGTATAAAAATGCAATAATCTTGTTGTATTTCTCGCTATTAACAAAAAACGTCCCTTTTTCCATTTTTTACCTTTTGGATTATTTCTTCCGTTCGAACGCGCGCTGTTGCGGTCATGCCCATGAGCGCCTTCTGAATCTGGACCTCGCCTATTTTTTTCGCCTCTTCGCTTCCATAATCGATGAGATATTCGAGAAAGGTCGAGACGGCATTCGGGTCGCAATGCTCCTTGATCTCCCCCGGCTTGGCGAGATCCATGAAATCGGCACCGGTACGTCCGAGTCGATAGCAGCCGGTGCAGAAGGAAGGGATATACCCCATGGACGCGACGTCACGAATCACCTCATCGAGCGGGCGATGGTCGCCCAGCGAAAACTGCCCGTCCGCTGCGGTGAGTTCGGAGGAGGAGTAGCCGCCCGGATTGGTGCGCGAACCCGCGGAAATCTGCGACACACCCAGCGCAAAGGTCTCGTTGCGCATGGCCGAGCTCTCGCGGGTCGACATGATGATCCCGGTGTAAGGAACCGCAAGCCGCAATATCGCCACGATCTTGCGGAAATCGGCGTCCGATACCGGATGGAGGGGCCGCGAGGCCAGGTCGGATCCGGTGGCCGGTTCCAGGCGCGGAACGCTGATCGTATGCGGCCCGACCCCGAACCTCGCTTCGAGGTGGTTGATATGCTGGAACATGGCAAGGAGTTCGAACTTCCAGTCGTACAGGCCAAACAGCACGCCTATGCCGACATCGTCGACCCCTCCCTCCATGGCCCTGTCGAACACTCCGACACGCCAGTCATAATCGCGCTTTTTCCCGCCAAGGTGCACTGCGGCATAGGTTGCGTGATGGTAGGTCTCCTGGAAGCAGATATAGGTGCCGATTTTCGCCGCCTTGAGCCGCCGGAACTCCTCGACCGTCGCCGGGGCGACCTCCACATTGACCCGACGGATCTCCCCGCTCCCTCGTTTTACCGAATAGACGGTTGCAATCGATTCGAGCAGGTAGTCGAAGCTGGATTTTGCATGCGTCTCTCCGGTAAGGAGGAGAAGGCGCTTGTGCCCCTGGTCGATGAGGAACTCGACCTCGCGCCGGATCTCGTCCTGCGAAAGCGCCTTGCGGGTAATGAGCCTGTTCTTCGCCCGGAAGGCGCAGTAGGCGCACTCGTTTGTGCACAGGTTCGATACATAAAGCGGCGCGAAGAGCACGAGCCGCCTGCCGTAGATATGCTCTTTGACCGCCTTCGCCGTGGTAAAGATCTTCTCGATGTGTTCGGGATCCTCGGTGGCGATAAGGGTGGCGATCTCGTCCGGCAAAAGCCCCTTCGCCTCGGCGGCCCTGGCGAGGATCTCGTCAATCCGGGCCATTGAGGGATTCCTGCTCTCCCCGATGGTTTTCTCGATCAGTTGTTCGTCAATAACCGGCATCGATAAATTAGTTGTCATGGCTTCCTTCTCTTTTCATAAGGCACCTGTGAAGTAATGCCCTCAAATTTATGCCCTGTCTTATTTAAGTGCACCAGTAAGTTACAGCAAAACACCGTTCGCCCTGAGCCTGTCGGAGGGCGAGTACTGGAAATTCGGATGTTCATGGTTCGACAGGCTCGCCATGAACGGTTTTATGGAGTATTACGTATGACCTGCTTAGTAACTCTCAAACCGTCCAACCCGCTAGCCTTCTTTTGCCAATGCCGACTTAACCGATACCCCGGGAATCTGGCCCAGCCTGCCGGTGAGCGCGCCGATTTCCTCATTGGTCGCATCCACGACAACCGTGATGACCGAGTAGGTTCCCCGTACATTGGGCACACCGGTGCGAACAACGATATTCTTTCCGAAATCCGACAATGCCTTGTTGACCGCATCCGCATGCTCGGTCCGGTTCTCAATAATGATGCCGACAAATCCTATCCGCTTATCCATCGCGCGCTCTCCTGTTCTGACGGATGCCCCGCCCGGCAAAAAAAAATCCCGCCCCTGCGAATTGCGGGAACGGGATTATCGGTATCACTCCCGTCCCCTTGGCTGCCGGATCACCCCTTGGCCTCAGGAACTGAAACTCTCTCTTTCAAACCTACATCATGCCGGGCGCCCGGGAACTATCGCTTATACTCCGGGATCGACCGGTAGGTGGTATGAAGCAGCTTATGCGACTGCTTGCCTCCGGGATCTTTGAGAAATTCGGCATAGAGCGCCTTGACGCTCGGGTTTTCGTGCGAGTACCGGATCGGTTTTTCCCGGTCGTCCTGATAGAGTCCCTCGCCGCGCAACCGGCGTGTATCGTCGGTTATCCCGTACGGCTGTCCGCCGCCTCCCACGCATCCGCCCGGGCATGCCATGACCTCGATGAAATGAAAGGGCGTTTCACGGCCCTCGGCCTTGGCCTGCCGAACCTCGGCAAGTACCGACTCCACATTGCTCAGGCCATGAGCAACGGCAACCTTGACCGAGTGCTCGTTGACCTGAACGGTACCTTCCTTGACACCGGATAGTCCGCGGACGTTTTCAAAATCGACATTCTTGAGTTTCCCGCCGGTAATGTAGTCGTAGGCCGTGCGCAGCGCAGCCTCCATGACGCCCCCGGTAACACCGAAAATGGTGCCCGCGCCGCTGTATTCGCCGAGCATGTGGTCGGGTTCTTCATCGGGAAGATTCTTGAAATCGATGCCCGCCTGCTTGATCATGCGGGCGAGCTCGCGCGTCGTGATCGAAACGTCGATATCCTGTACTCCGGAGGCGAACATCTCCTTCGATCGTTTGACTTCGTGTTTTTTCGCCGTGCAGGGCATGATCGAGACCATGAACATCGAAGCCTGGTCGATCCGCCGCTTTCGCGCGAAATAGGTCTTGGCCAGCACCCCCACGATCTGGTGGGGCGATTTGCACGAGGAAAAATGGCTTACCATATCCGGATAGAACTTTTCCATAAAATCAACCCACGCCGGGCAGCAGCTCGTAATGAGCGGCAGCGTCTCGGGAGCCGTGGTGAACCGCTTGACGAACTCGGTTGCTTCCTCGACAATGGTCACGTCGGCCCCGAAATTCGTATCGAATACCGCCTTGAAGCCCATGCGGCGCAGGGCGGCGTAAAGCTTTCCGGTAACGAGCGAGCCGGACGCGAACCCGAACGCCTCGCCGATGGCGACCCGAACGGCCGGCGCTATCTGGACTATGCAGTAGCGATTCTTATCGCGCAACTGCTCCCAGACGATGCCGGTTTCATCGTGCTCGATAATGGCGCCGACCGGGCAGTGCGCCGAGCACTGTCCGCAATGAACACAGGGCGAATCGGCAAGCTGGATGTCCCCTGCCGGCGACATGCGGGTATCGATTCCCCGTTCGAGCATAGATAGTGCCCAGACATTCTGCATTCGCTGGCATACGTCGGTACACCGCCCGCAGGAGATGCATTTACGCGGTTCAAGTACGATGGCGCCGGTGGAGCTGTCGGAAGGAAGATCGGGCACCGACGAGGTGAAGCCCTCGGCGCGGATACCGAAGTCGGCGGCGAGTCGCTGCAGTTCGCAATTCTGGTTGCGTCCGCAGGTCAGGCACTCGTTCGGGTGACGGGAGAGGATGAGCTCGATGACCGACCGCCGGACATCCACGATCTCGGGATCATGCGTCGTGACGGCCATGTCCTGTTCGAGGGGTGTACAGCAGGAACGCAGCATTTTATTGGATCCCGCAATCTTGACGATACAGATGCCGCATGCTGCCGTTGCCGGAAGGTCGGGATGCTTGCAGAGGGTCGGAATCCGGATCTGCACCTTGCGTGCGGCGTCAAGAATCGAGGTGCCCTCGGGCACGGTTACCATAATGCCGTTTATCGTTGCACGTACCATCGTTATCTCCTTGCTACCGCTTCGAATTTGCACACTTCGTAACATTTGCCGCACTTGATACAGACATTCTGGCCTACCGTATAGCCGACCTGCCGGTCACCCGTTATCGCATTCACCGGACAGTTTACAACACAGAGCCGGCAACGCTTGCATGCAGCCGGGTCGATGACATACTGCAGGAGGCTGGTACATTTGCCGGCCCGGCATTTCTTATCAACCACATGCTCCTCAATCTCCTTGATGAAATACTGGAGCGTGGACAGGACCGGATTGGGAGCGCTCTGTCCCAGGCCGCAGAGCGACGCCTTCTGCATTGCAACCGCAAGACGTCTGATGGTGGTGATATCCTCCCGGGACCCCTTGCCGTCCGCAATTTTTTCGAGAAGGAGAAGCATCTGGAAACCGCCGATCCTGCATGGCGAACATTTCCCGCACGACTCATCGACGCAGAAGCCGAGGTAAAATTTGGCGATATCGACCATGCAGTCATTTTCGGTAAGTGCAATCATGCCGCCCGAACCCATGATCGAGCCCAGCGCCTGAAGATGCTCGTAGCTCACCGGGGTATCGAAGTGCTCGGCAGGAATCATGCCGCCCGACGGACCGCCGGTCTGGATGGCCTTGATGGGTTTACCGTCGGCACTGCCGCCGCCGAGACCCTCGACGATCGACCGCAGGGTAGTGCCCATGGGAATCTCCACGAGACCGGAGTTGCGAACACCGCCGGTAAGCGCAAAGACCTTGGTGCCTTTGGATTTTTCCGTTCCCATGCGCGCGAAGTCTTGTGGACCGTGCAGGAGCAGGTAGGAGACATTTGCCATGGTTTCAACGTTGTTAATGACGGTCGGTTTGCCCCACAGGCCGTAATCGGAGGGGTATGGAGGACGCGGCCGGGGCGTTCCCCGGCGACCCTCGATCGATGCGATAAGCGCCGTCTCTTCTCCGCAGACAAAGGCGCCGGCGCCAAGCCGGATTTCGCAATCGAAAGAAAATTCCGAGCCGAGAATTTTTTCCCCAAGCAGGCCGACTTCATAAGCCTTGTCGATGGCGAGTTGGATGCGCTTGATGGCGAGGGGATATTCCGCCCGTATATAGAACATGCCCTTCTTTGCCCCAACGGCATAGGCGATGATGGTCATGCCTTCGATGATTGCATAGGGATCGCCCTCAAGAACGCTGCGGTCCATATAGGCTCCCGGGTCCCCTTCATCGGCGTTGCAGACGATATACTTTTCGTCGCCGAAGGCCTTGCGCGCGAGCGACCACTTGAGCCAGCACGGGTAGCCTGCTCCACCCCGACCACGAAGGCCCGCGGCTTTGACTTCCTCAATAACCTGGTCCGGCGTCAATTCGAAGAGACACCGGTTAAGTCCCTGATAACCGTCGACCGCGAAGTAGTCGTCGATGTTTTCCGGATCCACCATTCCGCAATTGCGCAATACGATCCGAACCTGTTCGACCGCTTCGTGACGGGTCAGTTCTTCGATCACCGTGCCCTGCTTCAGGGTAGTTTCAATAATCCGGTCAATGTCCTCAGACTTTACATTCACATAGCAGGGGCCTTCCGGCAGGATTTTCACAGCAAGGCCGGCGTTATAAATACCCAGGTCGGCTGCACGCACCGCCTGGACCGTACCGTCGAGCCCCGCGTCACGCAGCTTTTTAACCCACTGGGTATGCGCCTCCCTCGTGGCATCGCCGGTTCCGGCGGTATCTTTTATCAGGACGATGGTTCTCTTCATGGAGCAGAAGTTCCTTTCACAGCCATGGCATAGATATGATCGTTCAAAAGCCGCCTGTCGCCCAGATGCTCCTCGACAATGCGGTGTGCGATGTCGGGAGTCACCCGTCCGTAGAGCACCGGGGGCACCGCATCAATGCACACCTCGACGAGCGGTTCGGCGTAGCAGAGACCATTGCAGCCGCAGCGCTGTACGGCAACCTCGGGATGCGCCCTCCCGATCTCTTCCTTCAGGAGGTCAAAGATTTTCTGCGCCCCTGCGGCAATGCCGCAGGAACTCATGCCTACCTTGACGTAGGAGCCTGCAGCCCGACCGACCGATTGCCGGTTATTCTTTTTCAGTGTTTCGCGTGTCAGTTTTTCCATCTATCGCGACTCCTTCCTTATACCTGGAGAGGATCTCCACAACCTGGGTCTTTTTAACCTTGCCGTGAATTTCTCCGTTTACCGTCATAACCGGTGCGAGGCCGCAACATCCGAGACAGCGAACCGCATCGAGGTGGAATACGCCATCGGGGGTGGTCTGCCCGATGGTGATGTTCAGCCTTTCGCTGATTTCGTCCAGAATATCCGGCGCACCCTTGAGGTAGCAGGCCGTGCCCATGCATACTGCAATATTGAACTTTCCCGGCGGTTGCAGCTTGAAATAATTATAGAAAGTAATGACCTCGTAGATCCTTGCGAGCGGTACATCGATGATCCGCGAGAGCTCCATGGCTACGTCGCGCGGGATGTATCCGTACTTGCTCTGAACCTCATGCAGAACCATGATGAGGCTCCCCTTTTTATCGCTCCACTTAGCGGCAATTTCACTTAATACCTTGGTATGGACGGTTACCTCTGCCATGGACGCTCCTCGAAATGCGTTGTATCTTTACCCGCCGTTACGGAATTAATTCTTTATTATATTAAATATGCCGGGTATTTGCAAGGCAGGCGATGAAAGTCACGGTACCGCGCTCAACCCAGCTCCATAAAATACACCATGAGGAATTTGAAGTCAATATTTATTGTGACAATAGGTGCAACAAAATATTCTGAGGTTGTTTTGATGCCTTTTTTAATACGATTGCATCACTTGTTGGCCGTAAAATCATATAATTAATGTGAAATGTGGTACAAAAATGTTGCCAATCCATTTGCGGCCACCTATTTTAAGATATTGCCGTCACAAAATAATCGTCTCCGGGGGATTTCATGGTTGCTAAAAAAAATTGTATCCTGCGTCTCTCACGGTATAAGAACGAACTGTACCGGTTCAAGAAGCTCGGATTCATCAAGATTTTTTCCGAGTATCTGGCCGATGCCGTCGGTGTGACAAGCGCACAGGTGCGCAAGGATTTCTCCCTGTTCGACATTTCCGGCAACAAGCGCGGCGGCTACACGATCGACGCGCTCATCGATAAACTCAATGTCATTCTGGGAAAAAACCAGATCCAGAAGGTCGTGGTGGTAGGCGCCGGCAACCTCGGGTCGGCGCTGCTCAGATACAAGAATTTTGCAAAGCAGGGGATAAGGATCGAGGCCGCTTTCGATCTCGATCCGGCGAAGGGCTCGCAGAAATCCGGCGTACCGGTACGCCCCATGACCGAGCTCGAAACATTCCTGCGCGAAAACGACATAAAAATCGGCATTCTGTGCGTTCCCGAAGTTGCCGCCCAGAGCGTATTTGATGCAATGGTCAAAGGAGGCATCAGAGGGGTACTGAACTTCTCTCCCATCCAGCTCAAGACCCCGGCCGACTGCATTGTGACAAACGTAAACCTTGAGGTCGAGCTTGAAAATCTCATCTACTTTGTTACTGCAGGGCAATCGGCGAAGTAACTGTGCGGCGGCCGAAAGACACTTCCTGCCTCAGGTAGAGCCGCCGATCAGGATCTTATGCAGCAGCCATTTTGTTTCCAGCCGATTCCGCTCCCCTCTCGAAATGGCATGATGGCCCTGTTTTTCCCGGAGGAAATCAAGGAGCGTGGCCACCGGAACAAACCAGCCTTCTTTTCTGGACAGCCGGATCATCAGGCGCTTGAATTCGGCGTCGAGAGTTTTGTGATTCCAGAACTGATTGCCGGCATGCGTATACATGATGCAGGCACCGCCTTCGGCCTCCAGCCGGTCCTGGTTTTTTTCCGATATCATGCCGGTAAAGGAGGCGACATCCGCACCCTCGGACGAGGGAAACCAATATTTGACAAAAGGACGCATCGGGTCGTGGTAAGGCATGAAGGGACAGGCCTTCAGGGTATTGATATCATTGTAAACGAAATTGCGCACATAGGTTACCCGATCCCGGCAGATATCCCCCCAGAAAAGCGGATCCCCGTCAATGTGCCCGCGGAAATTCGCAGCATGGGTTTTTCCCATAAGCGCGGTGTAGAGCAGGCGGTTGATCCCGCTCAGCCGTTCGGCGCCCCAGTAAATTGACTCCTCGCATGCCGCATGATTGGACATGGTCACGGGATCACGATTGAGCAGAGCCCGGAAATTATCGAAGCCTCTCTCGGTTTGCGCACGATTCGAGGTGGAAAAGGAAACATTATGAAGCCCGATCTCGAACCCCTGATCCCGCAATTGCAGCACCCACGTGAGATACGATTCGTCTTCGCAGGTCGATCCCACGCCCGGGCGATCGTTTTCCCCTTTGAGTGGCCAGATCGATTTTGTCGTTCTAAAGCCATAGTCCCGTAAAAAATCGTAGAACGGAGCCCCGTTTTCAAGCGTGGTTTTATCGGTATCGTCGAATATGGTGAAGGCAAACCGCTTCTTATCGGGCCACGCAATTCGATTCATCGGACCGGCTGCGCCTCCGGCGGGCAACACCGCCATGCAGGCAAACTTTTATCGGCAATGTCCGGTACTTTCATGACACAATCCTCGGTTTCATAATTCTCGGTATCACAACTCGTAAGGTAATAAATTAATTTTCGCGAACAAATGAATCAATGGGAATCGCCTGCCGGCAGCGGTTATTCTTATTTGTACAAATTATCGATGGTTTCCTTCCCGGACCGCTCCCGGGGTACTCCCGCGCTCCTTGAGAAGGATTTTTTTCGCATCCCGCAATTGAATCGCAACACTCTTTTCCCCGGTTCCGCCTGCAATAGTACGATGCGCTACCGCCTCGACCCAGGAGAGGGATTTTTTTACGTCCGCGCCAAAAAGGGGTGAGAAGCCCTTGAAGGCGGCAAGGGTCAGCTCGGCGAAGGTCGTTTTCTTTTCAATGCAGTGGGCCACCATGGCACCGACCACCTTGTGCGCCTGACGGAAGGGGAGCCCGCGGCCAACGAGGTAGTCGGCAAGGTCGGTCGCAAGAAGCAGCGGGTCGAGCTTTTTTTCGATGCTGCCGGCATTGACCGTGAGCGTGGCAAGAACCTGCGTGAACACTTCGATAACCATGCGGATCTGTGTCAGCGAATCGAAGAGCGGTTCCTTGTCTTCCTGCAGATCCTTATAATAAGCGAGTCCGACCCCTTTGACGGTCGCGGCACAGCGCATATAGTTTCCGATAAAGCGTCCGCTTTTGCCGCGGATGAGTTCGAGGGAATCCGGATTTTTTTTCTGCGGCATCATGCTCGATCCGCTCGACCAGGCATCGTCAAGCTCGATGAAGGAGAATTCCCGTGAGGACCAGATGATGAGGTCCTCGGCCTGGCGGCTCAGGCTGATGCCGATCGAGGCGACCGCGGCAAGCGTTTCGAGCAGGTAGTCGCGCGAGGCAACACCATCGATGCTGTTCTCCGTTATCCTGGAAAAGCCAAGCTCCTCGGCAATCTTCCGACGGTCAATTGCAAAACCGCTGCCCGCAACTGCGCCCGATCCCAGGGGACAGGCGCCGGAGGCCGACCAGGCCTGGGAGAGTCGGGTTTTCTCCCGCTCAATGACATAAAAAAACGAGAGCCAGTAGTGGGCAAGCAGAATGGGTTGCGCCTGCTGCAGGTGCGTATACGCCGGGATCACGATCGAAAGGTCCTGCCCGGCGCGATCTACGAGTGCCTCCTGCAACCGGGTAAGGAGTGCCCGGATTTCCGGAAGTTTTTTCCGGATATGGAGCCGCACATCGGTCGCCACCTGGTCGTTTCGCGAGCGCCCGGTATGGAGTTTCTCCCCCGCCTCTCCGATGCGCCCGGTGAGAAGCCGTTCAAGCGCCATGTGAATATCCTCGTCTGCCGCATCAAATGCAAGGGTTCCCTTTTTATAATCCGCCGCTATGGACCGAAGCCCCTTCTCGATCTGCAAGGACTCTTTTCCGGTAAGTATCCCGGCGCGGTTGAGCGCATGGGCCCAGGCGATCGACCCCTCGATATC
>CAWDOZ010000194.1:0-18415 GCA_963803935.1 uncultured Fibrobacterota bacterium | reverse complement strand
AACGCCGCAACCTATCGGGTGCAGGCAGCGACGGATTCACTTTTTTCAAGCATTGTGCTGGATGACTCGACGGTTACTATGGGTTTGCGGGCATTATCCGGGCTGAGTAACGGAACTATGTATTATTGGCACGTTTTGGCCAAGGATTATGCAGGCTTGAGCTCCTGGTCGGGCATATGGAATTTCACTACGGTGACGTTACCTCCCCCGGTCCCGGTACTTTCACTGCCGTCAAACAGTGCAACCAATCAGGCAACCAATGTTACCCTGAGCTGGAGTACGGGAGGTAATGCAAGCCTGTGGTTTGTTAAGGTATCTACAAGCAGTTCTTTTTCGTCCTGTTATTTACAGGATTCGTTATTGGCGACTACGGTCCAGCCGTTGAACGGTCTTGCCAATTATACCGTTTATTACTGGGAGGTAAATGCGACCAACAGCGGCGGAGGAAGATCGGCCTGGGCTGGAATATGGAGCTTTGTTACCGCACCGGCGGTACCGGTCCTTACCTTGCCGACCAATGGAGCGTTCGCTCAGCCGACTTCACTAAGCCTGAGTTGGGGAAGGGCTGCGGGTGCTGCATCGTACAACTTGCAGGTTTCCACCGGGGCGGCTTTTACCTCAACCGTAGCAAGCCAGGCTGGAGTCACTGCTACCGCTGCCTGGGTTGCCGGTCTTGCAAACAATACCCCTTATTACTGGCAGGTCAATGCGGCTAACCAGAACGGCGCAAGCGGATGGTCGGGCGTCTGGAGCTTCTGGACTATCTTTGCACCGCCAAGCCTTGCCGCGCCGACGAATGGAGCAATCGGGCAGTCCACCACGCTCAGCATGAGCTGGGAAGCAGTAACGGGAGCAACATCCTATTCATTGCAGGTTTCGACCGCTTCAACCTTTGCTGCCACGATTTCGAGCCAGACCGGCATTACCGCTTCCTCTGCCCTGGTAAGTGGCCTCTCGAACTATACCACCTATTACTGGGAGGTTAATGCCTCCAATGCGAGCGCTACAAGCTTGTGGTCGGGCGTCTGGAGCTTCACCACCATTGCGCATCTCGCCATTCCGCTGCAAAGCGGCTGGTTCATGTACTCGCTCAACATCCAGCCGGCAGATTCATCAACCAATGGAGTTTTCGGAAGCCTCAAGGGATTTATTCTTGCCAATGGACGGAAGCGACAATCTCTACTGGCCGGGCGCCTCGCTCGACGAAATCGGTACCATCCACACCAGGTCTCGGGTACTGGGTGCTCGATACCCTCGGGAACGACACGCTCAACCTGACCGGAAGCGCTGTCAACGTAGCCTCCACCCCGGTATCGCTCCCGGCGTCGGCCTGGAACCTCGTTTCTTACCTGCCGCAGGTGAATATGCCTGTTACGACGGCGCTTGCTCCGATCAATACCCAGCTCGTGCTTGCCATGGATGGATCGAGTAACTTTTACTGGCCGGCTGCAGCCCTCAATGAAATTGGTACCATGGCCGTCGGCAACGGGTACTATATCGTTACAAGTGCAGCGGTATCACTGACCTATCCCACCGCAGGGAGCAGCCCGGCGAAGGAGCTCTCTGCAACCCCTGCCCTCGCGAAGCTGGCAAATCCGCCTGCTCCAAAACATTTCCAAAAGCGCTCCCTGACCGGCAACTTTGCCGCCTTTATTGCACCTCACGTTGAGATCGGCGGCAAGCTTGCGGCCGACAACTGCGAGGTCGGCGCCTACGATACGAGGGGGAACCTGGTGGGCTCGGGAACCATAGTTAACGGCCTTACCGCCTTTGCTATCTGTGGAAAGGATCCCACGAGTAAAACCAAGAACGGATGCCTGCCTTCCGAAAAATTGACCTTCAAGCTCTGGAATGGCAAGACCGAATATCCACTTGAATTACTCGCGGCAGCGAGCCGGTATATTCATCCAAAACGATACTCAAGGCAACGCTTGCCGTTCCTGCGGGAGCGCTTATATCTGCATTTAATCTTTCCCGAGCATATCCAAACCCGTTCAGGGGATCGGTAACTATCGTTTTCGACGTACCGACCATTGCCGGAGTGACGCAGCATGCAATTGAAATAAATATTTACGATATGAAGGGGAATCTGATTAAACAGCTTGCGAAGGGAGCCTACCAGGCAGGTCACTATGAACTGCCGTGGAATTGCGCCCAAAGCCGTGAGGAATCGGTAGGGTCCAGCGTTTACGTTGTACGAATGAAGGCGGCGAACTTCGAGAAGCGGCTGAAGCTGGTACGGGTGGAATAGGCAGGCTCAATATAATAAACTTTGTCATTGCTGGAAGAAGGGACGGCCTCGCATGATTTGCAGCCCGATTGCTAAAAATATCCTGATATTTGTAATTCTTTTCCTCTGTGTTGCTGCTGGTGGAGCTTCCGCCCAGACTGCGGAGCAAATAACCACTGTGGAAAACGGCACTCCATGGGTCGACAGCGGGTTCAAAGCCGGAACCCCATGGACGACCGCCACTAATTATGTCGAAATCTTTCCCGCAACCGAATATCAGGAAATGTATGGATTCGGCGCCACCTTTTATGAATTGGCATGGGCCGCCATCAGCCACCTGGATTCAGCGGGCAAAGATAGCGTTATGCGCGCATTGTTCGATACGTCGGGATGCAACCTAAACTGGGGCCGCATTCCGGTTGGCTGCTGCGATTACGACTTTGATATTACTCCCTACACCTGCGACGACAATGCCGGGGACACTTCCATGTCCCAGTTCAGTATGGCGCGCGACTCACTCAGAAAAATCCCGTTCATTAAATATGCGCAATCTATTCGGGCAGCGGAGGGCCAGCCGGCCATGCGGTTCTTTGCTTCTCCCTGGAGTCCGCCGGCATGGATGAAGTCGAATAATAATATTGGAGGTTCTACAAACGGCACCGGCAATTTTGTCAGCAGTTCGGCAAATTGTCGCGCCTATGCCCTGTATCTCGATAAGTGGATA
Organism: uncultured Fibrobacterota bacterium; assembly: GCA_963803935.1. GTDB lineage: Bacteria > Fibrobacterota > Chitinivibrionia > Chitinivibrionales > Chitinispirillaceae > BOG-1184. The sequence continues at coordinate 15,461 of CAWDOZ010000194.1, read as the reverse complement.
AAAGGGTATGCAGCCGCCGGAATCAATGTCGAAACGATTACCTGCCAGAACGAGCAGGACCAAACCTCCCATGGCTATCCGCAGTGCGGTTGGACGGAGGGGCAGGAAGATTCCTTTTACAGTAAGTATCTTGTCCCACGATTCAGAGCGGACAACCTATCCGCCAGAATCCTGTTAGGGGTCTATTGCTGCGCCGATTATGTTCAGCAACTGCTGCAGGATACAGTTGTCAAGAATTTCACCAACTGGAGCAGCCATTCTTATGAATCCACTGCTGAGGGCCCTACGTATCTTTCCTACGATTCCCAGATCCCGTTTATGCAAACCGAATCCATGTGGAGTCCATCGGGCGAGACCTGGTCGGTAGGAACCGATTTGTTCTCGAATATTCAGGCGTTTATGGCCGAGAGTGCCTCAGTGTATACCGTATGGCAATGTGTCGACAATGTAAATGGCACCAATGGCGGCTGGCCAAACTCTCTGGGGTCCATGCCCGAAATGATCACCATCGATACCACCAAGACCCCGTCGCCGGTGGTTTACTCGCCGGAATTCTATGCCTGCAAGCATTACTCCCATTTCCTGCAGCCGGGCGCATTTTTTGTAAAGTCTACGAACCATGGTACTGCGCCGACGACAAGTTCTGCATTCGTCAATCCTGACGGGAGTATAATATATGTGGCTGAAGCTACCGCTGCCACGGCGCTCACGATCAAGGTCGGCAACGAGATGTACCAGGTCAACCTGGCGGCCAACTCGTACAATACCATCAGAATCGCTTCTCCTGCTGTGCCGTCAGTACCAATTCTTGCCTCCCCGGCAAATGGAGCGCCGAACCTGACGACGGCCCCGGTTTTGACATGGGGCACAGTGGGCACGGCGGCTTCCTATGAGGTGCAGGTTTCTTCCTCATCCGCCTTCGGCTCGACTATTTTGGATCAGCCGGGATTGGCGGTGATAAGTTTAACTGCGGGCGGACTGGCAAATAATACGATGTATTACTGGCGCGCAAATGCGACCAATGCCAATGGCACGGGCGCCTGGTCCGCTGCCTGGAGCTTCACGACCTTAGCCGCCGCTGCCCCGGCGACGCCGGTCATCACTGCTCCCGTAAACGGGGCGGTCAATGTACCCACCAACACGACGCTCAGCTGGAACACCCTTGCCACCGCTTCCTACTATCTGGTCGAAGTCTCGACCGATGCGGCATATGGGAGCTTTTTCCTTCAGGATTCTTCAATAGCTACCGGCTCGCGGGCAGTCTCCGGCCTTGCCGGGACCACCCAGTATTACTGGCGGGTGCGGGCAACGAATGCGTATGGGTCAAGTTCATGGGAATCGGTATATTTCGAGACCGCCATTGCCTCGCCGTCCACACCGGCCCTCAGCACACCGACTACTGGATCAATAAATCTGGCTACGTCCCTCACGCTATCGTGGACCACGGTTCCAGGTGCGGTAAATTATCTCGTCGAAGTTTCAACGGGCAGTACCTTTACAAACAATTTTGTGCAGGACTCTTCGCCGACGTCGGGCCAGCGCGCAGTTACGGGGTTGGCCTACAATACCACCTATTACTGGCAGGTCCGGGCGGGCAACACCGGCGGCCCGAGCTTATGGACTACCATCTGGAGCTTTTCGACCATCCCTCCGGTTCCCGGGGCTCCCGCGCTCAGCCTGCCTCCGAATGGTGCTGCCAACCAGCCGATCTATCAGACCCTTTCCTGGAACAGCGGGAACGCTGCATCAACCTATTCATTACAGGTCGCAACCGTTTCAACCTTCGGTACAACGGTTATTGCCCAGAGCGGCTTAACGGCAACCGCGCTGGGTATCGGGCCTCTGGGATTTAATGCGCAATATTTCTGGGAGACAAATGCGACCAACATAACCGGTACTGGCGCCTGGTCAACGCTCTGGAGTTTTACGACAATTTCCGGCATTCCGACACCCTCTTCCCCCGCGAACGGCTCGATTGGCGAACCGACCTCTCTTCAATTAAGCTGGGGGTCGATTACCGGCGCGGGTTCCTATGGATTACAGGTATCGATAGCATCAAATTTTTCATCGACGATAGTAAGTTCTTCCGGGCTGACTGCCGATACCATGACCATTTCCGGGCTCGCGGGCAATACCCAATTCTATTGGCATCTGAATACTGCCAACCCTGCCGGCGGCGCTAGTGCATGGTCGGGCGCCTGGAGTTTTGCCACAGTATCGTCGCCTCCTTTGCTGAGCCAGCCTGCGAATGGAGCCACGGGGGTGAGTATTTCGCCCACCCTGAGCTGGAATACCGCCGGTACGGTATCGACGTTCCGGCTGCAGGTTGCAACGGATTCGCTTTTTTCAAGTATCGTGAAGGACTCGACCTTTGCAGCAGGGTCATGCGTTGTAAACAGTTTGGGCAATATTTCGACCTATTACTGGCATGTACTTGCAACGGGCATCGGCGGAACGAGCCCCTGGTCAAGTACGTGGAATTTTACCACGATTTATTATCCGCCTCCCCTCCCGACACTTGCGCTGCCCGGAACCGGTTCAACCAACCAGCCGACTGCTTTAACCCTGAGCTGGAATTCGGGCGGCAATGCAAGTATCTGGTCGGTCCAGGTGTCAACCAGCAGCTCCTTTGCATCATTGTCCATCCAGGATTCTTTGATAACCGCCACCTTGCAGCCTGTAAGCGGGCTCGCCAACTATACCACCTATTTCTGGCGCATCGATGCCGGAAACAGCCTGGGGGGCAGATCGAGCTGGACCGGGGCCTGGAGCTTTGTGACGACCCCCGCTACGCCGGTTCTCGCGCAGCCAACCAATGGTCTATTCGGCCAGCCGACAACGCTGACCCTTGCCTGGGGATCAATTGCGGGTGCCGCATCCTATTCCCTCGATGTTTCAACCGATATCACCTTTTCATCGGGCGTAACGAATATCGCAGGAATAACCGCAAGTGCCGCATCGGTCGGCGGCCTGGCGAACAGCACCTCCTACTACTGGCAGGTAAATACGGTTCGTGCCCGGCGGGATAAGCGCATGGTCGGGTGTCTGGAGCTTCTGGACCATCTTTGCGCCGCCGATTCCGGCACTGCCGTCAAACGGGGCAATAGCGCAGGCAGTTCCCCCGGCGCTAAGCTGGGGAGCGGTACCGGGCGCTACCGCGTATTCGTTGCAGGTTTCCACCAATTCGACCTTCTCAACAACCTGCGCAAGCCAGTCGGGGTTGACATCCACCGCCACCGTTGCCGGCGGGCTTTCCTGGTTTACCATGTACTACTGGCATGTCAATGCCTCCAATACAAGCGGCACGAGCCTTTGGTCGGGCATCTGGAGCTTTACCACTGCCGCACACCTCGTTGTTCCCATATCCAGCGGCTGGTTCATGTACTCGCTCAACATCCAGCCTGCCGATTCATCGACCAGTGGGGTGTTCGGCAAGCTCAAAGGATTTATTCTTGCCCTGGACGGGAGCGACAATCTCTACTGGCCGGGCGCCTCGCTCGACGAAATCGGTACCATTCACACGGGTCTCGGGTACTGGGTGCTCGATACCCTCGGGAACGACACGCTCAACCTGACCGGAGGCGCTGTCAACGTAGCCTCCACGCCGGTATCGCTCCCGGCGTCGGCCTGGAACCTCGTTTCTTACCTGCCGCAGGTGAATATGCCTGTTACGACGGCGCTTGCTCCGATCAATACCCAGCTCGTGCTTGCCATGGATGGATCGAGTAACTTTTACTGGCCGGCTGCAGCCCTCAATGAAATTGGGACTATGGCTGTCGGCAATGGTTACTATATCGTTACGAATGCAGCGGTATCACTGACCTATCCCACCGCAGGCAGCAGCCCGGCGAAGGAGCTCTCTGCAACCCCTGCCCTCGCGAAGCTGGCAAATCCGCCTGCTCCAAAACATTTCCAAAAGCGCGCCCTGACCGGTAACTTTGCCGCCTTTATTGCACCGTACGTTGAGATCGGCGGCAAGCTTGCGGCCGACAACTGCGAGGTTGGCGCCTACGATACGAAGGGGAACCTGGTAGGGTCCGGGACCGTAGTCAACGGCCTGACTGCCTTTGCAATCTGCGGAAAGGATCCCACGAGTAAAACCAAGAACGGATGCCTGCCTTCCGAAAAGTTGACCTTCAAGCTCTGGAATAGCAAGACCGAATATCCACTCGAAGTTACTCGCGGCAGCGAGCCGGTATATTCATCGAGAACGATACTCAAGGCTACGCTTGCCGTTCCTGCCGGCTCGTTGATATCCTCGTTCAACCTCACTAGAGCCTATCCAAACCCCTTTAAAGGATCGGTGAATATTGCCTTCGACGTGCCGACCATCGCTGGCGTGGCGCAGCATGCCGTCGAAATTGACATATTTGATATGAAGGGCGATCTCGTGAAGCAGCTTGCGAAGGGAGTTTTCCAGGCGGGGCACTACGAGCTGCCGTGGAACTGCAGTGAAGAACGGGACGGATCAATCGGGTCGAGCGTTTATATCGTAAGAATGAAGGCGGCGAACTTCGAGAAGCGGCTGAAGCTGGTCAGGATTGAGTAAAAAAAGTTGGAGAGTTGGTGAGTTAGAAGGTTGGAGGGTTAAAGAATAATAGATATTTATTAAACCGCAGGGGCAACTCCGCATGGTTGCCCGTGGGGTGATTTTTTAATGTGTTTTCTACCAAATGGGAGCGTTGCGGGGGTGGGCGAGCGTTTGCCAAAGGCAAACATTGCCGCCCACTTCCGCAGGAAGGGGTGTGCCAAAGACCCCGCAGCCCGGCTTTGCGGGCGCGGATGCTTTGGCCAGGGGGAACCATTTTTATGGTTCCCCCACCAGAGCAGCAGCTAATTTCTCTTAATTGACCAACGACTAAATCTTCACCTCAATGGGCTCCGCCTGCCATATTTCCTTCGCATATTCTGCAATAGCCCGATCCGAGGAAAAAATCCCCATATTCGCGACGTTCAAAATCGACATGCGCGTCCAGGACTCGGGTTCTTTGCTGTAGACAAGCGCTGCTTTATGCTGGCACTCCGTGTAGGCCTCGAAATCGGCCATGACAAGATAATTATCCCCTCCCGCAAGCAGCGAGTCGTAAATCGGCTTGAAGAGGTGCGGCTCCTCGGGGCTGAAAAACCCCGAGCCGATGAGATTCATGACTTTCTGGAGCACGGGGTTTCGATTATAGTAGTCCCATGGGTTGTAGCCTTTTTTGCGCAGCTGGTCGATTTCGTCGGCCCGCAGGCCGAAAATAAACATATTCTCCTCGCCGATCTGCTCCGCCATTTCGACCGTTGCTCCGTCCATTGTTCCTATGGTCAAGGCACCGTTGAGGGCGAATTTCATGTTTCCCGTACCCGAGGCTTCGGTTCCTGCGGTTGATATCTGCTCCGAAAGGTCGGCCGCAGGGATGACGTATTCGGCGAGTGACACCCGGTAGTTGGGCAGAAAATGGATCCGGAGAAGCCCTGCGGTGGCGGGATCGTTGTTGATGATGCCGGCGACATTATTGATAAATTTGATGATCAGCTTGGCCATGAAATAGCCGGGAGCCGCCTTTCCGGCAAACAGGACCGCCCGGGGAACGAAATCCTTCGTATCGCCGGCCTTGATCCGGTTGTACAATGCAATCGTATGCAGGAGGCAGAGAAGCTGGCGTTTGTATTCATGGAGCCGCTTGACCTGTACGTCGAACAGCATCGACGGCGCAATGGTGAGGTGCTCCCACTTATGCATCTTGTCTGCAAATCGTTCCTTTGCCGCGTTTTTCGCCGCCATCCACCGCTTCTGGAACGCACGGTTGTCGGCATGATCGGCAAGCTTCGACAACTCTCCGAGGTTGGTTACCCATGCGGGGCCTATGGTCTCGGTAATGAGATCCCGCAGCGAGGGGTTCGCCTTATAGAGCCAGCGACGCGGTGAGATGCCGTTGGTCTTGCTGTTGAATTTTTCCGGCCACATCTCGAAAAAATCGTGCATCAGCCGGTCACAGAGCAGCCGGGTGTGGAGTTTTGAGACGCCATTGACGGAATGGCTGCCGACAATGGCAAGATACGCCATCCGCACCTGCTGCTCGTCGCCTTCCTCGATGATGGACATCCGCCGGAGCCGGTCGGTGTCGCCGGGAAACCGATAGGATACCTCGCGGAGGAAATGCGCGTTGATTTCGAAGATAATATCGAGGTGGCGCGGCAGGAGGTTACGGATCATCGGCACCGGCCATTTCTCAAGTGCTTCGGGCATCAGGGTATGGTTGGTATAGGCAAAGGTCCGGGTAACCATAGCCCATGCCGTATCCCAATCTAGACCGTATTCGTCCAGAAAGAGCCGCATGAGTTCCACGATGGCGATGGTCGGGTGGGTGTCGTTCAATTGAATGGCGACCTTTTCGGCGAAAGCGCGGAAATCGCTGTTCGCCGCCCGGTAACGCCGGATGATGTCCTGCAGCGAGGCCGAGGTAAAGAAATGCTGCTGCTTGAGCCGCAACTCCCGGCCGGAAACATTGTTATCGTTGGGGTAGAGTACTTTTGAAATGTTTTCACTGTCCAGTTTCGATTCGCATGCTCCGATATAGTCGCCCTGGTTGAAATCCTGGAAATTGAACTCCTCCGCGGCCCGTGCCGACCAGAGGCGCAGTGAGTTGACATTATTGACGCCGAATCCCGGGATGGGTATATCGTAGGGAATGGCGAGCACATCGATGGTATCGATCCACCGGAAACGCAGTTTCCCGTCCGGGTCTTTTGCCGTTATGGTTTTGCCGTAAAATTTGATGGTCCTCTTGAATTCGGGCCGTTCGATCTCCCAGGGATTGCGGAACTGGAGCCACATTTCAGGCAGCTCCACCTGGTTGCCGTTGATGATTTTCTGGTTGAAAATGCCGAAATCGTAGCGAATTCCGTACCCGAGGGCAGGAAGCTTGAGCGTGGCCATCGAGTCGAGATAGCATGCGGCAAGACGGCCGAGGCCTCCGTTGCCGAGCCCGGCATCGTGTTCCTGGTCGATGACCGATTCCATATCCAGCCGGAGATCATCGGCGGCCTGATTGCAGGAGGATAGCAGCTGCATATTGATGATATTATCGGACAGCAATCTGCCCAGGAGAAATTCCATGGACAGGTAGTAAACGCGTTTGGCGTTTTGCGAGTGGTACTGCTGGCGGCTTGCTATCCAGCGCTCGATGAGTCGCTCCCGCACCGTGTAGGCCAGGCCGAGGAATTCATCGAAGGGGGTGTGGGAAAACTGATCCTTGGCAAGATTATATTCAAGGTTGCTGAGAAACCCGCGCCTGATATCGGCCGCAGAATTCCCCTTGTACATAAGCTTCCAGGTAAATTCCCGTGCAGGACGGGCTGAACTTTTTTCAGGCATCGACTCATTCTGCTTCATGGTTTTCCTCTCTACAGTACCGTCAACGTCTCCCCGCTCCCCTGAACCGGACAAAGAGGATTTGATTCCTCCGCAGGCCGGTGCCGGGCACCCGAATTATCGAGATGGAAGCAATTTATATTCCCGCCGCACCGGCCCGGATCTCCCTGAAAAAAAGGCTCCGCACCTCATGCAAGGTGCGGAGCCCGCCTGGTGCAGGAATTTTTCAGACTATATCTTTTTCTGCATTCCCGGGATCGCTTCGCTCTTGAGACCCGAAGAATCACCCCCTGCGCCGGCTTCAACCTTCTTGCCCTGGCGCTTGACTTCAGCCTGCAGCTCATCGACGCTTGCCATTTGTTCGCCCAGATGCAGCATCATGAATTCCGCGTCGTCGGTCAGCTCGCAATCGGGAGCATTCTTCAGGACCCATTTGTAATTGACCTCGGCCATTTCCGGCTTATTCAGGTACTCATCATAAATAAAGCCTATCATGAACATGGTATTGCATATCTTGCTCCGGTCGGCATCGACGATAAGCGCGCGCCGGTAATCCTTGATTGCATCGCTGTATTGCTGCTGCTCGGTTTTCATTTTCGCAAGCTCGAGAATCGCCTTCCTGCCCTCTTTTGCAAAAAAGAAATTATCGACCAGCGTCCGATAGGCATTCAAAGCCTCGGCGACATTCCCGGTATCCCGCAATGAATCCGCCCGTCGCAGGAGTTTTGCGGGATCGCCGACCAGTTCATCTTTCCATTCGTTTTTGAGAAAGCGGATGCCTTCCGCACGGCGGATTTCGTAGATTAGACTGTCGAATTTCACGTTCACTTCGCGCTCGACAAGCTTTGCAAGATGGGCTTTATACTTTGCGGTATCGGTCGCAACCGGGGATTCGGCATCGTCCAGGAAGGAATACCAGGCCATCGCGGTATCGATGGAAACACCTTTTTTTGCCTCGGGAGCGAGGGACCGGGTGACGAAGTCCTGGGCAAGCTCATAGCGCCAGGCCCATTTCAGCACGTTTTGCACGATCGGTTTCGAGGCAAACCCCATCTCCTCAGCCTTGCCGGAGAAAAGCTTCCACCGGACGAGCCATAATGCAAGGTTTTTCAATTCCACCGTATTCTTTTTATAAGCATCGCGCCGATCTGCAGGGAGCCAGGAGAGAATGAGATCGACATCGTCCTGCGAAATAATTTTTCCCGGGCCGCAAAAATCCTTCAGGGAATCGGGAAGGGGAGTTCCGTATTTTTCCCGATAATATATCCGCTGGAACACATGGCCGTTGCCCTCTCCGCGGGCATAGGTGAGCCACTGCTTCATGAGCGCCGCGGAGTCCTTGAGAGGAAAGGTCTGCCTGAACTCCGAATCGGGCGGGAAAGTGGCCTGAAACAACTTATCCGCGACCATCGGTTTTGCCTCGGCGAATGATCTCACGATAGGCGCCTTTTTTTGTCCGGTCGAATCGGCAGGCGGCGTAACGGTAAATTCGGCAAGATGATTCTTGTAGTATTTCTGCAACTGTTCATCGGTAAACCCTAAGTTCGGCTGCAGGATATTCTGCATAAAGAGAACGGCGGTATAGTACCGCTCCTTCCATTTCCATCCAAGGCTGTTCTGAAGCGTGAGGGAGCCGAGTTTTCCGCGTTCACGGCTGTATATTGCCTCGGTTTCAACGAGGCTGCTGACCGTGGGGCGGCCGGCGAGTGAAAATTCCGGGGCCGGCGTAGGATAATACCGCGTAGCGGTGCCGAAGGCATCGGCGTCCTGCTGGGTGAGGAGCGTGGATCCGACATAGGCCAGACGATCATTCTTTACCGCACCGGGGTAACAGAGACAGAGCATGAGCGGTAATCCGAGGGGGAGCAGCAAAAGAAACTTTCTATTCATGAGGCATCCTTATGGCGTTAAGAAGGGGAAGGACATGATCAGTTGAGCGAGGCGAGCGCCTCTTCAACAGTATCGTAAATTTCGAGAATTGATGTTGCACCGATGATTTCGACAATTTCAAAAACATTTTCGTTAACGTTGGCAATCTTGAACCGGCCCGATTTTTCCTTGGCCGACTTATTCAGGTGCAGAAGGATTCCCAGGCCGGTGCTATTGACATAGCGAAGTTTTGCAAAGTCGGCAACGATCTGCACTTTGCCCTCGTTAAAGAAGGTGGTGACTTTTTCGAGAACCGTCTGAACGTTTGTCGCATCCAGGTCACCTGCAAACCTGATAACCTCGGCATCGTTCCGGCCTTTAACGGGTTCACAGGTGAGCTCGATTTTTGATTCCATAACGTTATTCCTCTTTTATTTTGGTTACGTGTACGATGGTTCCCTTTTCGGTGACATCGGCGGAAAAATCGCTTGATAACAATTTGACAAGAGCAAGCCCCCTGCCGCGCCTGAAATCGCCGTCGTGCGGCATCTCGCAGGAAACATTACTCATGAAAGCCTGCAATTGTTCGCGCTTGGCGGGATCGCTGACATTTTCCGCGTCAAGCTCGATCTTCTCCCAGTCTATCCGCATGCTCAGCGAAATATTGTCGTTTTCGTTTTTCGAACCGTATTCGACCGCATTGTTGCAGAGTTCATCAACGATGGTTTCGATGCGGAAACTGTCGCGGCCCTTATAGCCTTTCTGAGCCATGACTCCGCTGACAAAGCGCCGGACGGCCGGAACCACCCCGATCTGCGGCGGGAAGGAAAGTTTAATGCTTTCCGCCTGGTGCATAACTTCCCAGGAATAGACATTCATGGCTGAATGAACGTCGCTGAACATTTTAAAAATTTTATCGACACCCATGAGCAGGCATTTCATCTTTATTTCGATATTGATACCCGACAGTACAAGGTCGCCTCCCTTCTCGCTGAAACGGCGCTTCAGTCCGAGAAGCTTTCCAAGCGCCACCGAGGCAATCATGGTGACGGCGCTCAGATCGACAATAGCGAATTTTTTTCCATCCATCACCGATTCGGTAAGGCAGGAATCAAGAATCGCGGCGCTCCTGATATCCAGATCGCCTCTGAGCCTGATAAGGCAAATATCGGGAGCCTGCGGTATATCCTCGATCATTGCAGCAGGAGCATTATCGCTCATGATGTCCATTCCTCTTGCCATTAAAGTATCGAAATTTCTAAAGCGTACACGCTCAGCATTCACGCATCCTGACTACATGGATATGCGAGACATTATTATCATCGATAGTACACGTCACGGTGTCGGAAAGCAGCCGAATGAGCTCGATATCGTTGCCTTTTTCCCGTGAAGCTTCAGCAATGGCCTCGCGGAACCGCTGGATATTTTCCTGGTAGCCGCCGGCGCCCTTGACGAAAATTTCGACCCGGTCACCATAGGCGTCGCACAGTACCTCGACGGGTTGCCGGTTTGATGGAGAACCGTGAATGACCGCATTGTTGCATAGCTCGTCGACGAGGAATTCCGAGCGGAAGCTGAACTTCGGGCTGAACTTGAGAACCTGGAGTGCATCGGATACCAATTGCCGGACAAGCGGAATGTAATCCAGTTCACCGGGAAAAGAAACGGAAAGACGGTAGGGGATTTCAGATTTCATAGGAGTCGATCGATGCCTCTTTTTTTAAGTCTTTTCCTGCCGCCGCAGGGAGCTACTCCGCTCCGTGGAGAATATAAGCCTCTTCCGTTGAATTGATGATTCCTTTTTTAGCAAGCGTTTCCACCATCCGGCCGGTTATTGACATGAGTGATCCGAAGGTCGGCGCCTCATGCAGGCCTTTCAGGGTAAATCGCGTCTTTGTGTCCTGTTCCGAACGGGTGCGAAATCCATCGAGAAGGCACTCCATGACATACATGACTTCGCCATAGGTCAGATTGCCCTGCCGGTATTCCGAAAACCTGGAAACGGCCTCCTGGATAAGCCCCTGCAACTTGTCAAATTCGGACTTATCATCAAAAACATTTTTATAGGAGCCCGCCGGAGCCATTGCGCATCCTTCTTCCTGCCGGGATACCGCGCTGCCGAAGAATTCAAGTTGCTGCAGCACCCGACCTATAACTATAACAATCAGTTACTACGATTGCAACCGGTATTTATTGCTGCCTGAACCGTCACAAGAGGGTATCCGCAGCAGAAATAATGAAGAGACGTGAGCCATAATATACATAAAGTATCGGGTCCCGGAAAATATTCAATCGAATAGACACGCTATTGGCCTCGTCGCGGGGTTGAATCTGCGGTACTGTCCTGTTGCCGGGATCCGGACTGATTCAGTACCGGTTTTGCCGAATCCGCCCCGGTTTCCGCAATAGTACTCTTTTTATTCAGAATGATCGTCTTAACGGTTGATGCGGCGGATACGGAGGCCTTGTACTGCAGGGAATCAAGCAGCTCGGACCGAACCGGCGCAGCTACCTGGATCGCTTCGTCGATGGGGCCGAACCATGCGCAGTACCCTTCCTGTCTGGTTGCCCGGGCCTGGATATCGCCGACGAAAGAATAGATTCCCGACAACGGGGTATACATTGCCAGTTCGAGACAGAGGTTTCCCTCCAGTTCGGCATGAATAAGGCGCTTTCTTACTGCACGGATAGAGCAACTTTTGACCCTCCCCCAGATGACCAGCGCGGTATCCGGAACGCAGCGCCGCAGCGATGCGGCTAAGGAGGTCGAAATTGCAGGGTAACTGAGAAGCCCGATTTGGGATTGCAGCCTTCTCACCTCGGCATTATCCACAAGATGAACGCCGGGAATCATGGCAATCTGCTCTTTCAATATTCGGTTGAACTGATGCTCAATGGCAGGAGCTCCCTCGTCTGCAAGTCCGATAAAGGCGACTTCGGAGCACTCTGCTCTGCCCATTGCCAGCAGCAGGATGGTGAGGACAACCGTGGCTGGTCCGTTCATTCCTGGTTTCTCTCCGGTTTTATCATTTGAGGCTTCCCGAAGCAAAAAACTCCTGCGGCATTTCGCAATCGGGATCTATCCGAGCGGGATGAGGTGAACATGGCGATGGTTCCTTTTTACCGGTTTTTTACCAATGCCATGGCCAGCCCGACCTGATCCACGCTAACGTGGTAGCGACGGGAAATTTCCCGTACGGAGAGCCCCTCCTCATTTGCGGAAACAATAAGCGCTTCAATGGTCTGCGATACGCCTCGCGGTTCATCCCCGGCGTCCCCATTTTCTGGAGGAGGAACAGGCTGGTCGGAAGAAATTTCAACCGGGGCAAAAAGTTCCAGAGGCTCATTATCGTCGTTCAGGCAGTGCGCCTGCGCAGCGGGAGGCGGTGCCGCAACCGGCCGGGCCGAGTCATAAAAGACCGCAGCCCTGCGGCTGGCCGCTCGAAGCCCTCCAACCTTCAAGCGCCTTCTTGCCAGCGATAACACCACGAGAATAAATCCGAGAAGCAGCATCGCGGCAAGAGTTGGACCTGAGAATAAAACCATAAAGGGATGGGAACCGGGATGGCCGACACCGAGAAGGGCCGCCAGGTCCGCTATTCCAGCCTTGACATCTAGTATCCACAGCAGGGAAATTTTTCCGGCCCCGGCCATGTGAGCATCCGGGAGAAGCGCCTCACTGCCGTTCTTTTCAAGATGCCGGTAAACGGCGATGGAATCCCGGCAGAGTGCTATTTTTTCTTCAAGACTGTCAGCCTGCAACCCGGGCTCGAGTTCGTGCCTCCAGTGCCACTTCCAGCGAATCGAGGGCCGAGCGGAATGATTGGAGCTGCGCGCCGCTAAAGGGCGCAGCGCCGGCATATCCGGAAAAGCAGAAACAGATTACCGGGAGGATCGACGCAGTCCGGAACATAGCCGCTATTCTCTTGACATTGAATTCCATAAACTTGCTCCGAATATTTCTCAATGCCGTTTCCATCAGGCAGTGGCATTGCCCTTGCCCCGGCAAAGCCTTAAATTATCTGCGTATATTGTTGCACCATGCCGGGAAGATTTCAAGATATTCCTGCTTTAGCTCCGGGAGAACCTCGAAGCATGTTGCCTGCTTAAACCGATCTATGTATTTTAATTGAACACACACAGCGCTCGCTAACACCGGAGCTTGCTGCGGGGAGTTTCTATTGCCGACCGAATAATATAGGGGCCCTTCGGTGGGATCCGGTTGGAGATCAACCCGAACGCAGAGGGTGTATACCGACTATAGCTATGCTGAAATTCATGATTTTTTCCGAGGGAAACCTTCTCAATACGCTCGTTATCGACGATCCCGTCGTTACGATCGGCAGGCTTGCGGAAAATACCATCCCCCTTGCAGGGACCGGTGTATCCCGCCGCCATCTCCGGATCGAGGAAGATTACGACGGTTCGTATTTTCTCAGTGACCTTCATTCGTTAAACGGTACTATTGTTAATGGTAAGCAGGTACGGAAAATTCCGTTGCATGCCGGCGATATTATTGTTGTGGGGACCTATTCGATTATTTTCGAAGAGGTGCCGAAGAAAGACGACTTCATTGCCGCCGCCGGAGCTCCTGCCGGAAAATTTCCCCTGACCGGCTCCTCTCTCGAAACCGCTCTGGTAACTTCACGATCCCCTGCGACCGGAGCAACCGCTTCCGCTCCGCCGGCTTCCGATTCCGAAGACGATGTTCCGGTTCTCCTTGAAATGGCGAAAAACCTCGCGTTCAGGCTCGATAAGAATTTCATGACGCTCGGGAATGATCCTGCTGATGACATCCCGGTATCGGGGTTTCTGATAGGGCACCGGCAGGCATTCCTGCGCCTTGACAACGATGGGTGGCTCATCGGTACCCAGAAGGCGCTCGGCATGCTCAAGGTTAATGGCCGGGCCGTTAAGACCCATCTCCTGCGAAACAAAGACCATATCGAGATCGGCTCGATCACGTTCCGTTTCATGGAGAACGGCTGAACCCATGCGATTCGCCTTTATCTCGGATATCCATGCCAATCTCGAAGCTCTTGAGGCGGTCCTTGAGGATATCGGGAAAGAAGCGGTCGATGAAATAATTTGCCTTGGGGATATTGTCGGGTATGGTTCCGAGCCGAATGAATGCACCGAAATTATAAGGAAACGGTGCAGCCTCGTGCTTCTCGGGAATCATGATGCCGCCGCGGTAAAGCTCCTCGATACCCATCTTTTCAACAACTATGCCAGAATTGCCATCGACTGGACTGCGCGGACTTTACGGAAAGCACATCGTACCTGGCTGCTCGGGCTCCCGCTTACGGCAACAACCGGCCCCATGACGCTGGTGCATGCAACGCCGTACGAACCCGGAATGTGGTATTATATCACCTCACTCGAAGAGGCTGCCTTCAACTTTCACCACTTTGAAACCGAGGTCTGCCTTGTCGGTCATACCCATATCCCTACCATCGTTGTTCTTGACGGCAAAAAAGAGGTCTATGCCCACCAGGCAGGGCATATAAATCTCCGGGATACTCCGGGCGCAAAGTTTCTCATCAACGTCGGCAGTGTCGGCCAGCCGCGCGATCGCATTGTAAAATCCTGCTACGGCATATTCGACGATGCAACGGGCGAATTCTACTTCCGGCGCGTCGCCTATGACATTCCCATAACGCAGGCCCGCATGCGCAAGGCGAAGTTGCCGGAATTTTTGGTGACGAGGTTGAGCGAGGGACGATGACTGATTCCGGTGGGGAAACCGTCAAAATGGTTCGCCGTGCTGAAAGGATCCCATGTGCGAAGAAATCCTTAAAAAGGTCAAAGAAACAGTTCTCAAGCTGGAACCTTCCGCCGAAGTAATTCTTTTCGGTTCCCGCGCGCGGAATGATTTCAGCCAATTCTCCGACTGGGATTTTCTTGTGCTCGTTGATGGAGAGATTGATACCGCCCGCGCGGACCAGATTCGCCATGCGCTCTATGAAATCGAATGGGATACCGGCGAAGTGATCAGCACTATCGTTAAAAGCCGTCAATTATGGGATAGCCCCGGTTACCGGTTTGTTCCTCTGCATAAATCCATTGAGCGGGAAGGAATACCGTTGTGAAAGAGAAACCGGGAGATCTGGTTCAGCACGGCGAACCATTTTGACGGTTTCCCCACCGGAATCAGTCATCGTCCCTCGCTCAACCTCGTCACCAAAAATTCCGGCAACTTCGCCTTGCGCATGCGGGCCTGCGTTATGGGAGG
>CAWDOZ010000193.1:0-11556 GCA_963803935.1 uncultured Fibrobacterota bacterium | reverse complement strand
AACGGCTACACTCAGTCCGTCAGAACCATTTCCGGCGATGTGATGATCCGGGTCTCTCCCAGCGCCAAGCGCCGCGACGTGGCGCAAGGCTACATCCTCGAATATTCCAAGCGCTTCGGCCTTTCGCCGCTCGACTCCTACGCGCTGACGCAGGCGCAGGCCGGCGCGCTCGCGGTGCGCGCGGCGACCTGTTCGACCGCCCGAATCCGGCCACGACGGCAAGCCGGCGGCGGAGGAGCCCGAAGTCATTGGCTCGCTGGCCAAGTTCGAGTCTCCCCCTCCCGGACACGCGCCCCAACTGATCGATGCGCGCCAGCGCCGAAATCCCGGCCCGGCTCGAACCCCCGCCAAGACCTCCCGTCCCGGAATGGATCGCCGACGCGACGCGGCGCGGCTGGGATTGCCGGCGACTGCCTGGGCCCGCTGCGTCGCCGTTCCCGGAGCCTGGTTCGACCACGCCAAGGCAGATGCGGTCGTGGCGCTCTGGCCAACCGTTGCCCAGTAAATCTGCCACTCACCCTTGATATCATCCAGAATATCTCCGGCGCCCAGCAGCAGTAACAACCAGGAATAGCGGCCCCTACATTGAGCGCGACTTCCTTGCCCCAGTTAATAAGATCCGAGCTGGTATCCCAGCCGAGGTGGTTCCCACCCAGGAAATCGTCCAGACGAAGTTGAACTTATTATTCGTGGAGTCGAATTCGATCATCGGGTCGCGCATGAGTTCGGTCCCATCGGCGCCGGTAAGGGTAGGAGCAAGAAAAACTGCCTGGTTGTTGTAATACTCCCAGTTTATGCCGTTGGAATCGGAGCTGAAAGCGAGAACGGGCACCCGCCCTCCTGGGTGCTGATGAAATAGGTCATCATCCAGTAATGCTGCTGCGTGGTGTCGATCTGGGCATTGGCGGCGGCAAAAAGAGATCCCGCGACCAGAAACATTTTAACCAACTTCATTGACTTTCTCCTTTAAACAATGGTGAATTCTGTTAAAAATCGTAGCCGAGCTTCGCTATATAGTAATAATCACCGGGTTTCGTCAGCGCAGCCAGCATTCCATAGGTTGCCTGGCTGCCATAATCGCCGCCGAATTCGTACCGATAATGATCCCTGGCTACCTGAGCCGTTATGTTAAAGTGGTTAAGGATCGTTTTCTTGGCATAGACGCTCCATTTCCAATGGCCTGATAAACTGTCTGAATAATCGGATAATTCAATTCCCTTGGGATTATTATTGCTCTCGGTGATTGTATTCAAAGGGGTCGGCACACCATTAACCACAATTGCCGACATATCATCAGGATAGGGGCTTCCATAGTACTCTCCCTCAACACTTAATACATCAAGCAATTTGAAGGTGGGAACATTAAAGCCAAACATGACCGGCGTTCGCTTCCACACATCGGTATAATCGGTGAGGCCATCAATACTAACCGGATAATCTTTAACCCCGAGGATTGTCGCTTCGCTGTAGATTTTAGCGTCATTCTCGCCGAAAATGCATTTAATTTCATCAGGCAGCAATTGTTTCGGATCAAGGGATATTCGCGCCATCAGCTTTGTGCCGGCAAAGGTGTAGGTAGAATAGGAGTAAGAGGTATCATAACCTGTAGAGGTTTTGACAATATTGGCTACCGGATCATAATCATCATCCTCATTCCCTTTTGCTGCTAAGCTATTATAGGTAGGGTGTGTATTCTCAGAGTTTGCCGATATAATGCTGCAAAATGAGACGCCGCCGCCTATTTCAAAAAACTTGATCGGTTGGTAGGAAAAAATGCCGGTAAGGTTCATGTCGCCTATTGTTGCATACTGAGTATTTATGGTTAGCAGAGCGTCCCAGTTGAACCCATCGAAAGCATTCCCGCTCATCCACAAACCGGACAACCGCGCCAGGGGAAAATCAAAATTTGTCTGGATGAATCCGGGATAGGTTCCGGTCCGGAACAGGTATTCGCCGAGGTTGCGCGCATCTGGATTGTATTTGAAGGGGAAATAGCCGAAATCGAGATTGAATGCTTTGCTGGGCGAATAAACGAAATCCGCCCGCGTTAAATAGGTAAAATCAAAGAGCCTTTCAAAGATTCCATTATCGGAACTTGTAAACGGCGTCTCATTATAGACTTCCATTTCAACGCCCAAATTGGTTTGTATCGGCAGCGGATTGAATTTTGTTTCAAGATTCATCCCGACAAAGTTTCTTTCCATGAACACATGATCAACCTGAGCACCGGTAAGCCCCGAAAGGTACCCGAGACCGCCCGGCTGGTCGCTGCTGCCATTCACAATCTCCCCAAGCCCAAAGGAGGCATACCCGCTCGGAATCAGTTGCGGCGTCACTCCGTCCGCATAGAGCATCCCGACCGCTCCCAGACACCCCAAAATCATCACCATTGCGCTTCGAGTCCTTAAAGCTCCTCTCATGCTACTCCTCCATAAGGCTATTTGAAATGAATTTTTTGTGGATGAAATTCCTGAAATTAGATATCGATAATACCTGTAATTACAACAATATAATTAATTTATAATGATGAGTAAATGTTTTTTTTCAGGGAATCCGGTAACATCAAAAATATACTCCGTTTTCTATTGATCGTCGCTTACGAAACCACCCCGATGCGAGGCCGAAACCAGCTTCCTCGCCTTGAAGCAGGCAATCAATCCGCTTCCGAACCTTCCCCGCATGAGCCGATAGTTTGTCCGGCCCCCTGCCCGCGGTCGATGCGCCACAGGTTCTTCCCGTACGATGAACCCCGCTTTCCGGGCAAAAAGCGGATGGAAGAAAAAATCGCACCCGTTGAGCCTGCCGTCCAGGGGGAGAATGGCGGCGAGACATTTCCTTCGCAAAATCCGGAAAGTGCACCCGCCGTCGTGCAGCGAGTCGCCCGTGACCAAATTCCTGAATCCATTGGCAAGCCGTGAGACGAGGAGCCGTGCGATGCCGTCGCGGCGGCTCGTGCGCATCCCGCAGACCATATCGCAGCTCTCAACCTTTGCGAGGAGGCGCGGAATATCGGCGGGATCGTACTGCCCGTCGGAATCCATGGTCACAATAAGCTCTCCCCGCGCCGCACGCAATCCCCGCATGATCGCCTGCGCCTGCCCTCCCCTGACCGGTTGGACTATCACCGCTATTTCCGTGAGGAACGATTTTTCCGGCGCCGGTTGGGGCGGCGCAGCCTTGAATCGCCCGATCTCGGCAATGCTCCGGTCGTTGGAACCATCATCCACGATGATTATTTCGTAGCTCTGCCTGGCAACCGAATCGAAAACCGCAACAATTTCAGCCAGAAGGGGATATATGGTTTCCGCTTCGTTATGAACCGGGAGAACGACCGAGCATGTCGGGGAAATTTGCATGAGTCCTCAAATTGCTTTTTATATATAGTAGAGTCTCTATCGATCCATTAATGGGGCAACGCCTTCGAAGGCTTTGTATCTGCCCTGCACGACGCCATAGGCGACCTTCCGTTTCCGGTCCTCGGTGACCATTCCGCAGCCATTGAGCCCGACCGGCATATTACCGGTGCGTGCCTTGTTCAGGTTCGACCGGTAATCGGCATATGCCCAGATGACCATGCCGTTCACAAAGGAGCGTCGCGCCCAGATGCTGTCCATGTGCGACCCCAGGAAAAGCGCCTGGTGGTCTTCGCTGAGATCTTTCGAGAGCATGCTTCTGACGATACCCGCCAGTTTCGGGTGGGGATTGCGAAAACCATAGGCCGACTGCGCCCCGAACTCGGATACGAGCATCGGCTTATCGGGCCATTTTGCATGAATTCCCCCGAGCATTGGCCCCAGGAGCGGCAACGAAGCGAGTTCCCAGCCGAAATATTCATTGACCGCGATCACGTCGACATAGGGAAATGCCCGGTCGAGCTGGTACCAGTAGCTGCAGCACGTAACCAGCCGGGAGGGATCCGCACCCTTTGCCGCTGCAGCCACAGCCTTGACAAACCCCGCCGCCGCCGTCCTGTAGGTGGGGAGCTGGTTCCCGGCCGACCAGATGCAAATGCCGGTATAGTTGCCGTGCGCCTCGATGAGCGCCCGCATATACCCGCTCCCGCAGGCCTTGCCCGGCCCGCTTGCAAGGAAGTCGCCGCTCGTCTTCCAGGCGGGAATTTCATCCATGACCAGAAGTCCCAGGCTGTCGCAGAGTTCATAAACATCACGGTCCTGGGGAAAATGGGCGATTCGGAGGAAGTTGACACCGAGAGCTTTCAGGTCAACGAGGTCGGCGCAGCGTTCTTCCCGGGTGAGCCGCGGACCGCGATCGCCGAGGACATCGTGCCTCCCCATGCCGCGTAAATAATAAGGCTTGCCGTTGAGAAAGAGCCGGGACCTTACCGCCGTGAGCTGGGAGAAACCGCGAAGGATACTGAGGGTATCGCCTTGCCTGCCGTGAAAGAAGGGGACGAGCGTGACCGTATATCGGGAGGGCGATTCCGGGGTCCATGGCTGCACTCCGTGGAGGCGCAGCGCGGTGTCGTTGCCTCGCAGGGTTGCCATTATGGCAGCAGGGCGGCGGTCCGGCGGCGTGACCGTGAGACGCACACTGTCCCATTTGTCATGAGCGGCGACCGCGTGAACGGTGAGGTCGAAGGTGTCGCCGCCACGGAACAGGGTGCGGAGGTCCGCCCGCCCGATGCGGTCGCGCGAGCGGGCAACGAGGCGAACCGGGCGGCAGATTCCGCCATACACCCACCAGCCGAGCGCCTTATCGTCGGGGATCCGCCCGGGAATCAGGCGATCGTCGACCCGGATGGCGACGCGAATGCTGTTCTTCCCCGAAAGAAAGGGCGTGCAATCGACCGTGAACGGCAGGTAGGGGTAGTCTCCTGAAGCCGCCGGAATGCCGTCGATGAATACCCGCGCGAAAAGGCAGACCCCCTCGAATTCCAGCGCCACGTCGGCGCCGGAAAATGCCGGCGGAACATCGATGTCACGGGTATACCATCCGAATCCGGCGGCGGGGCTCCCGCCCTTTCCGGTACCGGGAAAGAGGTGCGGAATCGTCACCGGTTCGCTCCCCCGGGACCCGGGCGAATTCGCCGGACCGAGTCCGGAATCGTTCCCGGCAAAGGAGAAGCGCCAGCCGGTATCGAGGGGAATAGAATAGGTTGCGGCACCTGAAACCGATGCCATTAGCAATAACGGCATGAGCGCCAGGAGAAGGTACGGCAATTTTTTGCCCTTCAGGATCGTCGTCATAGTTCTTGAAGCTATAAAATACCTGCAACGAATCGGTTCATAGGTACTATTGCATAAAACCGTTCATGGCGAGCGAGCCTGCGCTGATCCTGTCGAAGCAAACCAGGTTCATCCGAATTTCCGGCGCTCGCCCTACGACAGGCTCAGGACGAACGGTATTTGCTGAAACATGCGTATGAACCGCCTGGTAAACCGGTACACTTTGAGAAGTGTCACCACTGGTCTTTCCGGTTCTGATCGCCGCGGACCCGGATCCGGGCCTGAGCTCCAACCAATCCCGCGGCCGACGCCCGGCAATCGATTTCGCCTGCCCGATGCGCCGGAGTCTTTACATAGAACGCAGTTTTCCCGTCTTCGAGCGCAACCGGGCTCTCGCCGAGAAATTCACCGGCGCCGCTCACCGAAAGGGTAATTGCCCTGCCGCAATGAGGTACCGCCTGACCATGTGCATCCACCGCGGTCACCGCTATCCTCGTCATATCGCCGCCCTCTTCCAGGACCGTATCGTCCGGAATCATTGCAAGCCTCACCGGAGCCCCGGGCGTATACCTGACGCAGGTTGCCGCCGGTTTATCGCCGATGTATCCTACGGCTTTGATTTCGCCTGCCCTGAACGGCACCGATTTCCAGAGAAACAGCGGATGCGGAAGCGCCATGAAACGGCTGGGAGCTCGCCGCCCCAGCGAGACGCCGTTGACAAAAAGTTCCACCTTCCCGCAGTTGCTCGCAACCCAGACGTCGTCGGGCGTCTGTGCCTTTTCCCACCGGTGGGCAATGAATACCATGGGACCGTACAGGCCGGGGTCGGCCTGCGACCGGTAAAAATAGCCGGCAAATTTAGGTATCCGGAAAATATCCGCGACCCCGTGATAGTTTACCTTTTTCTCTGCTGTAAAGTAGGGCGAGTTGTAATCGAAGGCGCACCACCCGAGAAGCCCGGCTATTTCAGGATTGGCCGCAGCGGAGTCCTGCGCCGCAGCGTTCATGAGAAACTGCCGGATGAGGCGGGAGTCGTCGTCCCAGGAGTGAGCGCTTCCCCGGTGGCCGACGCTTTCGGTAACAAGCATCGGCATCGGCTGCGGCGTACCCGGCGGAACTCCGAAATTCTGTCCCCAGAGATCCTCCATGAATTCGCGCGGCGAACCGCGGCCGGCGACACGAACCCCATTGGTTGGCCGCGAAGGATCGAGCAGCCGCGCTATCCGGTTAGCCTTGACGTAAAAGTCATGATAATCCATCGATTCATTGACACGCACGCCGAAGCTCACCACCGAGGGGTGGTTGCGGTCGCGCATGACCATATCGCGGACGTCGTCAAGCGCCAGCGCCTGCCAGGCGGCATTGCCCACATAGAGCCATCCGGGCATCTCTTCGAGAACAAGCAGTCCTATTTCGTCGCAGCGCTGCAGGAATGCCGGGGACTGCGGATAGTGGGAACAGCGGACGATGTTGCAGCCGAGCTCATATTTGAGGATGTCGGCATCCCGCGCCTGGAGCCGGTCTGCAGCTGCGCGGCCGATAAAAGGGTACGTTTCGTGCCGGTTGAGACCCCGGAGTTTGAGCGCATCGCCATTGATGGAAAACCTGCCGTCAACCCGGCTGAATTTGATGGTCCGTACTCCGAATTGTCGTCGGCAGGTATCGACGGTGCGGCCATCATCCTGTAGCTGCATGAGGGCGGTGTACAAATAGGGGTGGTCGGGATTCCAGAGCCGAAGCCCCGGGATCGGGCCGATGCGGGTGTTAAATTCAACCTCGGAGCCGGAAGCAACGGTGCCCCCGGCGCGACCCGAGTCGACGACGGCGTTTGACGAATCGACGATCAGGCCGACAAGGGTACACCCTTTTTCCGTTCCGCCGCCGTTCGCCACCTGCGTGCAAATATCAATGCAGGACGGGTCGGCCGAATCCCGGGTGACATATACCCACTGTACGTGGAGCGGGTCGGTAACGATCATGGCGACATCCCGGACGATGCCCCCGCAGACCATATAATCGACCGCGGCTCCCTCGGGGGGGATATCCTTGCGCTGCCGGGAATCGACGCGCACGGCAAGAATATTATCCGCGCCGAATTTCAGCTCCCGGGTAATATCGAGGGTGAAAGGCGTGTAGGCGCCTTCATGCCCGCCCACAGGCCGGCCGTTGAGGTAGACGGTTGCGGCCTTGGAAACCCCCTGAAACTCGATTGAAAAGCGGCGCCCCTGCAGGTTTATCGGGGGGGTAAAATGACGGCGGTACCAGGAGATGGTTGCAAAAACCGAGGTATCGATATCGCGGTGTTTTACGACGGCGACCGTATGCGGAAGGCAGACCCGTTTGAATGCGGATTCATCGAGGGCGGCTGTTTGACCGCCGGGGATATCGCCGCGTGCGAACAGCCAGTCGCTGTTGAAATTCATGACGATCCTGTACGCGCTGCCTGGTGCGGAGGCTGCGGCGAAGACCTGGGACAACGGACCGGCAAGGCAGATCGCGATGGTGATGAAAGTGAGCGGCTTTTTGAGCATTCGAGGATCTTTAGTTGCTACTCAGGTGGTTTTATTAAAAATCGTTACTGCGCAGATGCGGGAAAGATTTTAATTCTTTTGATATTAAGCATATAGGTTTTTGTTTTCCGCATTTCCCTTGGTGTTTTCTACCTTAAAAGAGGGCGTTGCGGAAGGAGTGTGTCGGAGACGCGCTTTGTGCGGCTCCGACCAGGGGGGAACCGCCGCAGGCGGTTCCCCCACCACCAGAACAGTAACAAAAAAATTCAGATGACTGATCCCCTGGGCTTGTCTCTCAGTAGTTTTTAACAATGCCGGTGGTTTTTACCAGGTATATGCCTGAAGGCAGGCCTAAATCTTTCTTCAGGGAAATGGTCTGCTTTGCGGTGGTGATTTTCCGGATCGCCCGTCCCGAGAAATCGTACACGGCGACTTCTTTAGCCCATCCCGAAAGCTGGAACGGAAGAACGATATTATCCTGCGACACCTTCACGATCGAACCTGCCGCAAAGTGCGACACTTGTTTGCAACGGTGAACATCGACCCCGGTCGTCGCCGTGGTGTCCCAGCCCATGACCTGCATGACAACCGGAATGAGCGAGTCGGCAATCAGCTTGTGCTGCGCCTGGCTCGGGTGCTGGTAGAGCTCCGCAGCATTGGCCGTCGTGATCGGGCTCGAAAAAACGGTGATACCGGTGAATGACTGCGCAATCGTCTTGACATCGGCCAGAAGCGTATTCTTTGCAGTCTGCCCGCTGATTTGTGCGCTGAGGCCTATCATAATGATCGGCACATTCGGGTACTTGCCGCGCACCGTGGTGATGAGGGTCTTATAAGCCGCAATGAAAGTCGAATCCGCAACGCCGAGACCGAAATCGTTGATGCCGAGACATATCGTCACCAGAGCGGGGGTCCACGAGGTGAAATTCCAGAGGGGTGTTGCCAGGTCGCACTCGGTCTCCGGAAACCGCGTCGCCATGACCGCTGCGCCGCCCTGGCTTTTGACCAGCCCGCAGCCGCCGCGCGCAGTGAGGTGATCCTGGGCATAAAAGGCCTTGCTGGTAACCCGGGCATAGGTTACCTCCGCATCGAAGGTGTTCAGGGCTTCGGCGCTTCCGACCGGCGCGAAGATATTATCGCCGGCAGTCCAGGAGTCGCCGATGTATTCGATTTTGCGGGTCGGCATTACCGGATGCGGAGCCAGTATGCTGCCATTGGCAAGGTAGAATCCGCGAAACGAGCAGGTCTGGCCGTTGGTGCGCAAGGTGAGGCGGATGGTATGATTGCCGGTAGACAGGCTGGTACTGATCATGCGGGTATTGGTTGTCGTCGACGGGGCGAGGGAATCAACCATTGCGCCGTCGATCTCCACGTTGAAGTAAGCGCCGCCATCCCGCAGCTCCACGCCGATGGTCGGTCCCGGAAAGGTTGCCTCGATGATGGTGCCTGGCCAGTTGAAGCCGACGCTGTCGGCAGGATTTGGAAAAGTCGCACCGCCCGTAATAGTTGATGTTGGTGTCATTTGGCGCAATCAAAACATTGGCGGAAATAATGCCGGTGAGCCAGAATATCATTCCGATCACGGATAGTGAAAAACGTTTCATGAGTCCTCCTTGAACTGCGGTGCAATGAAGAGATCCCGGTCTCAAACCTGCATTCATTCCCCGTCATAGTAACCGGAATATTGTCCGTACAGGTAATTACAACTTCAATTAAAATTTAATTTTTTGCCGCTTTTTTATAATTTTGCCTGCCTTTTCGACAATATATGCTTGGCCGACATAACCAGTCAAGATTTTTTTATTCTCCATTTATTAATCGGTATGCCCTGCCTTCGGGGCCGGGAACCCTTTTCAGTCGCCTCCCCTAAAACTTCACCTGATAAATCTGCTTAACCACTTCGGCCGCATTGTTTAATACCGAAGCAATGTTATCCTGCCCCAGCAAAATCTGTCTGCACGCCTTGGCGCAGAAGCTGATTGAATAGGAGAATGCCGGGTGAGCGTCGGGAATCGGGAATGCGGTCTCCATTTGCTTTTTCAGGACGCGGCCGAAGGGGTCGTCGTACAGGGGATTGGTCAATGCCTCTTCCCGGGATGCGGGAAACATGTTTGATTTCAGGTAGTAGTATTCGGAAATTGCCGGATCCATCGCAATGTAATTTATCAGTTCAACGGCAACCTCCTTGTTCCGGCACTGGTTGGATATTGCCAGCACATGATTTGCAAGGGCGGAGTAGGACAGCCCGATTTCACTCCTGGGCAGGGTCTGGAACCCGATTTCAACGGGTTCTTCCTTATTCATGGTCGGAACCACACTTTTAAACCACGGACCGTCGATAAAAAACGCCAGCCGGTTATGGGCGAACTCGTGACGTGCGTTTAAATACCCGGAACCGATGGTGGATTCTCCCCTGCCGATGAATTTTTTGAGCCAGGTGAACGCCCTGATCGTATTCCCGGAGTTCAGGATGATATCGCCCTCGGCATCGGTAATGCCCCCGCGGAATGAAAGCAGGAACGAGTAAATCGTATACATGAAATACAGGTCATCATCGTGGAGCGGAAGGCAGTACGGAAGGACCGTCCCGCGATAGTGCGTTTCGATTTTATCGAACAAATCGAACAGCTCGTCGAAATATTCGATTTGTATCTCCGGAGACCCGGTCACTTCCCTGATGATTTTCTTGTTGTAATAAAATATGGTCGGCCCGTTCGCCCAGTTCAGGCCGTAGTAAGTGTTTTTGTATTTTACCGCGTCTATCGACATTGGATAGAGCTTGCTCCGGAACTCCTCGGTGTAGAGCCTGTCGAGCGGGTACAGGCTCCCCTGCTCCACCAGGAGCGGTATCCAGAAATAGAGAAGGGACATGATATCCGGCGCCTTGCCCGATCCGGTTTTAACGATGAGATGCGGCAGGACATCCTTGAACAGGCAGCCGATGTTTTCAACGCCAACATCGGGCCGCTTCCTGATAAAGCCATCAAGAATATATTGTAACGATCCGGAGGTGGCCTCTTCGGTGGCCTGCCAGTTGACGAATTGCAGCTCGGTCCTGTTTTCTTTGATAAACGTGCCCTTTCCCTGGATCTTTTCGATTATGCTGTCCTTGGCAAGGGCAGCCAGGGCCAGACGGATGGTCGGCCGGCTTATCCCGAAATGACGCGAAAGCTCATTTTCCGATTGTAACCTTCTGGTGCCGGTCTTATTGTTGCTGATGTAGTCCAGGAGATATTCTTTAATTTGCAAATGCAGAGGAATGCTTGAATCCTTATCAACCACGTACGCCATTGACCGATCTCCTTTTTTCTGCGCCGGGCATTCCGGCGCCGCTGTCCCGGCAGGGTCGAATTCACCCCGCCGACATCCCTGTATTTATATTTATAACCTTAGTCTGGCCGAAAAAAACAGATCCTTTAATTTTCAAGTTCGATAGTAGATGCATGTTATTACATGTAAATACATGCTGATTAATATATAAAATGCCCCCGGCATAATCAAAGGTTTTTTTCCCGGATAGCTTTAAAAAACCTCCATTTCCCCAGGTATCATAGATACAAATTGAAGCTCCCCGAAGCAGAGCTTCGGGGAATCTTCTATAGGAGAGGAAATATTTGTAATGCGCTCGCTGTGCCTGTTCAAGTTCAGCTTCCGAGCGCGCCGAAGGGGCACCCTCTGTCCTCGCTAACGCAACGTCAAAATCGCCTCACCCCTTATGAAGCGGCCTTCGCCCGCGGCTTGATCCTTTCCACAAGTGGAGAGAGGAAGACAACCTTGTTGCAGGGGTGAGGCCAATTTCAGTTTTAAGGGGATTAAGATCTTGAGCCCATCAGAATTAATTATTCTTTCAGGTTTTTTCT
>CAWDOZ010000192.1:0-40512 GCA_963803935.1 uncultured Fibrobacterota bacterium | reverse complement strand
ACGCATCGCTCAGCTGCGTAAAGCGGGTTCCTTCGATGGTATTATTGGTGGTAATATGCACGTAGGCGGCCGCCGGGTCGAACATCGCAGCATCCAGGGCAGGAATATACGAAAATTTTTTGTCCTCCGATGTAGCGACGACCCGCGCAGTCCCGTACCGCTTCGCCTCGGAAATGGCCTTTTTAGACCAGGTTCCGGTATTGACAAAATCGGCAGCAGGCGCAATTCCGAAGAGATTCAGCGGTACCATGGCGAACTGCGCAGAAGCGCCCCCCTGGAGGAACAGCACTTTATAATTCTCCGGGATGTTCATTAATTCACGCAGCAACGCCTCGGCGCTGTCGATAATCGCCTGGTATTCGGGCGAACGGTGGCTCATCTCCATGACCGATTGACCGCTGCCGGGATAATCGAGCAGCTCTTTTGCCGCTCTTACAAGCACGCTTTCAGGCAGGACCGAAGGTCCGGCGGAAAAATTATAGACTCTGGCCATTCCCGTCTCCTTTGCATAAGGTGAATAAAAATTTCCGAAATCCGAAAGAAAAGGCATAAGGCAATAAATTTTTTAAATAAGCCTAACTGCTCAGGTGGGGGAACCGCCTGCAGCGGTTTCCCCTGGCCAAAGCCTCCGCGCCCGCAAAGCCGGGCTGCGGGGTCTTTGGCACACCCCTTCCTGCGGAAGTGGGCGGCTACGTTTGCCTGAAGGCAAACGCTCGCCCACTCCCGCAACGCTCACATGAGGTAGAAAACATCGGTAAAGAACATATCAAACACGGCTTACCTACAACTAATTCAGCTTCCTTTTGATTGGTCATTTTTGCATTTAATTTTTTCGCAGAGGCTTGTGGGTCACCTGACCTCTCCCACAGAAGAGGTAATTTTTCCGTTTAATCTTTGTTGCTGACATCGTCTCGCTCATTGCGACATTGCTGATTTTAAATTCTTTTCGCAGAGGCTTGTGGGTCCCCGCCGCAGGGGGCCTATTATGAAGCACTCCCACATCGTGCGGGTGACCCGGCTCAGCCATCCAAAAGTATTAGATTTTGAATTTGCCTTTGCTTTTGGATTCCGGCTCAGCTATCCAAATAAATTTGAATTTTCAAATAACCTGCTTTAAGAAGTTGCTTTATTCCCGATCATCGCCGAAAGAATCCTGAGCTCTCCGGCGATATCGATATTCCTCACGAAACAACTGCCCGCCGGCACCGTTATCGGCGTCGGGGCAATATTGAGAATACCGCGAACTCCTCCGGCCACCAGCCGGTCGGCGACCTCCTGGGCGTTATCTGCCGGCACGGCAATGATGCCGAGCTCAATACCCATTTTTCTTACAATTTCAACGATCTCATGCGACGGATACACCATGATGGAGGTTTTGATCGTTTCGAGCTTATTGACATCGGAATCGAACCCTGCCGCAATCCGGAATCCATCACCTGCCAGATTGGGCGATGCAAGAATGGCGGATCCCAGCCGACCGAGTCCTACCAGACATGCCTTCTTCTCCTGCTTAAGCCCAAGGTTGGAAAACAGGTGATTCCTGAGCCGCGAGATCTCGTAATCCTGCCCCGGTATTGCCGATTTCACCGAGGAAGCTGATATCTTTTCGAATGGTGTGCGCCGGGAGCCCGGTTCGCCTTGCGAGTTCAGTTGAAGATGCGCTTAGAATTCCTTCGCCCTCCATCCGGCATACGAGCTGATAAAGAGAACAGAGACGGACGATTGCGGGAGTAGGAATTGTTGTTTTCATGGTGGCTGTGAATTATTTCACTATTAAATATAGTAATTTGCTTCAATAATGTCAAATATTTTGAATTTATTTGTCCTATTGGCCGGATGTCTTTAAAGATTGTGTGTTTTTTCACAATTACACGGCCAGTTCGTATACAGCCGATTTAATTAATGATTTTCGTTTTTACTTAATAAAAAAGACCATTGGTGGGGAAACAGCCGCAGGCGGTTTCCCCTGGGCTGAAGCCGCTAAAGCGTCTTCAGCCTCACCCTTTCCGCAACGCCCTCTTTCAGGGTAGAAAACACATGAAATTTTTTTTAGCTCGCAGAGATTAAGATTTTAAGCCCACGCTTTGCCAGGCTGAGGTTTTTCATCTTTTCGCAGAGGCTTGTGGGTCCCCGCCGCATGGTCCCTCTTATGATGCACTCCCACCTCGTGCGGCTGGTTCAATCAAAATCATAATAATCCGTCCATTTTGCCTTTTGGGCAAAATGGGTTGACCCGGCTCAGCCATCCAAAAGAATTTGAATTTTCTAATGTTTTTGGAATCGGGCTCAGCCATCCAAAAGAATTTGAATTTTCTAATGCTTTTGGAATCCGGCTCAGCCATCCAAAAGAATTTGAAGTTGCCTTTGCAATTGGATTCCAACCCAGGCTATCCAACCCCCGAAGCAGCCTGAATGCGGGATCGGGACATTGTATTTTAGTAAAAAGGGCTCATTTCTCAAAGCGGGGTCATTATTAAAAATTTCTTCAGCAAAACAGACAGATCACTCGCCATCGCCGGAGTCGGTTCGGCGTTAGTTGATATTTGTATCCAGGAATCCGATTCGTTCATCGACCGGTCCGGTGCCCGCAAGGGAGGCATGACCCTGGTTGAAAGCTCCCGAATAGCAGCGGCGCTTGCATCCACCGATGCCAAGCCCTCAATTGTGCCGGGAGGATCGGCGTGCAACACGATGCTGGGTCTCGGCAAGCTGGGGGCACGG
The DNA here is from genome assembly GCA_963803935.1 of uncultured Fibrobacterota bacterium. Taxonomy (GTDB): domain Bacteria; phylum Fibrobacterota; class Chitinivibrionia; order Chitinivibrionales; family Chitinispirillaceae; genus BOG-1184. The sequence goes on along the minus strand of CAWDOZ010000192.1, from coordinate 37,791 downwards.
GCAAAGTTCATCGGCAAGCGAGGCAAGGACGCTTGGGGAGCGCTCTTCGAAGCCGGGGTCCGCGAACACCGGGTTGAACCGGTGCTTTTCACCTCTTCAACACCGACCGGCCATGTTCTTTCCATCATCACGCCGGATGCGCAGCGCTCGATGCTCACCTATCTTGGCGCTTCCGCCGAAACCCAGCCTTCCGAAATCACCCCCGACCTGTTCCGCGATACGGCCCTTGTCCACCTCGAAGGCTACCTTCTTTTCAACAAGGATCTTTTGATGTCCGCACTTGCTGCCGCCGCTGCCGCCGGGACCAAAGTCTCGCTCGATCTTGCCAGCTATACGGTTGTCGAGGCCTCGATTTCCTATCTTCCCGGTATTATCAGGGAATATGTCGATATACTGATCGCCAATGAGGATGAGGCTCGCGCCTATACCGGCCACGAGGATGAGGAAAAGGCAATTGCAGTCCTCGCGCAACACTCGCCTGTCGCAGTAATTAAATTAGGGAGGAGGGGCAGCCTGATTGCCTGTGACGGAGAAGTGGTCCGGATCGCCGCGATCACTGACGAGTGCGCGGTAGACACTACCGGTGCAGGCGATCTCTGGGCGTCGGGTTTTCTTTACGGACTGCTCAGGGGGTTCCCCGTTGAAAAATGCGGCGAGCTCGGTTCGGTGTGCGGCTATGAGGTTTGCAAAGGAATCGGCGCGTCAATTCCCGAAGCGGGATGGCAAAGAATCCGGAGCAAACTTGACAGTACAGCGGTATCTTGACAAGAGGTCCCGCGCATGGGGCCCGGAGCTGATCCGTCTGTCGGTGGTTGGCGGGCAAGGCAAAATGGAGTTTTTTTAACGCTTTTATGATGGAGCCGATGCAAGCGCCGTTGCCGATTGCATTCGTTGATACGGCGGTCATGGAAGCGTCCACCCTTTTCGCGGAGGTACGAGTGTCTAAGAAGCTTTATGTAGGAAACCTTTCTTTTTCGGCAACCGAGGATCAGCTGAAGGATTATTTCGGCCAGTTCGGTGAGGTTATTTCCGTCAAAATCATCACCGACCGCGCAACCGGACGTTCCCGCGGCTTCTGCTTTGTCGAAATGGAAAATGCGGACGCGGCGATGAACGAGCTTAACGGCAAAGAGTACGACGGCCGCAAACTCATGATCAATGAGGCGCGCGAACGCGAACCTCGCTCAAATCACGGCGGCGGCGACCACGGCGGCGGTGACCACGGCGGTGGCGGCGGCGGATACAATCGGGGGCATCGCAGAGAGTACTGATCGAGCCATAGCCATGAGACGGTGTCGCTTCGTTCCTCCCCGAAGCGCCGGAGAGAGTGCATTGTCCTGAAGCAGGCTGATGCCTCCTCTCACCGTCTCATCTATCGGCCTCAAATCGACTTCCTTTTCAGGATTATGCTTCCAGGCTCTCTTATAGTAAAAGCATTTTTTGCAGAAATAAGAATTTTTTCTTACATTAACCTAATTAGGTAATAATTACGTAACTATGTAATATTGCCCGCAATTAAACCTCCGTTTTATTGCTTCCCGAGTAACGCAAATGTCGCGAATTCACGTGGATTTATCAATTAATTAACCTCAAGGGTTGATATGGCACGATTATTGCGTCTTATTAATGTGTAGCCATGAAAATGGCTAACGTGTGTGATGATGATGATGGGGTATCAGGTGAAAATCCTGAAGCTGAAGGGGTTCGCAAGAACCCCTTCTTGCTTTAATGAGCGCGTTCAGGCCCTTCCTGTCTTCCGGCCTGCCCTATGACGGCTTCAATCTCTTTTCTTACCCTTGCCGCAAGGTCGGCCTTCTCCATACCGGTAATAACGATTGGATTGCAGATATCGAGGTAAACGGCTCCGGGCTTTACCTGAATGCTTTTCTTAGGTAGCCGTTCTCCTGTCTTCCGCAGGACCACCGGCACCACCTCCACCCCGGCCTCCATGGCAAGAGTAAAGCTTCCCAGCCTGAATTCGCCGAGCGCCCCGCTCGCACTCCGCGTTCCTTCCGGAAACAGGACGAGCGAGAGCCGGTGTTGCTTCAGGAGGCGCACCCCCCGCGAAAGGGATTCGCGCGCCTTCCGCGCATTTGCCCGGTCAATCTTGACGTGTCCCATCGCCGACATGCCCCATCCGAAAATCGGGATGAGGAAGAGCTCCTTCTTGGCGATGAAACATATTGGACAGCCCATCCCGGCGAACAGCACCGGCGTGTCAAGATTACTCTGGTGGTTGGAAAAGAAGACATAGCGTTTTCCGGGCACGAGGTGCTCCCTGCCGGTAACGTGCAGGCGTATCCCGAAAAAAACCAGCACAAGCTGCGCCCAGGTCCGGCAGATAACCTGAGCGGTATGCTTGGAAAAAAAACCCGTAACAAGGCATCCGACGGCAAACACGGTGGTCATGAAAACGAATACGACGAACTGAAACGATAGTTTTACCCACAAGCCTATGCCGCCGACTTGCCGATCCATACATTGTCCCTTCCCACCTGTTCCCGGAGCTCTTTGAGCGCCTCCGGGGCCGGCGAAATTTTCACCGAACGCGAGCGCATCCGGTACTCGTTGCCTTCTGAGGTTACCACATGAAAGATGACCGCGCACGAGCCGGCATTTTTCTCGCAGCGGCGGCGGAAGGATCCGAGGAAGTCTTTTTCGAGCCCTGCCGTCGTGAGCCGCACATGGATGCTGCGCGCAAGCCTATCGCGGGCTTCGGAGAGGGCAATGCAGTTATCGAGGCGGATCTTCGGGCTCTCCTCCCCTTCGCGCCGGGAAACGGTTCCGTGCGCCAGGACCATGGCATCCTCAACCAGCAGATCACGGTACTTTTCGTAGGCATCGCCGAAAACGAGGAGTTCGACGGTGCCGTCGAAATCTTCCATGGACATAAAGGCCATCGGCTTGCCGTTTTTCTGGACATGCTGTTTGACCACGGTTACGAGCCCTCCCACCGTGACAACCGCTCCCTCACGAACTTTGGCAAGCGATTCCGGCGCGAGCGACATGGTGGCGAATCCGCGGATTTCGTCCTGGAAGCGGTCGAGCGGATGCCCGCTTACATAGAAATTCAGGAACTCCTTCTCCTTCTGGAGGGTTGCATTGTAGGGCCAGGGCGGCACATCCGGAAGCGGCGGGACCGGGATCGACCGGGCTCCATCTCCGCCGGCCGGCGCGGCGAAAAGGTCATCGAACAGATTGACCTGCCCCGCGGCGCGGTCCTTCTGAAACCCGTCGGCGTAATCCATGGCCTGATCGATTGCCGCAAAAAGCTGAGCCCGGGTACCCTTGAGGCAGTCCAGTGCACCGGCGCAGATGAGCGATTCAAGACACTTCTTGTTGAGGCGGCGGCCGTCGACCCGTTTGCAGAGGTCGAAGAGCGATGTAAACGGGCCGCCCTTCAGGCGCTCCTCGGGGAATACCTCGCCGGCCTGGCCCACGTTCTTGATCACCGAGAGCCCCAGCCGCATGGCGTTGTTTTCGATGCTGCACATTTCGTCGGAAGCATTGACATCGGGTGGCAGGATGGTAATGCCCATGCGTTCGGTTTCGATCTTGACCTTAAGGAATTCGTCCTGGTTGCCGATATACGAGGTGAGGTTTGCAGTGAGATATTCGAGCGTATAGTGCGCCTTGAGCCAGGCACTCTGGTAGGCAATATGGCCGTACATGGTAGCATGGGCCTTGTTGAACCCGTATTCGGCAAACTTTTTCATGAGGTCGAAAATTTCGACGGCTATGGCCTTGTCGATGCCGCGGCCCAGCGCACCGGCAACGAACTTCTTCCCCATCTCCTCCATAGTGTCGAGTTTCTTCTTGCTCATTGCCTTGCGCAGGATATCCGCTTCGCCAAGGGAAAATCCGGCAAGCCGCTGGGCAATGCGCATCACCTGTTCCTGGTAGACGATCACCCCGTAGGTCACATCGAGTATCTCGCCGAGCTCCGGATGGAGGTAGTGCACCTTCTCCTTCCCGTGCTTGCGGCGGATGAAGGTATCGATGTTGTTCATGGGCCCCGGCCGGTACAGGGCCACCATGGCGATGATATCCTCGATATTGGTCGGTTTCAGCTTCCGGAGGTAGTCCTGCATGCCCTGCGAGTCGAACTGGAATACGCCGATGGTCTCACCTTTGCCGAAAAGCTCGTAGGTCTTTTCATCGTCGTACGGGATATGCCAGAGGTCAACGGCCTTCCCATGGTAACGGGTGATGAGCCGGAGGGTCTCCTGGAGCACGGTAAGCGTGCGGAGCCCGAGGAAGTCCATCTTGATGAGGCCGACCTTTTCCACATAGTTCATATCGAACTGGGTCATCAGGATGTCGTCGGTGCCGGGCTGCTTGAAGAGCGGCGCCCAGTTCACCACCTCACCGGGAGCTATGATGACCCCGCCGGCATGCATCCCCGCCTGGCGCGTGAGCCCTTCGAGCACGCCCGCGTGCCGGAAGAGCTCCCCGGTCTGCGCGTTGGATTTGATGGCGCGGCTCAACTCCCCGTTTTTCTCGATCGATTCTTTCAGACTCTTTTCATTGACCATGGCGGAGAGGCGGATGGCTTCGGCCAGCGGGATGTCCATGGCACGCGCCACATCCTTCACCACCATTTTGGCCTTCATGCGGATGAAGTTGATGATCTGGGCCACCGCCTCGCGGCCGTACCGGTTGATGACATATTCGATCACGCGCCCGCGATCCTTGTCGGCGAAGTCGATATCGGCGTCGGGCATGGATATACGCTCGGGGTTGAGAAACCGCTCGAAGATGAGATCGAACTTGATCGGATCGACCGCCGTGATGCCGATGACATGCGCGACGAGGCTTCCGGCCACGGATCCGCGTGCGCCCACCATGATGCCGAGCCTCTCAGCCTCACGGACGAAATCACGGACAATGAGAAGGTAGCCGGTAAACCCCATGGAGCAGATAATACCGAGTTCGTAGTTGAGCCGCTCCTCAAGCCCGGGCGTCACCTGCGCATATTTTTCCACAAGCCCCTGATGCGAGATTGCCCGCAGGTACTCCTCCGCCGTGGCGTAGCCTTCGGGAAACGGCGGCGTCGGCAGCTGGGGCGCAATCTTGATGGAGACGTTGCATCGCTCCGCAATGTCCAGGGTATTGGCAAAGGCCTCCGGGAGGTCGGGAAAAAGTGCCGCCATCTCGGAGGGCGATTTGAAATAAATCTGATCCGATGAAAAGCGGTACCGCTTCGGATCGCTCATGGTCGTCTGCGTCTGGATGCAGAGGAGCACCTCGTGGGAAAGGGAGTCCTCCCGATTCAGGTAGTGGGCATCGTTCGCCACTATAAACGGAATCCCGAGTTCGCGGCCGAGGCTGAGCATTTCCGGAAGAACCGCAATTTCCTCGCTGATGCCGTGGTTCTGCAGCTCGAAGTAATAATTCCTCTCCCCGAAAATCGAGAGGAATTCGAGCGCGGTTTTCCTGGCACCCTCCCGGTCGCCGGCCAGCAAAAGCTGTGGAATAATACCGGCTATACAGGCGCTGGTGGCGATAATCCCTGCGGAGTATTTACGCAGGAGCTCCATATCGATCCGGGGTTTGTAGTAGAACCCTTCAGAGTACCCCAGCGAACTGAGGCGCATGAGATTTTTCCAACCTTCATTATCCCGGGCGAGCAGGATAAGGTGGTGATTGGAGCGTTCGTCTCTGGTCGACTGCCGGTCAAGGCGCGAGCCGGGAGCGACGTAGGCCTCAAATCCGAGAATCGGCTTTATTCCCGCATGCATGCAGGCTTCATAGAACTCGACCGCTCCGAAGAGCCCCCCATGGTCGGTAATGGCAAGCGCGGGCATCCCGAATGACTTTGCCCGCTCGACCAGGTCGTCTATGCGGATAGCCCCGTCGAGAAAGCTGTACTCGGTATGGTTGTGAAGATGGACAAATGCCGGTTCTTTTTTCATGGCCTGCCGACCCCGATACGGCTGATTTTTCTGATGGTAAACTGCCGGGTCCTGCCGCCGGAATCGCTCCCGTCAAGCATCGGCTCGGCGCTTCCGGAAATGGCGGTCGGGAAAAAGGTATAGAGCCCCTTCTTGATAAGCGGGCTTCCCCCGTACTCGACCGTTAATTCATGCCCGGTGAGGATGGCATAGTCGATGATATGCATGGTTTCATTGAGATCGAGCGCCTTGAGCCCGCTGCCGTACTTTTTCCCTTTCAGCATGGCATTTTCCGCGGGACGGCCGCTGCCGAAAACAACCGGTTCAAAGACGTTGGCGGCGTCCGGGCGCGCCGCCCGCCTCTGAACATGCCCGGCGCCAGGAGGTTCGACAGTCGGCATGCGGTAATCGTACCCCATGCTCGAAAGCACCTGTCTGACCGATTCTCCGGCACCCGGCTTTATCCGGAATACCGCAACGGCCGGCACCCGTTCGATGAGCCCGGCAAGCGGTTCATACGAGGCAATTTCACCGGTCACCTTCTCGTCGCAGCTTACCAGCACCGGCTCATCGGCAATATACAGCCGGTAATACTCCCTGATCCATTCGCGCAGCGTTTCAACCACATTCGCCGGTGTATTCCATTCCGCAAGCCAGCTGAGGATCGTTGCGGCCTCGGTGCCCCTGGCAAGGCTGTCGTTGAGGGTTGATCGGTGGATTGCTCCTTTGTATACCCGGTCGAGGGAATGCAGCAACGCGACATGGCCGAATCGGTAAAGCTGCTCCGGAGGCGTTTCCTGCGGAAGGACGGCGGTAAAATCCGGCAGCACCATGATCGTCCTTATCGGTGAAGGAGCCGGTGGCCGCTCCAGGTTGCTGCCGTCATCCGGCCGGGCTGCGGGGCTTGAGCGCACGGCCCCGAATGCCAGCTCCTCCCCTTCTCCGGAACAGTCGATAATGCCGGCCCATTGCAGGGTCAGCAAGGCTTTGACCGCTTCATGACGGGCCTCTTGCGGAAATACCGCGATGGGGAGCCTGAAATCTTCTGCCTGGCGAACCAGCTCGGCAAGCAGGTCAGTGCACCAGCCTCCTGCAAAATCGGCGATAAACTCGTTCAAATCGCGGGTTCGGCTCTCGGAGGTCCGTTCGAGCCATGCGATTGCCTCAGCTTCCCTGCACCTGAATCCTGTTTCGCCTTCCACGACCATGCCGCAGTGCTCTGTATACCGGATGATACACTCCGCGCGATCGTGAACCGCAAAGCCATGATACGATTCATGGATCAGTTTGCCGATTTTTGAAAGCGAGTTTTTCGTGAGACCGCCAAGCTTTTTCTTTTCGAGCTGCCCCTGAAGCGCCAGCACCGTGACTGCGGTAATATCGCTGAGGCAGTGGTCGCTCCGGGAAGGGGCGGCGACAGCAGGTGCATCCGCTTCCTGCCTGGTCTGGAGAAGAGTTTCCGTCATGAGTTGTCGCAGGGAGGGCTCGAAACCAGCGAATCCAAAGTAGCGGGCCGCGCCGCCGGAGTCACGGCCGATATATATCAAAAATGAAAGAATTGCCGGATCGTTGAAATAGTCGCTTTTTTCCGGCGCAGGGAGGCCGCTGGCACCGCAGAGGTAGGCGAGGCTGCATAACCGCTTGTCTGCAACGCTCAGCTCCCCGAATCGCTGCCGGAGAGAGGCCGGCTCCGAAAAAAGTGCGACCCTGTCGGCAAGGGCGTTGGATGAGAGGATTTTTCGGGAGTCTGCCCTGCTTTCCAGAAAATGGTCGAAAAGCCAGGGCGAGGGAAACATCCTTATATAGTCGTTAAAGCTCAGGGAAAAGGGCGAAACACGAACGTCTGGATTAGTCATGGGATGAGCACTTGCCGATGCGGTGAAAGAGCCGGAACCGGCGAACCGGGCCCGGATCAGATTATTAAATAACCAACGGGAGACCTTCAAAATACATGGCGCGGAGGGGGAATTGATAGACTAGAATGAGGGAGTAGAAGGGTTGTTTTGGAAGGCCGGATCCCCCTGAAGTATGGCTTAGTAATTGCATAATGCTTATTTGAGCGATTTTCAGGATACTTCCAGGACTACTATTTGAGGAGGAGCGGATATATGACAGGCGTCGGATTTATACTGCTGGCAATCTGGTTGCTGCTGTCGGGACTGAAATCCCTGGTGAATATCGGTTACCTGGGAAATAATGCCGTTCTATCGGTGTTTCAGATCGCTTCGGGAATACTGATTCTTTTCGGTCAGGTAGTGCGATAAACCATCACGATTGCCTCCCGGCGGGCCAAAATTTACAATTGGTTTTTTTCGCCAGAATCGATCAGCCGGTTCAACCTGCCCGGGCTGAAGCCGCCTGCGCATCCCGGATGCTTTGATTGACAATTTCACTTTCCGGAGGAAGGTCAAAGATATCGGCAAGCACCCGGTTCCAGCAAAAATTATTAATTATATGATGCCGCGCCGCCGAACGCATTGCCTGGTACTGCTCCGGACAGACCGTCATGGCATGGTGCAGGGCGGTTATCCGGTCCAGCCACTCCTCAAGCGCTCCGGCGGTGACAACGAATCCGGTTCGTCCATCCTCGATGATTTCCTTCGGGCCCCCGATATCGGAAACAAGGACCGGCAGTCCGCACGCCTGCGCCTCCATGACTACCATGCCGAAGGTATCCGTTGTGCTTGGAAATAAGAAAAGATCCGAGCCTGAGTAAATAAGCGGCAAATCGCAGCGGTCCAGCTTTCCCAGGAAATAAACATTGCGATGCGCGCTCATTATTTGCCTGAATTCCGTAAAGTACGGCTCCGGGCCGGTTCCGCAGAACACCAGAGCAGCATCGGGGATCTTTTCCGCGACACGCAGAAAAAGCTCTCCCATAAAATCCACCCGCTTTTCCCTGCTTATTCTCCCGGCATAGAGCAGGGTGAATCCATTCCCGGGAATTCCGTACTGGTGTTCGAGCATGGTCCGGGCATTGTCCCGGGGTTTGAAAATTTCCTTTTCGATCCCTCGCCGGAACACCGACATTTTCCCCGGATCGTAGCCCCTTTTTGACAATATACCCCTGTATTCCGCGGTCGGCACCTTTATTTCGTCGCACAGGGAATAGAACCACCGCTGATAGTCATCGATCATGCAATGAACAGAGTCATCGCCCAGGATTTGAGTCGCCTGCCCGGCAAAATCCGAGTGAAAAATTCCCCGGCAGCGGACATGGAGCAGCTTTGCGGCGAGAACTCCCAGAAGACCGATAGGCCCCGGCGTCGATATAATGATTTCATCGGGTTGCTGATCATTGATAATCTGCAAGGATTTAAGGATTGACGGAAACCTGAGCGTATACAGTGAAAATTCGGCGGGGTTATAGGTCCAGAGGGTGGGCAGGCAAATCACTCCGGGAGGCAGTTTTTTCGTCCGCTCTTCCGGAAGGAGGCAGGTAACCGGTTGCAATTGCAGGCCGTTTTCCTCGCTTATCCTGGCAAGAATCTGGATGGTTTCCGAAGGACCATTGAGATCGATAAGCGTATCGGTAAACCAGAGGATATTTTTATTTTTCCCGTCTATCCGGCAATCAAAGGACTCATCCAGGCTGTCCTGCAGTTTGCGCGATTCGTTGAGAATGTTAAAGGTCGTGATATAGGGGAGGGAAAGGAAAACGACCGGAATCAGTCCCGAAATATTGCGCATCAACTCGTTGATATCCCCTGCTGCCAGATTTTTCCCGATACCCTCCAGAAAACCCGTCAGCAACTCATCGGTAAATTCGGCAGCCCGCAGGTACACGGTCGCGACTTTCGTGTCCGATGAGAGATGCTTGATCCTGTCGAATTCCTCCACCAGAGCGGCAATTCTCCGCTTGAAATCGATGTGGTTCTGCGTCTTTTCGCGTTTTACCCGATTCAGCATGAAACGGCTCTTGAATGCCAGGTTTTCCCCATCAAAGAGCAACCCGTTGATCATGCTCAAAAGCGATTTCGGCAAGCCGACACTCTTATTTTTGGAAAAATCGGAGGCTATTTTATATATGGTCAATGCAAGCCCCTGAAAACTATTATGCCTTCCTCCGGGCACCAACTGTTTCTCCCATAATTTTTTCAGGAAATCCTCGCTCGACAGGGCGCTCGGTACCGAGGTAAAGGTTTCACCGATGAACATTCCGGCGTGATCGTCGGACCCGCCGGTCAGTCCCTTTTTCCAGGGATGTTCCCCGAAGGGTTCGATACGATATTTCCGGTATAAATCGCCGATATGGCCGGGATGAAGGGATTGAAGGATTTTGGTAAACCCGGTATTTGCCGTTTTCGTTCTTGCTCCGTTAAATGCCTCGAAATAATTGAAGAGCAGCAGAAGGCGCTCGATATGGGTTATATCCAGTTTCTTGTTAATATTGAACGTTGCATGCGCCACCGAATGAGCCAGGCAGTGACGATAAATAAAATCGCGAAGCTGATAAATGTCGTTCCTGAGCGAATCCATTTCTGTAAATTGCGCCGATGTAAACCCATAAACCAGCACATGAATTTTGCAGCGGTCCTCGGGAAAATAGGTGGTTATTTCCACGCCGGTGAAAACCTCTCCCGGATACCGGTCTTTGAGCAGCATGACCCCTTCGATTTGATTATGATCGGTCAGGGTGATGAAGTCCATTCCCCTGCTCCTGGCCGAGGCATACACGCTTTCGGGAGCGGTATAGGATTCTCGGGTTCCAAGTCTCTGAAGAAACCATTCGGCAGGATGGGCCGAAAACAGGGAGTGAACATGAAGATCGGCTTTTTTCACGGCGATACCATGTCAATGATGAGCAGGCAGCGCGCATCGGGATGTGCAAGCGGCAGGGCGAACCTGCCCTGGCCGGTGTCTTGGGGCCCGGGAGATACCGCTGAAGGAATTGATGTGCCCGGCATACTGTACCCTTTCAGCTGAAGATTTTGAACGATGCGAGCGGTCCGGCCCGGCATATTCCGGGAATGCGAATTCAAGGTAAATTTACAAAGGCTTTCAGATTCCGTATCTCATGAAGTAATATCCGATTTGAACATTTGAGCCGTGTTAGATCGGCTTTTTAAAAAGGTAAGCGCAGATAGCCTCCCGTTTCAGGCCATTTAATTTTGTATATCTCGTATCCTTGAAACTGGTTCCTTGAAACCTTCTATTCGATCCGTTAATAATTTTGTCACTTCTACTTAATTATTACCTAATAAAGCCGGGGTAAAATCAGAAGGACCGGGTTTCAGGAGTTTCGTCTTTAGCCCGATATCCGGCCCGGGTGAATACCAATCATTATTAACTAATAACAGGAGAGACCATATGCCGGTGTTCGCAGCCATCAACCCTGATGTGGAAGTGAACGGAGAAACGGTTATTTCAGTCATCGATGGTATTGCATTGAAATCCATGGCAATCGATATCTTATCAAAAAACGGCATTAAAGATCCCAAGGCAGGGTTATGGTATAGCCAGCAGAACTGGCTCAATGCGTTTAAGGAAATCTCGCAAAGACTATCGCCGCTGGCTCTTTTTTCCATCGGTTCAAAAATCCCCGAGAATGCCAAATTTCCTCCTCAAATCAATTCAATCGAAAAAGCGCTCGGCGCCATTAATGTTGCATATCATATGAATCATCGCCTTAATGGGAAAATTCTGTTCGATCCCCAATCCGGAAAGCTGCACGAAGGCATCGGCCATTATATTTTCGCGATGCAGGGGGACGGCAAAGAAGCGAAGATGACTTGCCCTAATCCTTACCCTTGCGATTTTGACAGAGGAATTATAAGCGGTATGGCAAAAAAATTCAAACCATCGGGGTCTTCGGTTCAGGTTATTCATAATGATTCGGCCCCCTGCCGGAAAAAGGGATCTGAATCCTGCGAATATTTCATTAAATGGTGATCAACGGACATGCAGCACATTTTATTGCAAAGAATCCATATCGAAATCACGAGGATTTTCTCATCTCCACTTTCCTATGGGCAATAAAATTGCGGGAAATGATGCAATGCGGGCATCAGCCTGAAGGAACCAGTGCAGCCGACCATGGAGTATGTCCTGCAAGCGTCGAGACGCCATTGGAGAATTAAACCGGGGAAAAAAAGAAGGGCGCGAATCAAATTGAAGCGAAATTAAATAATTGTCTTTCAGCAATTTTGCCGCCGGTTAAACCCCATGGGATCCCGGACAGAATCGATCACATGAGATATCCTTTTAGTTGAATGTCTCAATCAAACGGTTTCGCATGCAAAACCCCAAGTGATTGCGTTGCTCAGGTTAAGCTTACAATATATGCAGTATTTATAGGTGTAAATCTTAAATTTGAAGATCGCTCTCGCCTTCGAAGCCTAATATTTTTATAACGTTCGTATTATTGTTTAATAAATATAATCCCATATTTTATCCATGCATATCAGGTAAAATAATTTATATTGTAAATAGTTGAGGTGCAAAATGCCCGAATATGTTGCAATCCATCCACGCGCACAGGTCAACGGTACAACAATCCAATCGATTATCGACGGTGTTTCCTTTAAATCAATAGCCGTTGAGATCTTATTGCAATGCGGTATCGACAAACCGAGGCCCGGCATGTGGTACAGCCAGCAGTATTGGCTTGATGCGATCAGGGAGATATCCGGAAGATTCTGGCCGTCCACCCTGCGATCGATCGGTTCCCGGTATGCTTCAACCGTTACGTTTTCATCCGAGGTTGATTCGCTCGAAAAAGCGCTTGCGTCTATTGACATGGCATACCATGCGAGCCACCGCATCGACGGCACGGTGTTATACGATTCCCGGACGGGAGCGTTGCGTGAAGGTATCGGTCACTATATATATAAGCGGTCCGATAATCCGCAAGAGGCTGTAATCATCTGTCAGAATCCGCACCCTTGCGAATTTGACCGGGGTTTCATCACAAAAATAGCAAGCGCTTTCCAGTTGCGGAACCGCACAATACGGGTCATCCATAACGATGATGCGCCATGCAGGAAAAATGGAGATGAAACGTGCGAGTATAGCATCACCTGGGATTCAAAAAACGTCCTGAATAAACAGAACTGCTGGGAAGCCTTTCAATGCGGGTACCAGTCGGGCGGACGTAACATTCACATGCTGGGAATCTGTCCTGCAGGGTTGCAGGAATCAATCGATGGAATTCATGGAGGAAAATACGCCGGACGCGCCTGCTGGGCCGTTGCAGGCACTTTTTGCGGCAACCGAATCCAGGGCACCAGTGCCTTAAAATGGGGAATGTGCCGCAATTGCGGTTTTTTCTGGCAGGTACGGAAGGAAGAGCGAAGGAATTATTTTCAAATTAAGGATATCGTCACCATGCTCTACAATAACGAATCGGCTTTATTGACCGTATAAATGGAATACCGTCGGTGAATTTACAATCCCTGCGGGCAATCTTCATCGTTTTCTTCAATGATCGCAATAATCGGACAATTCTTTTCCTTGATTTTGCAACGATTGATTACCCATTCCCGGATCGAGTCCCCTATGGAAATAGTTTTCAGCATGACGGTATCGTTCCCCTGCTCCGGGCTCTCGACATGCCGGAATGACTGCATCAGGTCGGCAAATTGAAAGTAATTATCGGCATTTACCCTATCTTCTTCGCCGGCAATGATGAGCATCGCATCGCAGACGGTGCAGGGTAATAAATAACTGCTGTGTTCCATATAAAATCTCCTTCAATCCGAAATGAGCGTAATCGGCACCAGGCAGCGAAACCCTCATGTCTAATTTTTGTTTTGCGCGCGCCGAACCTCATTGCCCGGCAGCTTCCTGCTTCTTGATGACGGCCTTACCGGCAAAGCCGGACCGGCAATGGCGAGCGGCATTTCGCCGCTTTTTTCGATTATTGCCGGCTCTCCGGGCTGCACTGATTCGTCCTGCGAAAAAGCCGGTTCAAAATTGCCGGACTGCTCCAGGTGATAGGAATTCCCCGGTTCCTGAAAAATTTTATCGATGTTCCCGTTCTGCCCGATTTCTGCAAGTATCTCTTTTTCCGCACAGGCCCAATCCTCCTCATGAAAGCCTGGAACCTTGCCTCTCTTCAGATAAAGATCATAGGCTCGATGCTCGATTCTTTCCTGAACGGGATCCATGCAATGCATCCTTGTTGAATATCATGATTTTTATAAAAATCAGGGTGGGGGATTTTTGTGTTTAATATACGGTGATGGGCTTTAGAATATCATTATTTATGTATTACAAGTTCATTAAAGAGGTATTGCGGGGCAAAGGGAGGGTTCAGATCCCGGGCCACGGGATTAAAATGCACCACCGATAAAAAAGGGGCCTGTAAAGATACAGGCCCCTGAAACAGAGTTCAATCGAAAAGGTAAAGAATCAGCCAACCATGTTTTCGAGTTCGATACCCTTCGTCTCGTGTGCGAGTTTCCAGACAAAGACGAAGGAAATAACTGCGAAGATTGCGTAAATACCGTACGATGCGCCGAGGCCGATACCGGTAAGCATGATCGGAAAGGTCATGGTGATCGCGAAGTTGGCTATCCATTGAGACAAACCGCTGACGGCAAGACCGCTCCCGCGCATTTGATTGGGGAACATCTCACCAAGCATAACCCACATTACGGGACCCCATGAGAAGTTAAAGAACATGACAAAGAGGTTTCCTGCAATAAGGGCGATCGGGCCGCCTAAACCGGTCAGATGGATGCTGCCGCCGCCCGTTTGCGCCGATGTTATAAAGACACATCCCATGGTTCCAAGAGTAACGGCCATGCCGGTAGAACCAATCAGAAGCATCGGTTTACGGCCGATTTTGTCGATCGAGTAGGTCGCTATGAAACAGGCGACGATACTGAGCGCACTGCTGATAACATTGATTAACAGGGAATCCGATTCGGTGAAACCGGCCGACTGCCAGAGAACTGCGCCATAATAAAAAATGATATTGATACCGGTAAACTGCTGGAACGCGGCCAACCCGATACCCAGCCATACGATAGGTCGCACTTTTCCCGTAGGTCCGAGCAGATCTTTCAAACTTGGGCGGTGGTCGGCTGCGATGGTTTCGCTGATCTCTTTGTGTTTGGCCTCAGCCTGATTACCCATCAGTTTCCTGAGAACTGCAATTGCCTTTTCTTTCTTGCCGGTTGCAACAAGGTAACGAGGACTTTCCGGTATGAGAAGCAGGGCAAGAAAGAATGCAGCGGCGGGTATAATTTCCACCCAGAACATCCAGCGCCAGGCTTCAAAACCCAGATGCCACACCTTTACCGATCCGCCGGCCACATGGGCAATCAGATAATTGGAAAGAAATGCGGCAAACAGGCCGGTGATAATTGCGATCTGCTGGATTGATGATAGTGTTCCACGCTTATCGGCCGGAGCGACCTCCGAAATATATGCCGGAGCAAGAACCGACGCTGCACCAACCGATAAACCCGCTATGAGCCGAAAGACAATGAATTGAAGAGAGCTATGGGCAATGCCGGATCCCCAGCCGCTGATAACAAAAAACAGTGCAGAAATTATCAGGATAGCACGGCGGCCGAATTTATCTGCCAGGCTGCCTGCGAGAAATGCGCCTGCTGCGCAGCCAAGAAGCATTGAGGCGACATTAAACCCGGTGCCGACGCTGTTCGAATGAAATGCAAGCCTCAGCCCGTCTACGGTTCCGTTGATAACGCCGGAATCGAATCCGAACAAAAAGCCTCCAATGGTTGCCACAATGGTTATCAGAACGATAAATCCGGTGTTATTTGAATCCGGTATCGGTTGGCTTCCGCTTAACTGAGATGATTCCGACATATTCAATTTTTCCCTTTCCTGTGAAAAAAATGATTCGATTATGAATTAATCCAGCCGGGCATTTCCCAATTGGTGCCGGGGGAACCATTGCAAATAGTTCCCCCGGCACCGGTACCTGTCTCACCAGAATTTAATATAAAAACACACGACAATCGCGATAACGCCCAGCGATAGTACCACATCCTTCCAGTTCCAGCTTTCCCTGGTCGCCTTGCGCTCTTCAGGAGTCGCACCGGAGTAGCTGTACCGGAGCTGCGTATCGTCCGGCGCCTTGGAAAATAGACTGATCACCACCAGGAGGACGATGCAGAGCACGAAGAGAAACTCGCAGAAGAAGAGCCAGTTGATTGCAGCCAGGTGGTAGAAAAACCCATACTTTGCCGCGAGGACCTGGAGCTGCATCTGAATGGTCGCCGGATCGGTGGAAGCTGCATTAATCGCCTTGATCTTCGAACCGATAACCGCATCCGCGACCAGGCGGATCATGGCAATCGAGAATCCGATTGCCATTGTCCAGAACGAGGCCTTGTCGCTGGTGCGTTTCCAGAAAACGCCCATGATAAATACCGAGGCGATGGCGGGCGCCAGGAGACCCTGGACATTCTGGAGATACTCGTACAGAACGTTGCCGAGGCTCTTCATGACCGGGATCCAGAGGACACCGAGCAGGACGATGACCGCCGTTGCGAGACGCCCTACGAAGACCTGCTGCTTGCCGCTGGCGGTGGGGTGCCATTTCTGGTAGAAATCAACGGTAAACAGGGTCGCGGAAGCATTGAACTTTGACGACAGTGAGGCCATGAGCGCTGTGAGAAGGCCGCAGACCACCAGTCCCTTGACACCGATGGGCAGGAGTTGCGCCACGAGCGAACTGAACGCGGCGTCTCCGGCGTGGGGGCCGGAGGGCATGTGCAGGAGTCCTTTTGAACTCAGGGCAAAGGCAATCATGCCCGGGACCAGGAAGATGAAAACCGGCAGGAGCTTGAGGTAGCCGGCGAATATCCCCCCGCGACGCGACTGCTGCTGGTTACGTCCTGCCAGTACGCGCTGAACTATGTATTGGTCGGTGCACCAGTACCAGAACCCAATAATGGCCGAGCCGCCGAGAACGCCGAGCCAGGGGAAGTTCGGATCGTTCATGCTTTTCCAGAGATGCAGGTTGGATGGGTGGGAAGCCCGGATGATGCTTTCGAAATTGTGCCAGCCTCCAAGCCGATGAAGCCCGATCGACAGGATGAATATGGATCCGAGGAGCAGGACCGGTGTCTGCAGAACGGCGGTGTACATGATGACCCGCATACCGCCCGCGATGGTGTAGATACCGGTAATCACCACAAGGCCAATGGCGCTGATCCAGAAGAAATCAATATTGTGGCCCAGAATATTGAGGGATTCGATACCGAAGACCGTCTTGAAAACCACGCCGCCGGCGTAAACCGTGACGGCGATCTTGGTCATGACATAGCTGACCATGGAGATGATGCTCAGGACCGAACGTGAGCCGGCCGAAAACCTTCTCTCCAGGAATTCCGGCATGGTAAAGACTTTAATGCGATCGTAGAGCGGAACGAAGACCCAGCCGAGAATGAGTATCATCCAGCCTTGCATTTCCCAGTGGGCCATGGCCATGCCCGTGGCGAATCCTGCGCCGGCAAGACCGACAAGGTGCTCGGAGCCGATATTCGACGAGAAGATCGACGCTCCGATGCGCACCCAGCCCGCGTCGCGTCCGGAGAGGAAATAGTCGGAGGCATCCGCCTCTTTTTTTCGAACTGCCCAGACGATGGTACCGACTAAACTGACCAGGAACAGCCCGATGACTGTCCAATCAAGCCAGTGAAACGTTTCCATGAACATTACTCCTTTTATTGGGAAATGTGGAGGCGATCACCCGACAGGAGGGGTGTTCCCGGTGGTGAGTGAACAGGCACAGCGAGCACCTTCCCTGGAGCTTGCTCCGGGTTAGCGAGCGCTTACAAAGATTTCCTTACCTTTGAAGCTCCCCGCAGCTTGCTGCGGGGAGCTTCAATATTTAAGGGGAAAAATTACCGGAACCGGCATTCCGCGGCATTTAAAAATGGCGAATGCGAAAATTAAGAACAGGAATAGTACAAAATAGGCGTTTCTCATTTCCATTGCAATAAAAAAAATGAAGGGTGAAACGATTTAAAAATGGTGCAATTTATCGATTTGGAGAGACTTCGGCGGCTAATCCTTCCGTTTTTGATTGGCATGGTTTTTGTTAATCGTATAAAGCAAGTCAAAATATCAGCCGCAGTGCGTCAGGAAGTCCTGCGGATTGAAACAAAAATGTCGTGAATATTCACCGATATCAGGGAGGACCTGCATATATGGAACAATCAACGAGACCCAGGGCGGTAGTGATAACGGGCGCTTCTTCCGGCATCGGCGAGGCGTGCGCGCTCTGTCTGGAAAGCAAGGGAATGCGGGTGTTTGCAGGTGTTCGCAAGGAGGCTGACGCGATAGCGCTCAGCGAAAAGGCCTCCCACATGTTGACACCCATTATTCTCGATGTCACCGATGAAAAATCGATTGAGGCTGCGGCGGAGCGGGTCTCAAATGCAGTGACGGGGGATGTCGAGCTCGACCTGGTCAACAACGCCGGGGTAGTGCTCGGCGGCCCCATCGAATACCTTTCCCTCGATGAGCTGCGTAAGGAACTCGAGGTAAACCTGTTGGGAAGTGTAGCGGTAACCCAGGCTCTTCTGCCGCTAATCCGGGAGTCCAGAGGGCGCATTGTCAACATGAGTTCGGTGAGCGGTCTCATTGCCTACCCGTTTCTCGGGCCGTATTCCGCGAGCAAGTTTGCGATGGAGGCCATATCCGACGCGCTCCGGATCGAGTTGCGGCCCTGGGGGATCAGGGTCTCGCTCATCGAACCCGGCGATGTCGATACTCCTATATGGGACAAGTCGCAATCCATGATCGACCGGGTGACCCGGCACTGGCCGCCCAAGGCGTTTGTTCTCTATGGTCCGGCCATGGCCATACGGAATGATCTCAAACGGCACGGTGTTTCGCCTGAAGCGGTTGCGAAGGTTGTGCAGCATGCTCTGACCGATGTTCACTTACGGCCGCGGTACCGTGTGGGGAAGCTTGCGCCGGTAGTGGACCTCTTCCGGCACCTGCCCATCGCGATCAGGGACAGGGTTATTGCAACTCAATTGCCAAAGTATGGATACTGAATTAAAAATTTAAATTATCAAAGTCAAATTTTATTAAGGGGCGATTTGTGAATCGCCACTTTCCTATCCAGCCTGGTTTTTCCTAGTTCTTCGGTGCAGCGGTTGGAGCCGGCGAACTCTTCGCGGCCGTTGAATCTGCCGCACATTTCTTCGAACCCTTGCACAATTTCTTGCAATGCTTATGGTGATGGCACTTCTTCTGGCCGCAGGAATCGGCGGTGGTACAGGTTGCCGGGGCGGTCGTTGTCGCCGCAATCGCCATGGTCGGGGCGAAACAGAGTGATAGAGCAATTAAACTCGCGATGATGATCAGTTTCTTCATTAAATTCTCCTTAAACTAAAGTGTTAAAGCATACGGTTAAATGCATTCTTATATTTAGACTTGAGATATATGAATATTGTTACGATTGTATGAATTGAAGTTGGAGGGATAGAGAATTCGAGAATAGTAGGGGTCTAAGGTTACAGGTTACCGCTCAGGTGGGGAAACCTCGCTACGCGGGTTGCCCATTTTGCCCTAAAGGCAAAATGGACCGATTATTATAGCCTGAATTGTAGCTGCCCTTGGTCGGAGCCGCGCAAAGCCGCGTCTCCGACTCACCCTTTCCTGCGGAGGTGCGAGGTGATGTCTGCCTCGCTTTCGCTCAGCAGGCACGCTCGCACCCCCGCAACGCTCCTATAAGGTAGAAAAAACACAGAGGGCAAGAAAGGCAATTAGGACCAATTGATGCCCTATGAAGGTCGTATCAACATATATATCACTATTAATTTAAGCTTATTATGTTTGATATTTAATCTACTACGTGATGCTTTGGTGGATTCAGAAAACGCCCATATTATGGATCATACTCTTCACCGATTTTTCTGGGTTTACTTCACAAACCGGCAATGGTCGGGTAATCTTGACTTGCATGTCAGCCGATTGTAATTTTTGAATCCCCGGACCCGTCAACGCACTCTCCGTGAAGCAATAAAGGAAAACCCGTGATTTCACGACTGCTGCGATTAGCTATGCAGATGCTGCCGAGAGTGTTTTTTGCGCTTTCTCTCCTGCTTCCCATTGCAATTCCCACCTATCCCGCGACCATTAGTAACAACGGTCCTGATCGGCCCCTCCCTGATTACCCCGGTATCGCGCTGAAGGCAATAACTATCATGCCCCTGTATTACCAGCGCGGCTGCTTAGATTCGCTCTTTAGTGCATTCGATTCATGGAAGGAGAAGAGCGGGATAAGGCGGGTCGACCCCAGGCTTCTTGTTCTGGTTTCGATTGCCTCGAAGAAGTTTGATGAATCTCTCGTCGATCCAGGTTTTTTTGACCCCGATTTGCGGCACCGGGACGATTATCAACGTTTTGCTCAATCGGTTGGAAAAGACACTACCCGGCAGTCGTATATCCTTAAAAAAGCCTATGATGCCTTCCTGATTAAATTTGCAGGCGACCTCCTTATAAACCAAAAACCAAATTCGGTTGAGGCGCTCCTCTGTCTCTACTATAGCGGAAAAAATGATGAGTTTTATAACGAATTACTCTTCAACGAGGCCTACCGATATTCCTTGCTCAGAATAATGTATGACCAGGAAATAAAATCAATAAGTTACAAGATGCAGTCTCATAAAGCACTTTATGCCGGCATCTTTGTGCCGACAGATAAAGGGGAGATACTCGGCACCCAGCCCGACATCGGTTTTCAACTTGGAGAGAGACTATCAAAATGGTCTTTTGATTTATCTCTTGGATTGAGTTCACTGGATTCCCGCAAAAGCTATCAGTTAATCCAAAATGACTCGGTTTATTCAATGAATGATATGACTCTGGGTCATCTGGGTTTCTCTCTTGGCTATGAGATTTTCCGATCGTCAAAAATCGAATTGGACCTGAATTTAGTTTATCTCTCGGATTTTCTTATCGGAACACTCCACCCGAAGCAATCCGTTGATTCCAGCTCTGAAGACTTTTTATTTAATGGGAGATGGAGTCCCGGTGCCGAGTTCAGATATTATTATAACGCCGGCGGGTGCGCTTATATCGGGTTGCTGATTAATTATGATTTGGGCTATAACGGTTCGCCGAAGGAGGTCATCGACGATTTCATCCGTCCCATTGTATCTGCCCAAATTGTCTGGGGTTTTCTTGAGAAGAGAATGAAGCTCCAGTGACCGAAAGTGGATCAGCGAAAACTTCTAGCAATTCCTGCCTGACCTCCATACTATACAAATTCATTTTAATTTTGGCTGCAAAGAGGGCGACCGCCGGTCGCCCCTACGCGTTTTCCAGATTCTTAATGTGTTTTCTTCATTACCTTGCTTTTTATGTGTTTTCTGCCTAATGTGAGCACACGAGTGGGCGAGCGCTTGCCAAAGGCAAGCATCGCCGCCCACTTCCGCACGAAGGGGTGTGCCAAAGACCCCGCAGCCCGGCTTTGCGGGTGCGGATGCTTTGGCCAGGGAGAACCATTGTAAATGGTTCCCCCATCAGAAAAAAGCCTGCATCCAATTATAAGCCCGGTTCCCCCATCAAAGGCCTTTAAAGCACTAAAACTATTAATGGGCCTCACTCCAATTCTCCCCCACCCCGGTATCCACCTTAAGCGGTACCGAAAGCTTCACCGCCCCGCTCATCTTATTTGCCACCCAACCGGCAAACTCCTTAGCCTCGCCACGGGGGACTTCGAATACCAATTCATCGTGAACCTGGAGGAGCATCGCGGCATGCCTGCTCACCCCGGTTATTGAGCCGGCGATATCGATCATAGCCATCTTTATAATATCGGCTGCGCTCCCCTGGATAGGGGTGTTGATTGCGATGCGCTCCGCCCCGGCCCTGATGTTGTGGTTGGCTGCATTGAGCTCGGGCAGGTACCGCCTCCGGCCGAACATGGTTTCGGTGTACCCGAGCGATCGGGCCCGATCGACGGTGGAGTCGAGATAGGCCTTCACGCTGGGGAACTGCAAAAAGTACGTTTCGATAAAATTCTGCGCCTTGGCAAAGGATATGCCGAGCTGGCGGGCGAGATTGTTGGGCCCCATGCCGTACATCAGACCGAAGTTTATGGTTTTTGCCGCGCGACGCATTTCGCCGGTAACGAGCTCCGGGGCGAACTGGTAGATTGCCGCGGCGGTCTGGATGTGGATATCCTTGTCCTCAAGAAAAGCCTCGGTGAGCTGTGCATCCTTTGAGAGGTGGGCCAGGATCCGCAATTCGATCTGAGAATAGTCGGCCGACACGATCTTGAAGCCTTTTGGAGCGATGAATGCCTCGCGAATCCGGCGCCCGTCTTCGGTGCGGACGGGAATATTCTGGAGGTTCGGGCCGGTGCTCGACAGCCTTCCCGTGGCGGCGACAGTCTGGTTGAAGGAGCTGTGAACACGGCCCGATGATGAATTCACTTCGAGAGGCAGCGCATCGATATAGGTCGACAGGAGCTTGGATGCCTCGCGATGATCAAGTATCTTGCGGGCGATGGGGTAGTCGTCGGCGAGTTTTTCGAGGACGTCGACGTTGGTTTCAAACGAACCTACCTTGGTTTTTTTCGATCGCGGCACCTTGAGGTCGTGGAAAAGAACATCGCTCACCTGCTTCGGGGAGTTCAGGTTGAACTCCTTACCCGCAAGCTTCCACACCTCGGCGGTAATCTCCTCGATGCGTTTTTTGTAGCTTTCGGAGAGCTTCCTGAGGAATTCGGTGTCAATGATGATCCCCTGCCATTCGAGCTCTGCCAGCACCGGCACCAGCGGCATTTCAATGGTCCGGAACAGCTCTGCGAGCGAAAATTGCGCAAGCTGCGGTTCGAGAAGCTTGCGGAGCAGGATCGGCAGGACGACATCCTCGCCGGAATAATTCGATGCCTCAACGATATCGGTCTCGGAAAAATTCTTCTGGTCCCGGCCTTTGCCGATAAGTTTTTCGATGGGAGTCGTCGAACAGTGGAGAAATTCCTCTGCCAGGCGGTCAAGATTGTACTGCCGCTTTCCGGGGTCGATAAGGTAGGCGGCGATCATGCAATCGAAGGTAATGCCATGCATGATGATGTCGTAATTCTTGAAAATCTGGTAGTCGTATTTGAGGTTCTGCCCGATCTTCCGGATTTCCGCCGACTCCACGATCGGCTTGAGCAGGGCAAGCGCCGTTTCGATCGGCAGATTGTCGCCCTTTGTATGGCCGAGCGGAATGTAATATGCCGCCGTTTCATCGATGGCCAGGGAGACGCCGACAATTTTTGCTCCGCGCGGTTCGGTGCTCGTGGTTTCGGTGTCGATGGAAACCCACCCGATTTTCCTGACCCGGTCGATGAGCGCCGAGAGCTCTTCGAGCGTCCGCACAACGATGGCTGAAAACCGGAGCGGCTCCTCCTCGGCAAAAAGCGGATTTTTCAGGAAGGAGGTCATATCGAGCTCCCGGAAGAGCTCACGGCACTCCTGGCGCCGCATCGGCATGCGTTGCAACGATTCGAGGGGCAATTCGATTTCCGCTTCGGTCTGGAGGGCAACGAGTTTCCGGCTGAGAATCAGGTTGTCGCGCCCGGCAACGATTTTTTCGCGCAGTTTGGGATTTTTTATGAGGTCGGGATGCGCTATCAGCCGGTCTACGCTCCCGGCCTCTTCGAGAATCTTTACCGCGGTTTTGGGCCCCACTCCGGAAACTCCGGGAATGTTGTCCGAGGCGTCCCCGGTGAGAGCCAGAAAGTCGGCGATCGATTCCGGGCCCACGCCCATTTTTTCCTTTACCTCCCGGGCGCCCATGAGGGCCAGCACCCCGGCACTTTCCGGTGCGAGTAATTTCACATGCTCACCCACGAGCTGCATCAGATCCTTGTCTTTGCTCACAATGAATACTTCGAATCCCGCCTTTTCGGCACGGCGCGAAAGTCCGGCGATCAGGTTGTCGGCTTCGAGCCCGGGCTGCCGCATTACCGGAATATTGAACGCTTCGATGAGGCGGTCGATGACCGGCATCTGGGATCGGAGATCGTCGGGCATCGCCTCACGGTTGGCCTTGTACGCGGCGTACAATTCATGGCGAAAGGTCGGAACCGGGCTGTCGAGCGCGACAATCCAGTGGGAACAGTCATAGGCTTCGAGCAGCCGGAGCAGGTAGTTGGCGAATCCGAAAACCGCTCCGGTAGGCTGACCGGCCGAGCTGGTCATGGGCGTTTTGAAAAGAGCGAAGTAAGCGCGGTAGATGAGTGCATGACCGTCGATAATGTAGAGCTGCTTCTGCGACATGGCGATTCTTTCGATTAAGGATACGGGGTGACTTGTAAAATAGCTATTTCTAAGATGGATATCGAATTTCCCTTGCACCGCGAGCATGGAAGCGTTATTTTAATTGTACTATTTTCAAGTACTACTATTGCAAATCCAATTGGGAGATCTTCCGTAAGTGCCGGCGATCCTGAAACCATTTACAAGGAAATCATTCCATGGAATCCCCTCTTTTTGTCGGCAGGAAAGTCAATAAGCAGATAGTCAAGTCATTACTTGCCGGCGCGTTCGGCAAAACGTCGGGCGTGGGAAGCAATGAGGCAGTTCCGCGACTTTTTCTCTTCCATGGCGCCGACGGTACCGGAAAATCGACCTTTATCGACCTCTGCATGCAGAGCGTGAACGAGCTGGGAGCGTACAACGGTAAGCCTGCCGCCTCGGCGCTGATCGATCTGGATGTCATGCGTTTCCGGAGCGGTGCACTCCCCTCCACTATCCGAGCCATGCTCGAATCCATTGGTAAATCCGTCGCAGGAGCGCATGAGCGTATAGCCCCGCAGATAGCCCCTTTCGAACGGCTGCGGGTAAAAATCGACGATATCAACTGGCGAAAGCAGACGCTCATCGATATCGACTGGCCGCGGGAGCTCTTTCAGACAGTCTCTCCGGCCTCGGCTGCAGGCGGCAAGGAAAAACAGGGTGAAGTTATGCCGGCGGCAAAGGTTTCGGCTCCCTCGCCTGCCGCCGCCGAAACACGGTTTACCACCTGGATCGAGTCTAAAATCGATCCGGCCGACCTCTCGCTCGCAGCCTCGGCCGACGAATCGCTCACCGCGCTTCTCGCCGACTGCCTGGTGAACGCCTCGCTTAAAATTCCGTTTGTTTTGATCGTCGATAGCCTCGAACTTGCCGGTGCCCGGGTTGAGCTATGGCTTCGCGATGCATTCCTGCCCCTCCTCTTAAATCGCGACAGCGGCATTGCGGTTATCCTTTCGGGGTCTCACGACTGGACTCGTTCTTTCAGGAATTCGTTTCCCGATATCTTGAGGTTCAGCATTCCCTTTGCCGGGTATCCCCTTGCGGTTTCAGACATCGCTGAGCTCGCCGCGGCCAGAAATATTTCCCTGAAGGCGCAGCAGGCGGCGGAGATTGAACTCGCGAGCTCGGGAGTGCCGATTGCCGTCGGAGCACTTCTTGACTATATTCCGATGAAGGTGCCTATCGGGGAAATTCTTCCCGGGCCGGCGGGCGCCGCCGATGCCGATACACTTGTCGCAGCGCTTGCCGACAGGTTTATCCGGGATGGCGATGACCAGTTGCGGATGCGGGTTTTCTCCCTGGCGCTGTGCTACCGGTTCGATAAAAATCTCCTCTCCAAGCTCTGGGGTATTCCGTCGGGCGATGTTGCCGCCACGGTTGCCGACATTGCCGCACGCTACTCGTTCGTCACGAGCGGCGGCAGGCTGCATGAGGCATTCCGGGATCGGTTGCGCAGCTATCTCTTTGCCGAGCTGGTGAGAGGCGCCGATTCACCGCTTGCGGGATACTTGAAGACCTTTGCCGCAGTACAGGTTGAACACCAGGTTGCCGAGCTCGAACGAAAGGTTTCCCAGACCCCCGATCCCCTGGAACGCTTTGCCGACCAGAAATTCCAGGCAGCGGTTTTAGGGTACCGCAATGCTCTGCTGCTTTCATCGCCGCACGAGCTGCAGCGAGCCCTTCCGGGCCTCTTCCTCGAAGCTCTTATATACAATTCAGAATTTGCAGAGCGACTCCTTGAATTTGAAAAGGAGCTCGATCCATTGTTGCCGGGCGACCTGCATTCCATGGTGGGTCAGCTTCGGAGCGGTCTTCCCATTGCGCAGGAGGCGTTTGCGCGCCTGCTTACCGGCAAACGCGGGAGCAGGGGCATGAATTTCATGGAACACTTTCAGCCGTCGCTGAACGATAAGCAGCTTTCGCTACTGCACCGGCTGCGGGGAAAGCTCCACCTCCATGCGGGAAATTTTGCAAAGGCAGTCGAGGAATTTGCACTCGCCATGAAACTTGCCGGAGACGCAACTCCCCTCCGGGTTTCCCTGTTCGGCGATTTTTCCGCGGCAGGATACGCTTTTATAACTATGGGTGATACGGAGCGCGCAATCGAGGCGTTTTCCAGTGCGGTATCGCTCAGGCAGGACGATTTTTTTGCCTGGATTGAACTTGCACGCCTGCAGCAGTTGACCGGCGAACACAGGAAGGCCGCAGAATCCCTCGAAGCGGCTGTCACGGTCGATCCAGCCTCCGGCGATGCCTGGTACGAGCTCGGCCGGGAATGCGCTTTGCTTGCCGACCATGAACGTGCCGTAGAGGCATTTACCCACGTAACGGAAATTGACCCGAAGAATGCGGCGGCATGGTATTGCAGTGCGCTTTCCCTCGAAGCGCTGTCGAAATTTCCCGAAGCGCAGGACGCGGCGAACAGGGTTGTGGCAATGGTGCCCGATCACTGGGAAGCGCTCCTGGTTCTCGGCCGCGTCCTGGCAGCGCAGTATTATTCGCGCGATGCAATCGATGCCCTGAATAAAGTAGTGGCCATCAAGCCCGATTGCATTGCAGCCTGGGAATCGCTCGGGCACCAGCTTCTGGCAATAGAATCTTTCGAGGATGCGGCAACGGCATTGGAAAAAGCTGCCGGGATCGACAGCCGGGGAGAGGGGCTCTGGCATTCGATTGGCCATGCATGGTTCAGAGCCGGAAACTTCGAGAAAGCGGTACAGGCATGCCGGAAAGCGACCACGCTCAGGAAGGATTACTTTGATGCGTGGGTCACGCTTGGCAATAGTTTTGTCGGTTTGAAAGATTTTAAAAGCGCCGGAGCGGCTTACCAGACCGCCGCGGTAATTGCACCGGGCGACCGGCAGATCTGGGAGAGTGTCGGCGACTGCTTATTTGAGCAGGGAGCGTTTCAGGAAGCTATCGATGCCTATCTCAAGGCAGTCGACCTTCGTTCGGATACCGACAGCATATGGCTCTCGATCGGGCTATCCTACAGTGCGCAGAAAAAGTTTACCGAAGCGGTAGATTCCTTTCAGAAGTCGGTTGCCATCAACCCGAATGTGCCCGAAGCATGGTTTCAGCAGGGCAGGGCCTATGCCACGCTCGGATGGTACGAGGATGCCGCGGCGAGTTTTGCCAAAACCGTCGAGCTCGCGCCCGAGGCAGGAGATGCCTGGTATCACCGGGGCCTCGCGCTTGCAGCTATGGGCAACTTCTCTGATGCCATCGGGTTGTTCCTCAGGGCAACCGAAAGCCTGGGTTCCGATGGTGAAGTATGGTTCCAGCTTGGGCTTGCCCACATCGCCTCCGGAGGTGCCGAGTCGGCAGTTTCGGCGTTTATTCAGTCCATCCAGTGCGACGGCAACCGGCCTGAGGCGCACCACCAGCTCGGGCTCGCCCGCGAGTCACTGAATTTATACGAAGATGCCGTCGGTTCCTTTCAACAGGCGTTACTCCTCTCCCCGGATCGCTCCGATTCCCTGCTGCATCTGGGGCTCTGCTGCAATGCTCTCAGTCGATACACCGAAGCCGCAGAAAACCTGCGCAAGGTACTGGAAATCGATCCCGGCAACAGGGAGGCACTGCTGCCCCTGGCGCTCGCTTCGCATGCGCTCGGCAATTATGCCGATGCCGTGGATCTCTACCGGAAGGTTGCGGCGTTCCAGCCCGAATCCGAGGAGACGCTGTACAATCTGGCACTGGCACTCCATGCCACAAAAAATTATAACGAGGCGTTTGAAGCCTATTTGACCGTGGTGCGAAAATGGCCGGCAAAGGATGAGGCCTGGTACAACCTTGGTCTCGCCTACAACGCGGTCTCGGATTACCAGCTGGCAATCGGTGCGTTCCGTGAAGCATCGCGCCTTAACCCGGAATCGTCTGATATCTGGTTCGAGCTCGGATCCGTGTATTACGCGACCGAGCAGTATGGCGAGGCGATCCAGTCATTCCGCAAAGTTATCGCCCGCAATCCGGCCATGTTCGAGGCATGGTACAACCTTGGCAACGCCTACCTGATCTGGGGTGAATTCAACGATGCAATAGGCGCTTATAAAAAGGCGGCAGAGCTCAAGCCGGACGAACCCGCGGTCTGGGGTTGCCTCGTCAGCGCCTACCATGCGTCAGGAGCCTATGACAAGGCAATCGAGGCGGGAACCAGGGCGCTGGCACTGAAAGAGGATGAACCGTGGATGATCGGGACGCTCGGGCTGTCAAAATTGCTTACCGGAGACTCATCCGGGGCGAATGCGCTGTTCGAGCGGCTTCTCTCCCTCGATACCGGGGGCGGAGAGATCGAGCGGATCGCCGCGGAGCTTAAGAAGATTGCACAGCGGCGATCGATTGCCGGTGCCGGCGAGGCTTTACAAAAATTGAACAGCGGGATGATCATCCCCTCGTCCGGGCCATTGCCCGGTCAGGGACCTGCCCAGGCTTCTTAGTTGCCTGCCGGGGTTTGCCCCTCAGGCGCCGCATGCAGGATATATTGCGTCCTGACCGCCTGCGGCCGGGTCTTGAAGTAGAGGAACTTCGGCGTCACCATGCTCACGCCGAAGTTCGGGAAGGAATCGGCAGATAGAATGGTCGCCTTGCCATTTGCGAGCCAGGCTTTCCCGGTTGAATCGGTGTAAATCCATAGTTCCCTGCTCCCCGCCTGTTCCGCAAGGCGCGCGCTATCGAGCACGGGAATCTTTATCCCGGCGTAAAAATCCGATGCTGCAGACCCGACGCGGCATGCCCGCAGGGAACCGGGAGGCGCCCGATAGTGCCTCAGTATTCCCGCCGCGGTACTCCCTCCCTGAAACGAGAGGAGATGCGGATAGAACCATGTATTCAGGAGAAGGCTGACTCCGAGAATGGTGATAACCGGGGCAACAACCGTTCGTTTAAAGAAACCCTGCTTCGGAAGACCGGCGAAAATGGTAAGCAGGCCTAGAAGGGCAACCGCTGTCCAGACTCCAAAATTCCTGCAGGGAAAAACGAGTGTCAGGATAAACAGGAGAAATGCCCAACCCAGCCCGCTGCAGGTCAGCTGGGTATAGAGAATGCCGCGGGCAGTTTTCCTTTGAGGATGATCGGCCAGGCCGACGACGGTCCGGGCGGTCAGAATGGCAGTCAGGGGAAAAATAACGAAAATGTAGTGAGGCAGCTTGTAATGGGAAAAG
The DNA here is from genome assembly GCA_963803935.1 of uncultured Fibrobacterota bacterium. Lineage (GTDB taxonomy): Bacteria > Fibrobacterota > Chitinivibrionia > Chitinivibrionales > Chitinispirillaceae > BOG-1184. Next base: position 8,505 of record CAWDOZ010000192.1, on the reverse strand, counting down.
GAGAGTGCAATAAAGGGGAAGATAATGCCGCCGAGCAAAAGCATATCCGCTGCGCATCCGGCATCGAACCGCCGCCGGATCGCGGCGACGAGGCGCTCCCCGATGACATAATAGGCCGTGAATGCCCATGGCAGGAATGCCCAGAGAAAGGTATGGACAAAGAAAAAGTGGTCCGACCCGTTATTCCAGTGGCTCTCGCCGGTAATCCTGCCGAAGCTCTGCGTCCAGAAGAAGAAGCGGATGCCGTACCATCCGTACTGATGATAGAGCCCTGCAAGCATGGGAGCGAGGAGCGCCCCGATAATCACGAATCCGAGCAGCCAATACCCTTTGAAGATAGCACGCCAGTCGCGAAGGCCGGCAAGGTACGACCCGATGGCGAGGGCAGGCACCATGAGGCCAAGGGGTCCTTTGGCGAGCATTGCAAAGCCTATTCCGCAGAATCCGCCGATAAAATACCGGTATTTTTTTGTTTTGAGAAAGGCGGTCACCTGCCAGGTGCCGAAGATAACCGCTCCGGCAAGGATTGCATCGGTCCGAACGTCGTTGGTGAAGAAGATGAAGGCCTCACAGCAGCAGAGCATTACAGCTGCGAGCATGCCGGTCCGCTTGTCATAAAGCAGTGCGCCGAGCCGAAAGGTTGCATAAAAACCGAGGAGCGTTACGAGAAGAGACGGCAGCTTGTAGGTAACGGTCGAAGCTCCGAAAATCTTAAATGAGAGCGCCGAAAGAAAAAAGAGCAGCGGGGGCTTGTCGAGGAACCCCTGCGGTTCAAGCAGCGATTTCCAGAAATCATGGCTCTCAGCAATCTGCCGACTCATGAAGGCATAGGTCGATGCATCGATATCCATAACCGGGACAAAAAGCCCGGAGATATACACTGCGGCGGCGAGAAGGAGAAGGAAGAGTTTAACCGGTTTCGATACGGTTTCCATGGGGTTTTCAATATAATACATTGCCCCGACGGATTAGAAGGCAGGTGAAGGTGGATGTTCGGAGCAGTTATGTATTTTTTCGAGAAGAAATGAATATTATTCAATGAAAGGTCATTTATGCCTATTTATGAGTATCGTTGCAGCAGCTGCAGTAATGTTTTTGAGGAGCTCGTGTTCGGCGACCGGGACCGGAAAATCCCCTGCCCCGCCTGCGGAGAAAAATCCACCGAGAAGATCCCTTCGGTGATCGGCGGCATTTCAATGGGCGGATCATCATCGCCTGCCTGCGGGTCGTCGTCGTGCGCAAGCGCGTCGGCCTGCGCAGCCTCGGGCGGCGGCTGCTGCCCGCATGCGAATTAGCTGAAGTCAGGAGAAGTCGGGGATACCGGCACTTTACCTGCATCAGGGAGGAACCATGACAAAAGCTATCGTCATCCGCGAAACCGGCGGACCGGAAGTCCTGCGCTATGAGGAAATTCCCACGCCGGTCCCCAAAACCGGAGAGGTGCTCATCCGCCACGCTGCCGTGGGGGTGAACTACATCGACGTTTATTATCGCAAGGGGTTCTATCCGCCTCCCGCCCTCCCCTTCATTCCCGGGGGCGAGGGTAGCGGCATCGTCGAGGCGATCGGCCCCGAGGTTATGGGATTTAAACCCGGCGACCGTGTCGCCTATGCGACCGGCCCTATCGGTTCCTACGCTGAATTGCGCGCGTTCCCAGCCGAGCGGCTCGTGAAGCTTCCCGAGGCAATCGATTTTGCCACGGCGGCGGCGATGATGCTCAAGGGAATGACCGCGCGTTACCTCCTGCACGCGACAATCAAGATCAACAGGGGCGACCGGATACTCTTCCATGCAGCAGCAGGCGGCGTAGGGCTCATTGCCTGCCAGTGGGCGGCCCATTTAGGCGCCGAAGTGATCGGCACGGTCGGAAGCGAGGAGAAAGCCGATCTTGCCCGGCAGAATGGCTGCACCCATGTCATCAACTACCGGACGGAAAATTTCCCGGCCCGGGTGAAGGAACTTACCGGGGGCTCGGGAGTCCGGGTTGTCTACGACTCGGTGGGGCTCGATACTTTCGAGGGGTCGCTCGACTGCCTTGCGCCGCGCGGTATGCTCGTGAGTTTCGGCCAGTCGAGCGGACCGATTCCGCCGTTCAACCCGCTCGTGCTCAGCACTAAAGGTTCGCTGTTTCTAACCCGACCGGTCCTCAACGCCTACGTCGCGACACGAGCCGAGCTGATCGAGACCGCCGGAGATCTCTTCGAACGCGGTCTCTTCGGGCGCCATAAAAATCGCAATTAACCGCCGTTACACCCTTGCTGAAGCCGCAAAGGCGCATGCCGACCTCGAATCGCGCGCAACTACCGGATCAACCGTTCTCATCCCCTGAAGAAGGAGTACCAATGTTTTCTCGCGATATCATTCGCAGGAACCTTAACAACTGCCTCGACGACACCTCCTTTCCCGGCATGTCCGGAAGGAAGCAGGGAAAGGTGCGCGACACCTATGATCTCGGCGACAGCATCATGCTCGTCACCACCGACCGCCAGAGCGCTTTCGACCGGGTGCTGGCAAGCATCCCGTTCAAGGGCGCGGTATTAAACCAGGTGAGCGGCTTCTGGTTCGACAATACCCGCGGCATCGTTGCCAACCAGGTGCTATCGATCCCGGACCCGAACGTCACCATCGCGAAAAAATGCGAGGTGTTCCCGATTGAGTTCGTCGTTCGCAACTACCTCACCGGCTCCACCGACACCTCGGCATGGACCCTGTACAATAAGGGTGCCCGGAGCATTTGCGGCAATACCCTGCCTGATGGCATGGTGAAAAACCAGAAGTTCGAGCGGCCAATCCTGACGCCGACGACCAAGGCGCACGATCATGATGAATCCATTTCGGCCGATGAAATAGTCAAACGCGGCATTATCGATAGTGAAATGTGGTGCCGCCTCGAAGCTATAGCCTTCGGCCTGTTCGAGTACGGCACGCGGGTCGCGGCGAAGAACGGCCTCATCCTCGTTGACACAAAATACGAACTGGGCCTCGATGCCGGGGGTGAAGTCCTGCTCATCGACGAAGTTCATACCCCCGATTCCTCGCGCTATTGGCTCGCCGAGAGCTTCGAAGAGAGGCTTGCAGCCGGCAAAGAGCCGGAAAATATCGACAAGGAGTTTCTGCGGCTCTGGTTCCGCGATCACTGCGACCCGTATAAGGATGCAGTCCTGCCCCCGGCTCCTGAGGAGCTTGTCGTTGAACTATCGGCGAGATACATACGGTTGTATGAAATGATTACCGGTAAAGAATTTGTAGTTGAAGAGGGGTTGCCGGTAAAGGAAAGAATAGTAGGAAATTTAAAAAAGGCCGGAATATTATAAATAGTTTTGGTGGTCTTCCTGGTGGGGGAACCGACCAAAAATCAAATGCCTCTGAGGGGGAAACCATTTACAATGGTTTCCCCTGGCCAAAGCCTCCGCGCCCGCAAAGCCGGGCTGCGGGGTCTTTGGCACACCCCTTCCTGCGGAGGTACGAGGCTATGCCTGCCTCGCTTTGCTCAGCAGGCGCTCTCCCCCTCCCGCAACGCTCCCATTAGGTAGAAAACACACGGGAAAAGACAAGTTCCATACCTAATGTTTTAGATCATATAATTTCTATATCTTACTAAATTTAATACTGTTATACGAAGCATATTATTGCTGACTTGTTTTTATTCAGCTCACATTAAGCGCTAATATCAATCATTGTAGCTCTGATCTTTTTTTCGCAGAGGCCTCGTGGGTCCCCGCCGCAGGGGGCCTGTTATGAAGCACTCCCACATCGTGCGGGTGACCCGGCTCAGCCATCCAAAAGAATTTGCATTTGCCTTTGCTTTTGGATTCCGGCTCAGCCATCCAAAAGCATTTGCATTTGCCTTTGCTTTTGGATTCCGGCTCAGCCATCCAAAAGAATTTGAATGTTCTTTATCTTCTTCTTCTTTTGGATTCCGGCTCAGCCATCCAATAGCATTTGCTTTTCTTTTACTAAGTCTCCCCTTCCCTATCGGTCCCATATCCCGTACAATCTATACCATGATCACCGTCATCGTCTGTTCCCGAACCGATCCCGCCGATACCCTTCACGAACGCAATGTGCGGAAAACCGCCTCGGCTGAAGTCGAATACCTTCGCTTCGATAACCGCATACCCTCTGCCGGGCTCTGCGCTGTTTATAACCGCGGCGTCGAGCTGGCACAGGGCGATATCGTTGTGTTCATGCATGAGGATGTTTTTTTCATGGATACCGGCTGGGACGCTGCGCTCATGCGCTCCTTTGCCGACCCAAGGGTTGGCATGGTCGGCATTGCCGGGACTCAGTACCTCGGGCCCGAGGCCCCGGGCTGGGCGGCTGCGGGAAGGCCGTTTATCCGCGGCAAGGTGGTGCATGAAACCGGCGGCGGCGAAAACTTTCACCTCACGGTATTTTCCTGGGAAAAAAACGATGTCGAGGTGGTAGCCGTGGACGGCCTGTTTTTCGCAGTCAGGAAAAGCCTGTTCGACCGGATCCGGTTCGATGAGGCGACCTTCGACGGTTTCCATTTCTACGATCTCGATCTCTGCATGCAGGTTCGGCAAACCCATCGCATCGTGGTCAATGCCGACATTGCGGTGAAGCACCTCTCCGGCGGATCGTTCGATGCGGCATGGAAGGGCTATGCACTGCGCTTCGTCGGTAAGTACCGCGGCGAGCTGCCGGCGAGCTGTGTGGCGGACGCACCCGATCCGGCGCACCGGATACCGTTTGAAAGCTTCGATCTGCGGGGAAGAGTGAAACAGGAGACGATTGGATAGAAATATTCAGCGAACCATTGTATAATAAAGTCGAGTCTTCTTTGCCAGAATCCATCACCATGTCAATTAACGAGCGTTGAGGATATACGCGTGCCGAACAGCATCAACATGCTACTCGACGTCAATGTGCCGATCTCCATCCAGCTCGGCCGCACCAAAATGACGATTCGGGAGCTTATAAATCTCAAGAGCGGGACCCTCGTGAAGCTTCGCCGGATGGCGGGCGAACCCATGGACGTCCTGGTCCGCAACAAGCTTCTTGCCAAAGGCGAAATAACGGTTGTCGATGACCGGCTCTCGGTGCGGATCGGCCAGATCTATGGCGAAAAGGAGCGGTACAAGCATCTTTGATCGCCGGCTTCCATCGTCTACTCCCCCATTACGGTAACCGACAGCCGCCGTCCGCGCGGACCGTCGAATTCGCAGAAATAGATAGATTGCCAGGTACCGGTAACAAGCCTGCCGCTTACAACAGGCACCTGGACACTCAGACCCACCAGCGATGCCTTTATATGGCTGTCTGAGTTCCCCTCTGCGTGGCGATAGCCATCCTCTACAGGAACCAGCCGGTTCAGCTTGTGGAAGAAATCCCTTTCGACATCGGGATCGGCATTTTCATTGATCGTCACGCCGCCGGTGGTATGAAGGCTTGCAACGAGGCAGATTCCGGCAGTGATCCCGGAGTCCGCAATCACCCGCTCCACCTCCCCGGTAACATCGACCCAATGGGTACGCCCCTTTGTGCGGACCGGGACTTCACGCTGGTACACCATGGACACCTCCTGCAATGATTATTCAGAGTGCTTCAATTAAGTTGGCCGCCAAAGGTCCGGGAGTAAAACGGCGATGTGATTATGGGAGAAAATATACTGTCCCTGGCAGGCGACGGGAACCGCTCATGGACTAAGATATATACAAACCGATCAGGAAGATTATCAGCGGGTAAGTGCAAATTTATTGAGGTTTTCGAGGACCCAGCTCCACCCCTTCTCGGTCAGGAGGTAGCCCATGTAATAATCCCCGTTATCGCCAAGGCAATCCTGCGACTTCAGGAAGCCCTTCTTAATCATGCTTTTCAGCGCTACGGTAACGGCGATGCTCGTATACCCCGCAGCTTCCATCTCCTTTTTGACCCGGTAGATCGACGCATGGTCTTCGTGGTGATCGAGGTTTGCGGCAATGGAGCCGATTACCAGCACCTCATGCGGTTCGAGCCCATCGTACTTGATCTCCCGCGGCTCCCGCGACAGTGTTGCCATCGATTCGAGTTTTTGCAGATAGCCCTGGATTTTCGTGACTATTTTCTTCCGCAGAAGGTCGACATCGCGCCTCGATTCGATGGCATAGCGGATAACGGTCCGGTGCTGGACATCGAAGGGCATGTTGATCTGCTTCTCCTCGGCGCAGAGCAGCACCACCTCTTTCTCCCAGGCGACCGCAAATCCGAGCTCGAACCAGACATTGGGATTATCGAGCGAAATTTCGGCAAAGCAGAGCCGGGCGTTCTTGATGCCCTTTTCGATATCCTCGATGGGAATGCTCACCTTGGGGTCATGGTCCACCCGGTACGGAATGAGTCCCGCATCTTCGATGGCCGGCGCAAAGATATCGGTATAGCGCCGGTCGAACAGGCCGCCGTCAAACGGCTGGATAACGAAACAACTTTTATCGGGCATGATGGTGTTGGACAGCTCCCGGTAAGGCTATTCCTGAAAAGACCGCACACGCTCCCCTCCTTTTCCGCCGGAGGGGACTCCATAGTTCCGATTTTTGCCTGATTATACCATGAAACTTGAGGAAAGGCAAGAAAAAATTGACATAGACGAATTAATCGTTGCCTAAAAGCAAGGTACGGAAGGCATGCAGGGAGCTGGTGTTGCCGCTGTGCTAAACGGAGCTAAGAGTATATCATCCCGGCACTCGATATGCTGGTGATCTCACACCCATTTACATAATCTTTCATGTTTTTTCTACCCTGAAAGAGGGCGTTGCGGGAGGGGAAAAAGAAGGTTTCAGGCTTCAGACCTCAGGCTTCAGGAAAAGCGATTTTATTAAACCTAAATTCCGCAGTTGAACCCTAAAAGTTTGGTGTTTTGAGGGGCCAGAGTGTTGCAAAAGCTCATGGCCCAGGCTCCATACCAGCTTTCAATTTTCAACTGCGGCGCAGTTGCCCTTAACCATAATATCAGACGTTGGTAACCTGTTTGGATTCGCGTCCAAAGATCATGCGTAACCGAGAGCTCAATGAACCGTTCGCGGCCGGACTCGACGTACTGAGATGCAATGAGCATAAAATCTTTGCGAGATGTTTTTGCCTCTTGATGCTTCTTGAGATTGAAAAAACGAACGAATAAGCTCCATAAATTATAGCTGAGAAGCGTCAGACGAGCAGCCAACTCTGTTACGTTCGATTGCTGAGAGCAGAATCCAGCTAACCCCCACTGGTTTTTCAATTCGTCATAAACATTTTCACAATCAGCCCGTCCTTGGTACATTTCAGCAATTTGACATGCATCGAATTGAGAAGGAAGCAGATCGGTCACCCAGGCAGAATATTCAAAGAGACTTTCCCCGAACAGACTCAGGCTCTCTTCCGGAGTTTTCTTTGAAATCAATCGACGGCCAACAACCACTCGCCGTTCTTTGGTCCATCCATTCAGCTTCAACCGAGTTTCCGCAATCTGCAAGGCTCCAAAACATGCAGGCCCCTGCCATTGCTCTTCTTGGACACTATTGATTGCCTCTCGTACACGTGCTGTTTTTCGAAGCTTAAACACGTAATAAGGGCGCTCCGCCTTGGCTTCGTGCCATTGAAGAAATTCTTCACTGCAAAATGCGATATCCGCCCGATTAATATAGGGCCGTTTCTCTTGTGGTAAATGAGAAAACAAGCGCTCCATGGTCTCGATCCATCCACCGTTGGCAGCACTGTCTCCCGGTCGAAAATCCATATCTAAACACAAGCGAACTCCCGCTACCGTGCACGTCAACGGGTGATGGCTGCCTCTGCCGGGCTTCTGCGGATTATAGCCAATCTCTACTCCTTCTTGCTCACCATACCGCGTTGTCACCGTGCTGTCCCAATCCAATATGTACATTTCTGGTAGCGCTCGATAGAGTACATCGTTCACCTCATAAATCCATTGTCGCCCAGCCTCACTGCTGATCTCCTCAAAAAACCGCCGTATCGAATCATCTCCCGGTATCCGTCGCTCTACTCCAAAGATCTTGCCAATAACGGCATCATGCTGAACATACCGTATGTGCTTGAATCGTTTCCCCTCTACAATGCAGGTCAGAATAAATCCTACGATAATATCCCTAACCGGTGTCGCATTCGGACTGCTGCGCTTTATCGGGCACGTATCCACCAATTTCTGTATTACTCCCAATGATGAAAGAAATGAGGCAAAGGCTACCAAGCCTCCCAATGGGGTGAGATTCTTCGTGCTTCGCTCTACCCGAACTCGACCTCCGGGCGTATTAAAAGCATAGCTCTCGCTTTCACCTATTGGGTGAGCCATTATTTCCCTCCATTCCGCGCAAATAGGCCGATTATCTTCAAAAATAATCCGCTGGCTACCTTTCAACTGCGGAATTTAGGTTAAAATCTTTTGATGTGTTTTCTACCCTGAAAGAGGGCGTTGCGGGAAGGGAAGGCGTTTGCCTGCGGCAAACATCGCCTTCCCCTTCCGCTGGAAGGGGTGTGTCGGAGACGCGGCTTTGCGCGGCTCCGACCAGG
>CAWDOZ010000191.1:0-6232 GCA_963803935.1 uncultured Fibrobacterota bacterium | reverse complement strand
TTGATTATTGTCCGCTGCACGATCTCATCGCAGTCTTCGGGCTTGACGCGGGTGTAGAGTATGCCGTCGGGCTCGATGGTGACCAGCGGTCCCATCTGGCAGAATCCCTGGCAGCCGCTTCTCGAAAGGTACAGGGGTGTCGACGTGACGTCATCCTCGTAGCGGAGTTCGACGGTAGCCGGGTTTCCCTGCAGCCTGCAGGCCGCTTCCATGGCTTCCATGACCTTGAGCGAACCGTTGGCGATGCAGCCGGTTCCGGCGCACAGGATGACCCGCTTCTTGACGGAGTCGAGTACCGACCGGTAGTGGCCCTGCCGATCGGTCGCGACGGGGCAGGCGGTATCATTCTTCATGGCGGACCTCGCTTTTCTTGATTGAATCGATGATGGTACAGGCCTGTGCCGGGGTCAGTTGTCCGTGCACCGTTTCGTTGACGACCATGACCGGCGCAATGCCGCAGGCGCCCAGGCAGGATACCGTTTCGAGGGTGAAGAGCATGTCCGGGGAGGTGTCCTCGCCGCTGTTCAGGTTCAGATGGGAGCGCAGGGTTCTGCCAGCGCGCCGCTTCCCTTGACGTGGCAGGCGGTGCCGTCACAGACCCGGATGACATGCTTGCCCTTCGGCTTGAGGGCGAAATGCCGGTAGAATGTTGCCGCCCCGTAAACCCGGGAAGCCGGGATGCGCAGGGTGGAGGCGATGAAGGACATGATCGTCGGGGGAAGATACCGATAAACCTCCTGGACCTGCTGGAGGATGGGAATCAACTGCCGGCGGTTGTTCCGGTGTTTCTTCAGGATTTCACAAACAGCCGTGAACTGGCGCGTCTGTTTATGTACTGCCGTTGCCGTGTTCATGTACTGGCTCCTTACGGTTGAGCGATTCGGTTAATTTTTTTTTCAGGATGGAAAGACCTGCGAACAAATTGACGTTTTCAACAATGACCCGGTTGGGGAACTGCAGGGTTGCCGGCGTGAAGTTCCATACCGCCGCAATGCCGGATTCGGTTATGAGCTTCACCGATTCTTCCGCAGCCGACGGCGGAAGCGTCAGAATGGCGATGGCCACGTGCATGCGCCGGACCAGGTCGACGAACTTGGTGACCGAAAGGATTTCGACGCCGAGGATGGAGGTACCCACCTTGCGGCTGTCCTGATCGAATGCCGCCAGCAGATCGACCCCGGCCCGGTCGAACTGCCGGTAACCGATGAGTACGCGCGCCAGGTTGCCCGCACCAAGCAGAAAGGCGGACGGGCGGCTGTTCAGCTGGAAATAGGCCTCGATGGCGGTGATCGTCTCTTCGAGCGGATGCCCCTTCTTCGGGAACCCCTTGGCGCCGACAATATCGAGGTCCTGCCTTACCAGGGTATGATGGATGCCGAGAGCGGCGGCCATCCGGGCCGCGGAGACAAATTCGTCTTTTCCCGGCCTTATTTCGAGCAGGTACTGCAGGTAGAGCGGCAATTGTCGCAGGGCTGCGGATGAAACGGTATCGTTGATCATAAGTTTTTGCGAGAGTCATTCGTTCAAGAGTTATCGATATTTATTTATCGATAATAATATACCAAAAGGCCGAAAGCGTGTCAATACTTTTTTATTGCGACAGGCTTAAAGTGTGGGAAGCTACTTAATCGGGGTGGTGCCGGTGAGGGTAACAGGCCGGTTTTACAGGTACCGTAGCCGGGTCTCCTTCTGGTGGCGGCGTTCGAGAGAGGAAACGATCTGGCTGATTATCGTTCGGCGGAGGCCGATTTCAGCGGGAATCGCCGGGTCCTGCCATGCCGAGTTGATGCGGGTTCCTATAAGAAAATGAACGATGTCGCTTTCGAGCATCCGTTCAAGGATCGACTTGGCGGGCGAAGGTTTGATATCGTCGAGGTCCCTGGGCGATTCGAGCAGTTTGGCCAGGGCGTGCAGGGTGATGATGCCCTCGGTGACCAGGTCGATGCCGTCGATGGAGGACTGCGGGGGGAGCACCGGATTCAAATCGCTCAGGTTGATCGTGATCGATCTTCCAAGCTCGCGGGCCACTATTTTGGAGGTCGTCCCGCCGCAGATGATCTTCTTCCCGGCGAATCCAACGACATTTTTCGCATAGGTAACGTCGTTCTGCGGCTGCACCGGCGGGCCCGATGCGATGAGCAGCTCGCGGGGTTTACGGTAGTGAATGACGGCGCAGGTCATGTCGTCGCCAGCGCTGCCGGAGTCTATCGAATGGGCTTCCTGGACGATTCTGCGGGCCAGCGTCCGGGCAGGACAATCGGCGGTTGCCGTTACGATCCCGGCTGCAAACTTTGCCGGGTCGGACACCCCCCAGCCCATGGGATACTGCGGGGAACCGATTCCCGCCTGCGTCACCCCGTCGGTAAAGAGCACGATCCGGTCGTTGAATGACAGGGGGAATTTGCTGTAGGTCAGTTGATATTCGCGCTCACCGTTACGCCCCGAAATGGACGAACTTTCGATGGGGACCGGCATGCCGCTGCGAATCAGGATGGGCGCCGGGCTGTCGTAGTTGATAAGGCGCACTTCGCCGAGGGCATCGATGTCGATAATACAGAAGGTCGCGTAGCTGATTTTCCTCACGCTGCAGACGGGCAGCGTTTCCATGATGATCTCCGCGGTCTTCTGCAGATCGCGGAAACCGGCGGTAAACCGGAGCGCCATAGTGGCGGTGAGTGCGGACAGCACATTGGCTTTTATGCCGCTTCCCAGCCCATCGGAGAGTACGGCGATGGATCGTTTCTCTTCGCGCAACCGCCTGAAGACGAAGGTATCGCCGCAGATGCGCTGCTTCCGCTTGTGCCGCTGGAAAGCCTTGATGTCCAGCGCGAACGCCGGTATTTCCGGTTCATCAGACATCGTCGTCTCCGGGCTGCATCGGTTTGAAGCTTTCGATAATCGTCGAAAGCAGCATTTCGGTCTCCGAGGCGTTCTCCCCGAGCAGGTAGGCTATCTTCTGAACCGTAGTGAGATTGTTGCGGATGACGTTCTGGACGCGGTCGATGACCTCCTCCCGCTGCAACTCCGGGGCGGTGACATCGTTGAATACCCCTCCGGCGATAGTCCCGGGCTCGATTGAAAAAATGCTGCAATGGATGACCCGTGTTCCGATGTGCAGGTCCCGGTTCAGGATATCGTCGTCGGCTTCGATGATGTGGCGGAACAGGTTCGAAACCGGCAGGATTTTTTCAAGCACCGCTCCTCCCATGCCGGGGCGCTGCTTATATATAGTCACGGCATCCTTGCCGGCCAGGGCCGCGAACCGCGCATTGCACTCGATGATGCGGAGATTTTTATCGACGATCACCACCCCGGACGGCATGGTCATGATGAGTTTGTTTGCCTTCTTGGTCGCCAGCTTCCGCAGATACGAAACGCACATGGCGGTTTCGGCCTTCCCGCTGAGCACCGCCTGGGCAAAGTCGCGGCAGTTGCCGTAGCCGCACCCGCCGCAATTCAGCTCGTCGCCGCGCGACAGTTTCCCGGTTTTCGCAAGAACGGAGCCGATCTCCTCCTCGGAAAAAATCGTAGCGGGGATCTCGCGGGGTGGGAAGTCGGCCGGGATTTCGATGGTAACCGGGCGGGGGATCTCGGCATCATCGATGACGCTGCGTTCCAGCACCCCGAGCCGTCGTACCAGGGTGCCGCCCTCTTTCCTGGTTCTAGGTCCGTTTATGCAGCCGCCGGAACACGACAGGAGCTCCAGGAACAGGGGCCTGTCGGGTTTTTCTTTCTCAATGCAATCAAGGATGGCACAGATCTCTTCCAGCCCGGAAAAATGCTGGGTCTGGTGATCGCAGACCGGGCACTCCTTCCGCAGCGAAGCGACCATGCCGCCGTCGATGGGGTAGAGCGACCCCTCCCGCGCTTCGCCGGGGATGAATTGTTCATCCGGCGACGCGGCGCCGTTGCTATAAGCGGCGGCATCGATAAGTTCCCGGAGATCTTCAAAAGTCAAAGCCGCCTCAAGCAGGTCGGGATGCTCGTACGCCTCGTCCTTCTTGGCGATACAGGGCCCGTAAAATACGACGTAGGTATCCCGGCCGAAAGTTCTCTTCAGCAGTTTGCAGTGGGCGAGGAGCGGCGACAGGAACGGGGTCAGCGAACCGACCAGAGCGGGCCGGTACTGGCGGATGTACCGTACGACAACCGGACAGGCGCTCGATATCCACAGCCCCGGCTCCCGGTTGTCGATGAGGTCGGCAACATGGGCGGAAACTTCCTCCGCACCGAGGGCGGTTTCCGAGACGCCGTAAAATCCCCGCCTGCGCAGCGCTGCAATGATCGTTGCGGGTGCAAGGTCCCGGAACTCGGCAACGTACGAGGGAGCGAGCGAGGCGATCACCCGCTTTCCCGATGCCAGAAGCTCCCGGACCCGGGTGCGGTCATCGCGCACCCGCTTGGCGCCGCCGGGACAGGTGTTGACACAGGAGCCGCAATGGATGCAGAGGTTGTCGACCACCGACGCACTGCCCTCTTCGATCTTTATCGCCTTTACCGGGCAACCCCGGAGGCAGCGGTAACAGTCCTGACACTGAGCTTTTTCGGTAAATATCGGCTGCTGCGGATTCATGAGGGTACCGTTTCTTTCAAAAGATTTTTCTGCAGGATAACCAGTGATGCAGTCAGGTCTTCCTGCTGCACGAGGACCCGTTTTGGCACCTTGAGCGCGGCTGAAGAGAAGTTCCAGATGCCCCGCACGCCCCCGGTGATCATCTGGTCGGCGACCTGCTGCGCGGCCTCGGCCGGAACGGCAATGAGGCCTATTTCGATGTGCAGACGGGCAATCAGGTTGGCCATTTTTTCCATGGGAAATACCTGTATGCCGTGAATCGTTTTGCCCTCCAGCGCCGGGTCCCTGTCGAATCCCGCGACTATGCGAAATCCGCGACGGGGAAAGCCCTTGTACCCCATGAGTGCGGCGCCCAGATCGCCGCATCCGGCAATGATCAGCTCATCGAGCCTTCCCCAGCCCATGAACTCCTTGATAACTGACAGAAGCTCGGCGACATTGAAACCTATTTTGGGTCGTCCTGCCGCTCCGATGCTTTCCAGATCCTTGCGCACCATGATGGGATCGATATTGAGATGCCCGGCAATGGTTGCCGAGGATATCGCCATGATCCCCTTCGCCGCAGCATGCTCGAGAAAAGCGTAATAGCCGGGCAACCGCCGGATGGTCGGGATAGAAAATCGCCTGTCGGGAGTTGAAGCCATGAGACCCCTGGATTCGATATAATATTATCGATTATAAAATACAGCGGGCGGCAACTCCATTCAAGGGCTATTTCGCCGTGTCCGCGGGAATGGGGGAGATGGGGGATTTAATTAGGGTTGGGTTGGTGGGCTATATATGGGCGAGGGCAACAAGAAGCAGGCGAATGCCGCATCGAATTCCAAAAGCTCCCGAAGCGCAGCCTTTTCAATGGCTTTTGCCGCGACCGTGCCAATGCTATGAATTTTTTTATAACATATATCCCTGTTGCCGCCGGAATTAATCATCCGCGAAGAATGTATATTTTTTTGGCTTCACTCCACATTCTATTATAGTAGATTGGGAAGCTCACCCCTGCCATAGCCACTCGCCTCACTGGCCCGGAGAGCTTCAAATGCGACGCCTATGAATATTCCGCGCCATATCGGCATCATCATGGACGGCAACGGCAGGTGGGCAAAAAAGCGGGGGCTTCCCCGCACCGCCGGCCATCGCGCCGGAACCGATGCCACGCGTGCCATCGTCCGGGCCTGCGGCGAGCTCCGGATTTCTTACCTCACCATCTATACCTTCTCAACGGAAAACTGGAAGCGGCCCCGCCTCGAGGTTCGGATGCTCATGGACCTTCTGGTTGAAATGGTGCAACGCGAGATCGATAACCTGCACGAGAATAATGTCCGCCTCACCGTGATCGGCGACCTGTCGAAGCTTCCGCCGAAAACCCGGACTGCTCTCGAAAACGGCATGAAGCGGCTCGCCGGAAATACCGGGCTGACGCTCAACCTTGCCGTCAACTATGGAGGAAGGTCCGAAATTGTCGCTGCGGCACGTCGCGTTGCCGAAGAGGCAGTGCGGAATCCTTCGATTCTCGATGGACTCGACGAAAAGACCTTCGGCAGCTACCTCTATACAAAAGATATTCCCGATCCCGAACTCATCATCCGGACCGGCGGCGATTCGCGCATCTCAAATTTCCTGCTCTGGCAGGCTGCCTATGCCGAGCTTTACATCACCGAT
>CAWDOZ010000190.1:0-58621 GCA_963803935.1 uncultured Fibrobacterota bacterium | reverse complement strand
CCAAATCGCGATAGCAGGTCCTTCCGACTTGTATTTTTGGAGGAAGCCTGAAACCTTTTAAGGAGATTCCATGAATTATGTCTTTAAAACCCTGATGGTTGCCGCGGTGCCGGTACTCTGCAGTGTTGGGGGGGTAAGTGCCGATGCGGTCAGCGATACCATACCCACGGGCTTGAACCCGGTGGCCATTGCCGTAGACTCGGCGACCGATATCATCTATGTTGCGAACATTCACGGCAATACCGTAACTGCAATAAACGGGAATACCGATTCGACAACCACCATAAACGCGGGGGGAGGTCCCCAGGCGATAGTGGTCAACAGGGTGACCGACAAAATTTATGTGGCGGATTTCGGCACTCGCGGAAATAATTCCCGGGTCACGATCATCAATGGGGCCGACAATGCAAGGGACAGCGTGATTGTCGGAATAAACCCGGTTGCACTGGCGGTGAACGAGGTGACCAATAAGATTTATGTGGCAAATCGGGGAATATACAATAATTTCGGCAGCGTCACGGTCCTGGATGGCGCGACCAATGCGACTGCCGCTATTGCCGCCGGATATTATCCTGCGGCAATAGCGGTTAACCCGGTGACCAACCTTATTTACGTTGCGGATGACAGCGCCAATAATATCCCGAGCACCGACAATAACGACAGCGTCAAGGTCATAAACGGTGCGACCGGATCGGTTGTCGCTACCATAGCGGTCGGCCTGAAACCCGGAGCGATAGCCGTTAATCCGGTTACCGACAAGATTTATGTCGTCAATGACAGCAGCAATACGGTTACGGTCATCGACGGCACAACCAATGCGACGACCACCGTCCCCACGGGTACCGGTCCTCAGGCTCTGGCGGTGAATGAGGCCACCAATATGATTTATGTGACAAATTATACCGGCAACAGCGTTACCGTTATCAATGGAGCGACCAATGCGACGACCGCCGTGCCGGTGGGCTTTAATCCCATTGCACTCGCGGTTAACCCGGCGACGAACAGGGTGTATGTCGCTAATGCCGGTATTGCGGGCATTTACAGCACCGTGACGGTCATTAACGGTACAACCGATTCGACGGCCACCCTGCATGCCGCGCTTGAGCCCGGGGCGGTAGCGGTAAATCCGCTGACCAACACGATATTCGTCGCAAACTTTACCAGCAATAATGTCATGGTTATCCAGGGTGCTCCGGCGGCGGTGCGGAGCGTTCCGGCGCAGGTCAAGGCTCCGGGACTGGGCTACCGCGGCATCCTCGCCGTGTATGCATTGAACGGCAGGCAGGTTTTCCGGTTCTCCTTTCCCGCTACTGCTTCGAAGCAATCTATTCTCAGTGCGGCCAATCAAATTCCCGCAAAGGGAGTATACCGGTATTGCTTTCTGAGCAACCGGAAAATCATGGATGAGGGGAACCTTCTGGTTCGATAACCGGGCACGGTTAAAAACATATGCACCGGATGAATCGCGCCGCAGCGACAAAACGCGGCACGATGTTTGCAACTATAAAAATCCGTTCCCCGCAATCCGCTGACTTTAAATATTGTCCAAAGGAGTGAGCCCATGAACTATCCCGTAAATCGCTGCCGTACTTTTGTCGCGCTTATGGTCCTCTGCATCGGTGCACCGCTGTTCGCCGCGCCGGACAGCATCCGTGCATTGCCTTCCCCGCAGACCACTATCGGAAAACCACTCATGCAGGCCTTGATGGAACGGAAATCGAGCCGTGTCTACGACGCGCAGCCATTGTCCCTGCAGGATCTCTCCAACCTTCTCTGGGCCGGATTCGGAATAAATCGGCCCGAAAAGGGCGGAAGAACCGCCCCTTCGGCAATCAACCGGCAGGAGATCGATCTCTACGTCGCGCTTCCCGAGGGGATGTATCTCTACGATGCAAGGGCCAACAGGCTCCGGCTGGCTGTCTCCGGCGACCTCAGGAAACTGACCGGGACGCAGGAGTTTATAGCTTCCGCTCCCTGCGATATCGTCTTTGTCGTCGACCGTTCCCGCGAGGCCGGAAGGGGAGACCGCTCCTGGGCCGAGGTCGACGCGGCCTATATCTCCGAAAACATCTACCTCTATTGCGCATCGGAAGGACTGGCAACCGTGGTTCGGGCCTCGGTCGATAAAAAAGCCCTTGGTGGAGCAATGAAACTCGGGAAGGACCGGGAAGTGGTATTTGCCCAGAGCGTGGGGTATTTGAAGAAATAGTGTTATTCGTTTTCGCCCGAACTCCTTGTTCCCCGGGCCCCGTTGTTTATTTTATCGCTGAGATTCGGCCGGTGTGCGGTAATTACCCGATAGGGGGGGGCAGGCGATGATTTCCGGGAAGAAGATAATTCCGGTCTTAGCGCTGATATTCTGGGCATTTACCGAAATTCTCCCGCATGTTTTTGCCAATGTGCCGGTGGTGCTCGATACCCTCAAGCCCGTAAAAATTTATCAATCGGTCCGGTCCGGTAACAGCTACAGCTTCATTGATTTCGATACCGCCTGGTTCGGCAGCCTGAACTTTACCCTTACCGCCTCCTCCTCGCAGACCGTAAAGGTGATTATTTCCGAGGCCGCATCGGACACCGATGTCATCACCAATGAGGTGGGGCCGCACTGCTGCACCACCTCGGTGGCCATGACCGCCGGTACCAGAACGTTTTCCCTTTTTACCGACAGCACGTTCCGGGCTGCCCGGCTGCTGTTTCCGACCCCGGCCGTGAGCCTGGATACCGCCTCGGTGTGGCGGACGGCGCAGCATGTGCCCTTCAATAACTACGCCTCGTCGTTCACCTCCCCGGAACACGGTGCTCAACCAGGTCTGGTCCCTGTGCAAGCATACCGTAAAGGCGACCTCGTTTCTGGGAGTGTATATCGACGGCAACCGCGAAAAAACTCCCTACGAGGGCGACACCTATATCACCATGCTGACCCATTTCGCTTCGGATACCAATCCCCCGATCGCCCTTTACAGTCAGCAGTACCTGCTGGCGAACCATACCTGGCCCTGGGAGTACAAGATTATATCGGTCCTTACCGGGTGGGAACTGTACATGAAGACCGGCAACCTCCCGGAGCTGCAGACGAATTATTCCGCCCTGACAAAATGTATCGATACCCTCGATACGCTCATGTGCTCGACGGTACTGTGCAACGATTCCGGGCTGGTGGACTGGCCTGCGGTCATGCGCGACAGCTTTGTGTTTACCAAGGGCAACGTGGTCACCAGCTCCTGGTGCTACAAGGGTCTGACGACGATGGCCAGGGTTTCCGGGGTGTGCGGCCATGCGACCGATTCCATTACCTACATGACCCATGCCGCGGCCGTGCTGAAGATGATCACCGACTCGCTTTATGTTAAGAGCAAGGGGGTCTACCGGGACGGTCTCGGAACGCAGCATGTCAGTCTTCACGGCAATCTCTATCCGCTGTCGTTCGGCGTGGTACCCGACAGCCTGCAGGGTGCCGTAACGACCTACCTTAAATCACGCGGAATGGCATGCAGTCCCTATGCCGCACAATTCCTGCTCGACGGGCTCTTTGACGCAGGGCAGGACAGTTTTGCCATTTCCCTCATGGACGCTAAAACGGGCAACAGCTGGGGCCATGAGATGTATCAGATAGGCTCGACCATGACCATGGAAGCGTGGGACCCCTCCCAGAAACCCAACCTCGATTGGAACCACTCTTGGGGAACCGCGGCCGGGAACGTCATCCCGCGCAAGCTCTTCGGGATAATGCCGCTCCTGCCGGGGTATGCCACCGTGATGATCAAACCGCAGCCGGGAGTCCTTGCCACCGGAAGTTATGTTCAGCCGACGGTCAAGGGGTCGATATCGGTAAGCTTCCAATCGGTGCGGGGCCAATCCATGGCAATGACGGTGGCAATTCCATCGTCGGTATTTGCCAGGGTTTTCCTGCCCTCCTTCGGCATGAGCGATAATAATGTCATGGTCGACAAGGTCCAGGTAACGGGAGTTCGCGACGGCAATTTCGTCTATGTGGATTCCATTCCATCGGGAAGCCACACCTTGTCGCGCGGCATTCCAACCGCGGTTCTGGGCTCGTCGCTGCCGATTGCCGGGGCCCCAAAGCTGTCCATTGCCGTTCACGGCAGCACGGTTTGTTGCTCCCTCGGCGGGATTGCCGCCGGGACTTGCAGCGGGATTATCTATACCCTTGCGGGCAGGGTCGCCGCACGGGTCAATTTTGATAAAGCGGGATACGGCAAGGCGTCTCTGATGGCGGGAGAGTACATCATGTATGTGAAAACTCCGGGACCGGGCCTGGCAAGCAGGATATTTGTCGTTGAAAAATAGGGCCCTGCGCAAGCTATTGGAGAAACCGTGTTCCGTGTCAATCACGGGGTGCGATGCCGGTGCCTGTGATTTGAATTGACCTGATTGTGCGAATGCTTTATTTTGAGTATCCTGATTATGCCATTCCGGTCTCCAACAGTATCAGGAAATAGAATCTTTTCCATAATTTTAAAGGACTGTACTATCATGCAAACAAAAAGGCTTTATAGGCGGATTTCGGTGCGGATACTGGGATTACTACTGGCAGGAGCGCTCATGACCGGCCCGGGTGCTGAGACGGTCGTCAAAAACAGCAAAGCATTTACGTTTCCGGTCACCGTAGGAGTACGCGGCGGCAATGCACTCCAGCATAAGGAAGCGGTCTTTGCGGGAAGCGCCAATCTTGAAGGCAGAAGGACGATTACCCTGTCGTGGTCGCTGCCGCTGAAAACGGCCTTCGGGTCAATCTCCATCTTTTCCCTGTCCGGGGCGAAAATAAAGTCGTTTCAGGTCACCTCGCCGCAGGGGTATGTCAACTGGGATATTTCCGGCACCGGAAGATCGGGAAACGGGATCTACCTCGCAACGCTGTCGTGTGGATCGATCAAGAAAAACCTGAAACTGATGTTTTGCCGATAGGGGTAATCAATGACTCAGAAAAAACATTTGCTTATAATTATGATTGCTGCGGTGACGATTTTTTCAACAGGTGCATGGGCTAAACAGGCTATCGCCGATTCAGTCATGGATACCGTTACGACCGTGATCGATACGGTCATGGTTCCGGTGAATATCCTGAAACTGACCGGCATAACGCAGTCCGGGAGCAGCAGCATATACAATTATTCTGGCCAGGTGACCTACAACCTGCATCTTGGCGCCTGCGACTCCCTCAATGTCGGCCTGAGCTTTGTTCCGGTGAACGGCGGCGCCACGGTTCTCCCCACCTGGGATTCCGGCAGCGTCGGGATCGTCAGCTTTGCAAACGGTATGAACGGCAAGAACTACATCAATTTCCGCTGTTCAATAAATGGGCAGCCGACCGGCACCTATATGGCCCGCATCACCATGATCGATACCTTCAGCCATATCACCGAAGCCACCGACAGCCTGCTTGCCATGATGACGACCCAGAATAAGATCGACCAGCTGCATGGGACCGGGAGCGCCCGGATGTCGCCCGACATCACGAACCTCGGGATTCCGGGATATTATATGTCAAACGGTCCGACAAGCCCCTGCGACGGCGTGTCCGGGACTTCCACGGCCTTCCCGACCGGGTGCGCAACGACCTGCACCTTCGATACGGCGCTTATCGACAGCATGGGAGTCGATCTTGCCCAGGAATTCTATGCAAAGGGTATCTATATTCTCGAAGGCCCCATGATGAATACGGTGCGCGACCCGCGGGGCGGCAGGGACTGGGAGACCTTCGGCGAGGACCCTTACCTTTCCGGGCAGATAGCCGCTGCCTATATCAGAGGGGTTCAGAGCGAAAAATGCGTTCCCATGGCGAAGCACTGGGTGTGCAACGATATGGAAAACAACCGGGGCACCTATAGTGCCAATATAAGCGAGCGAACCCTGCGGGAAATCTATGCCATGCCCTTTGAATACGCCGTCAAAGAGGGCTGTGTATTGTCGGTCATGAGCGCCTACAATAAGGTCAATTCGACCTACTGCTCCCAGAATTCACACACCCTGACCGATATCCTCAAAACGGACTGGGGGTTCCGGGGCTTTGTCTGCTCGGACCTTGGAGGGATGCACTCAACCGTTCCGGCCGCCAATGCCGGACAGGATGTGGAATTGTACAACGACTCTTTTTTCACCCAGAGCCTTCTCGGGGCGGCCATTACCGACAGTCAGGTTACCATGAGGCGGCTTAACGACATGGCACGGAGGATATTGCGGGTGAAAGTATGGGCGGGCCTCATCGGAAAAATCGGCGAGGCAGCGGTGACGCAGTTCACTTCGACGCTCAACAGCGCCGCCCATCAGGCGCTGGACCTGGAAATCGCCCAGAAGTCGATCGTCGTCGTGAAAAATAATCCCTTCGGTACGGGAACGACGCCTCTTCTGCCTCTGAGCAAGTCCGATACGGTATCCCTGGTCGGACCCTATTACAGCGCGGCCCGGACCGATCCGGGCGGCAGCGGCACCAGCGGTCGAAACTGCCCCTTCGACAACGGTCTCGCCGATTCAGGGAATTACCACGGAAATCGGTTCGGGCAGGGTGCTCGATTCTTCGAAATGGAAAAATGCCAACGTCGTCATTGCCTTCCTCGGGGTATCCGGAGAGGGTGAGGGTGCCGACAGGACTACCGATTCGCTCCAGCCGCCCGCCGGTCAAATCGCCATGGTAAACAATATCATCGCTGCAGGGAAAAAGTGCGTCGTGGTGTTGACAGGAGGCAGCGCCGCCGTGAAGGACATCTGGGACAGCGTTCCCGCGGTAGTGGTTGCCTGGTACCCCGGCGAATTACAAGGAACGGCAATCGCGCAGGTACTTTTCGGCGATATAAACCCTTCCGGAAGATTGTCGGCTTCATGGCCTGCGGCATCGTCCCAATTGCCGCCGTTCTCTTCGGCAAATAACGCTGTTCCCTATGAACGTGCCGATACCGGAAGGGGATACCGCTTCTATGACCGCAACGGGTTGACGCCGCTCTACCCCTTCGGGTATGGCCTCAGCTATACGACATTCCAGTACAGCAACCTGACCATCACGCCGAACCCGGCCTATGTCGGCCAGGACGTTATCGTAACCGCGACCGTCCAGAATACGGGAACGGTCGCCGGGGATGAAGTTCCGCAGCTCTATATCGGCGAATCTTCACCCAGATTACCACGGCCTGTCAAAGAATTGCGCGGGTTTACGCGGGTGACGCTGACACCGGGCCAGCAGACGACCGTATCCTTTACTTTGCACGAGAGGGAATTCGCCTATTTCGATACGACGGCGGCTGCCGTGACCTCGTATGCGCCCTACGGCCAGTTCGTGGCCCAGCCCGACAACTACACCATCATGGTGGGGCCGTCGTCGGCGAACCTGCCGCTCTCCGGGACGTTGACGCTGCAGGCGAACGGGGATTAAGAGAATTATTTGCTGTTGCCGCTCGCTCATGTGGGGGAACCACTGAAGCTCCCCGCAGCTTGCTGCCGGGAGCTTCAATCCGGACTTTCAAAAAAAAAATACCCGAGGAGTACCTTCTTATTTGCCGGTTACACTTTCTACCCGAAGTATATGTGCCGTTCCTATCCCTGCTGCACCGGCAGTTTTATTCAGGTCGATTACGTTCCCGCTCGTTATTGTCTCCTGCACGCATCTCCCTGACAGGTCGAAGACCCCAACCCTCATCGTTCTTGTAACCATGGACCGCGGGATTACGATCCTGCTGCCGATCGCCATAAAAGTACCCTCGTTCATTGCGGCGGGCATGGATTGGAGTACCGGGTGCCTCTTTATCCCGGCAGCCTGCGGCACGCCGATTAAGACGACATAATCGATGGCCGAACTGCCGAGGCCAACCGTTGCCCCCGGCGCATAGGTGTTGGAATAGAGCTGATAGTGAACTCGATTCATGTTGTTGTCCCGCCACCAGCCCGTGATATTTGTATTGGTAAATCCCGCGGAGGTGATCCATGATGGCGCCGACGTTTGCTGCGTGAACTGGATGTAGACGGTCGCGTTTTTTCCGAGAGCGGGATTGATGGTAAACGACAGGCTGGTCGTTGAGTCGGTCGCGCTCTGCCGTTTCGTGGCTATCCATCGCGCATCTGCCAGCACCGCAGGGATGGAGTCGAAGGTGTTGTCCGCATTGCCGTCGCACTGATAATACACCGGCCACTGCGCATGCACCGGAATGTCGATAAACCAGGCCGAGTCCTTTTGATTGCTCGAAGATAGATTGGTGATGTACGCCCCGGAATCGGCGGGAGCGACCGGCCCCGGGCCGGTATAGTAAAGTACCGCAGTGTCGGCGTTTCCGCTCCCGTCGTTTGCTATGACGATATTCCTGCCCCGGGCAAGCACCGTATCAAAATAAAAAACATTGTTAATGACGCTTCCCCCGGCGCCGGAAGGCTGCTTATACAACCCATCGTCCGCCGTCCCTTTGGCGATTCCATTTACATACAGAGTAATGGCCGGGCGATTTGAATAGACTTTGACGTCTCTGACGGTTTTCCGCAGGTACCAGTGCTTCCCGTTGATATACACCAGCGGGACGCCCGGAACGGCCTTTGCCTGCCAGAGATAGTAACAGTCCTTGGGAAACCCGGCATAGGTCTCGAGCCCCTTGGAGTTCAGGCCCTTATACTTTACATCGCAGATATCGAACTGAAGCCAGTGCGAATGGAGGGGCACATTGGTGGGATCGGTATTGAAAATGTACTGGAACTGGAACTCGTTCACCAGGCTCTGGTACTCCTCCGGTTCCAGTGTATCGACCGTGTAGCTTAACGACGTATAGCTCTGGTGCGTCGTGATCACGCCTCCGGCACCGCTTTCGGTTATCCAGTGGTCGCCGCCGGGGAAGCTCTGAAGGGTTCCGCTGTACCAGCCCGGGTAAATATGGTAAAAGACATAGTTCACCGAAGTAGGAACGGTACCGTCGCTTTCAAAGGTAACCGGTTTGATGCTGTCGAGAGACTTTATATCGGCAGCCCAGCGATTGATATCGGCCACATAGGAATCTTCATTGGCCGATCCCCACCATAGTACGCAGGGATGGTTGAAATTCTGCAAAACCATTTCGCAGACGTTGCTGTCCCGGGCGACGCTGCCGACATCGGTTGTCGACCCCCAGTCTCCCGTCTCGGTCGAAATGCCGATGCCGCGTTCGTCGGCGATATTGTAGGTAAATACCGGATGGGGATAGTGGACGAGCCGCACATAATTCATCCCGAGTTTCTGGATGGCATCAAACTGCGAACTGACCGTCGGGCTGTCCACGGCATTTCCTTCATATTCACTTTCGGAATGCAAATCGGTTCCTCGCAGGAGGTTCTGCACCCCGTTCATGGTGAAGGAGCTGTTGGTAAGAGAGTAATAGCGAAATCCGATGCGCTGCGGAACCATGTCCGCCAGGGTGCCGTTGACCCATAATTCCGTGAAGACCGTATAGAATCGAGGGCTGCCCAGGCTCCACAATGCGGGGTTCGGTACAGTGCCGGTCGTAACGACGGAATCCCGGGCATTCGCCGTGACCGTCACCGTGTCGGTAAGAGCCGTGACGATGGTGCCGCTGCTGTCGCAGACGATGTTGTTGACTGCGAAGGACTGGGCGGCGGCATCGTAGTTTCTCAGCATGGTTTTAATCGATACCTGGGCGCTTGCGGCACTGACATTCTTTTGTGAGATATAAACGCCCGGGGAGGCGAAATTGGTGGGATCAATAACGTACTTAGCAGTGGTCAGCGTCCATGCCTTGCGATGGATCCCGCCGAAATGCATCCAGCCGTTCTGCGATGCCGGCAACCCGGAATTGCTGTCGTTATTCACTTCTACGGCAAGAACGTTGTCGCTGTCGACCCGTGCAGCCCTCGCATCGTAAATAAATGACGTGTAACCGCCCTTATGCTGTCCGAGGAAGGTCCCGTTCAGATAAACATTTGCGACCGCCATTGCCCCTTCAAAGAAGAGGTAAAATCTTTTTCCGCCCGAGGTGTCGGTTGGGCTCCCGGCAAAATGGGTCCGGTACCAGCAATTTGTGTAAAACGTCTTATTGGCGTGCGTATTCCAGGTATGCGGGATGGTAACAGTTGTCCAGGCTCCATCGTTATAGCCGACTGCCTGGGCACCCGTGAGGGTGTTGCTGGAATCAAATTTCCATACATTGCCGCTCAGGTCGGTTTTTGCCCGGTTGGTCACAGGAATGGTGTAAGTTGCGGCAGAGGCGGTTTCGGGCAGCGATGCATGAAGTGCTGCCGCTGCCACGGCAAGGGCATAGAAAAAGGAAAGCCGTTTATTCATGTCTATATGTGGAAAAAATTATACCGGCTCAGGAAAACCGGGGCCTTGATGACGAATTCGCCGATGACAATCAAGGTGCCGGCTGCCGCGATGACGTAGAGCGGATTGAGGCGCCGGCTGACTTTTGAGAGCAGAATCGCAAGGCTTTCGACATACAGGCAGAGGAAGGGTACCGTAGCTCCGGAGATCAGTCTTCCTGAAGTAAAATAGGGGCTCGCACGGGAGGGATACCAGCCGTTTCCGAAATCGAAACGAATGGAGAGCCAGGCGAGCACCGCGGCTCCGGCAAGGAAGCATGAAAGGCACATGACCCGCTTGAAAAGCATGGAGCCGGTTTTTCGATCCATAAAGCCAATGACCATTGAAAAAAGGAGGAGGGCGATCGATGAAAAAATGTAGAAGCCGTCGGCTGCGCTCCAGGCGAGCCTTTTGAGCCCCCAGACGAGTTCGCCC
Organism: uncultured Fibrobacterota bacterium; assembly: GCA_963803935.1. Taxonomy (GTDB): domain Bacteria; phylum Fibrobacterota; class Chitinivibrionia; order Chitinivibrionales; family Chitinispirillaceae; genus BOG-1184. Next base: position 47,904 of record CAWDOZ010000190.1, on the reverse strand, counting down.
CGCCAGAAGGTCCGCAGGAGCTCTGCGAAGAAAAAGCAAAAACCGTTGAAGGTGAAGAGTGGATGATGAAAAAGCTCGAAAAGCGGTTTTTTGGTCCACCCCAGCATGGCGACCTTTTCACCCGTTGCCGTCGCGTCGCCGAAGGTCTGCAGATTTCCGCCGACCCATATCGCAAGAGGCAATGCCGCGGTCAGGCACAGGAGTGAAACGCGTATCGCCTCACTGCAGGTCCGGCCCTGACGGGAACCGCGATAGAGCAGGAGCCCCGCATACAGTGCCAGAGGGACGGCGATGAAGACATCGGTCAGCTTTATCATGAACGTTGCGCCGATGATCGCCCCGACCGCAGGGTACCAATAGAGCGGCCTCTTTTCACGGGCAAGTTCGTTGAGCCCGAAGATTGAAAGTGTGAAGAAAAGGGCAGACGGCACATCGCTGTTGAGGGTATAGTAAAGATCCTGGGGAAAGAAGACCAGCAGCAGGGGAACGCCGAGATATACCGCTTTCCTGCCGGGAAACAGGCTCCGGCCGAAAAAATAGCTGCTGACAATAAGGAGTCCGTACAGGAGCACATTTGAAAATCGCAGCCAGTAGAGGAGAAGCAGGCCGCTTACTCCGAAGAATTTGCCGACATTGTACCATATTCCGCCCAGCCAGTAGTAGAGCGGGGGCGAATACGATTCGTTGCTGCATCGCGCAAGCCAGACATCGGTTCCCTGCGATAGATAACGGTTGTACTCCTCAGGCGGATACTGCCAGGCCGGCGGCGGTATTTTGCCATCGGGAAATTCCCTTGCAGCATGAAAATATTCAGGGGTGCTGAATGCTGCGATAAGCCTCGCCGACTCAAAGTCGAAATGGTTGCTCGCCGGCCGTGCGGTGTAGCCGTGCGCATATTTTATGATGGTATCGAGGTGGAACTGCTCGTCGACATTATTGAAAAAGGGAAATGCGGCGTTAAAAAGAAAAATCCGGACCATCGCCGCAATGCAGAATATTCCGATGAGCCGCCACTCCCCGGTTCTCGGTGCGGTTGCGGTTTCCGGCTGCGGGCGCGCGGCCTTCCGTGTTTCGGGGATTTTTTGGGATTCTTGCCGACGCTGTTTAGGCATAATTGGAATCATTTCACCGGGACTGCCGCCCCGGGCACGGTCGAGCCGGCAGGGCTCCGGTTGTACCATTACCGGTTAAGCCCGGCGGTTGATTTTCGATCCAAAAATATACTTTATCCTGCCCGTTTCAATGAGACCGGTTACAGCGACTCCGTCACCTCTTCGGAGGATTCGATCCCGGTTTCAATTTCGGGCGCAAGCACCTTTTCGGACACCGGCAGCAGGCTTTTCGCCGATAGTATCTTCCCCGAAAATAAAAATGCACCGCAAATGCAGAGGATTCCGCCGGCAAGAACGGTATGCGGGGCGCCGATGAGACCGGCCAGTCCTCCGGCGATCAGGCTGCCGAAGGGCGCCATCCCCATGAATGCCATGGCGTAAAACGCCATGGTGCGTCCCCGTTTGTCATCATCAACGAGAACCTGGAGCAGGGTATTGCTCGAAGCCATCTGCACCATCATGCCGCAGCCGGCAATTGACAAAAACAACAATGAAAGCCACAGGCACCGGGAAAATGAAAAGGTTATCAGGCCGACACCGAAAAAAACGGCAGCGGCGGGGATAAGCCGGGGCAAATGGCCGCCGGTTTTCCTTGAAGCAAGATAGATCGCCCCGCACAGGGCGCCGAGACCTGCAGCACCCGCGAGAAACCCGAGAGTATGCGGACCCCCGCCGAGGACGCGCTTAGCGAAAACCGGCATCAGAACCTGGTAGGGCATTCCCAGGAGGCTTACCAGAGCCAGCAGGATCAGGATCGAACGCAGGGGCACCGACCTCGTTATATAGGTAAAACCCTCTTTGAAATCATGGAGCGGATGGGTGTTCTTCGGTTTTCGTTCTCTCCGGGGAATTTTCATTTTCAGAATCGCCAGGATAATGACGATATAACTCAGGCCGTTAACCAAAAAGCAAACACCCTCGCCGGTTGATGCAATGAGGATTCCCGTGATGGAAGGTCCCACCACCCGGGCTCCGGTGACCATCGATGAGTTCAGTGCGATGGCATTGCCGAGATCTTCCTTCTTTTCGATCATCTCGACAACAAAGGACTGGCGCGCGGTGATATCAAAGGCATTGATGATGCCCAGGACGATATTGAGCGCTATGATCCAGGCAACGGTGATGGCGCCCCGCATGACGAGTATTGCAAGGAGCAAGGCCTGCAGCATGGCCAGAATCTGGGTAATCAGGAAAATCGTTTTCTTGTTCCACCGGTCGGCAACAACGCCGCCGACCGGTGAAAGAATAAACGACGGGATCTGGCTGACAAATCCGACGACGCCGAGCATGACCGCCGAGCCGGTAAGGCGATACACGAGCCAGCTTGTCGCGATTCGCTGCATCCACGTGCCGATAAGGGAGGTTCCCTGCCCGAGGAAAAACAACCGGTAATTCGGATAGCGCAGCGCCCTGAAGGTCGCCTTGAAAGACATTTACGTGCTGTTCCTGATAAGTTATGTAATCCTGTAAGCAAAAAAAATGAGCCGGCAGCGCCGGCCCATTTTAAATATCACCCTGTTGACTCCAGTACGATGCTATCGGTCAGTCCGATCTCTTCCCCATTACCGACAGTTCCTTCTCGATGCCGTTCGCCTTGAAATGAACGATATACAGTTCCGGCGAGAGGTCCAGGTTTTTGATAGAAAGAGCGTGGCTGCCCGACGATTCCAGACGGTTGTAGCTGAATACTTTCCTTCCAAGAATATTGTAAATCATGATTTCAACCGGACCCTGCTTGTTCAGGGAGTAGGCGAACATTCCGTTCTTCAGGGTAAATGACGGACCGGCAACGATCTTGTTCGCCGGAGCGACTGATGTTAGATTTGCGACGAAGGTAAAGGTAGTCGACCAGGCACTGGTCCCGGCCACATTCGTAGCGTTCACACGCCAGAAATAAACATCCTTGTTGATCAACCCCGTCACAAGGTTGGAGGAGTTTGTCTGCGGCCAATTATTCACGGATAACACATTTGGAGAAAAACTGGAAACCAGTGAAACTTGAAAACTATAGGTGGCGGCGCCGGCAACCGATCCCCAGCTGAGGGTCGGAGAAAGCGAGGCATTAGTCGCACCGTTTGTCGGCAATGCAAGGACGGGAGCCGCCGGTATCGCAACGATTGTGGTAAAATTCCATGCGGCCGCCCAGGGGCTCGTTGCAACGCCGTCCGTCGCATTCGCCCTCCAGTAATAGGTAGTTCCATTTGCCAACCCGGATGTCGCATAGGAGCCGGTGGACAATCCTGCCTGCATTGCAACGGTCGACGCGAAGGCCGAGGATGTGGAGAGTGACACCGTGTACATCGTGGCGCCGGCGACCGTTCCCCACTGCAGGGTCTGCGATATTGCTAACCCCGCCGCATTGTTCGCGGGCGCGGCAAGCGTCGGTGCGGGAAGGGCGGTAATGAAAGTCCGTGCCGCCGTCCATGCGCCGTTTCCGCTGGCATCGTTCGCGTTGACACGCCAATAGTAGAGTGTCCCGACCGACAATCCACCGACGATCAACGGGGAACCGCTGAGCCCGGCTTGAAGAAAAACCGTTGACGCAAATGAGGATACCGTCGATACCTCGGCGCCATAGGAGGTTGCCCGGGCTGCCGTGGTCCAGGCCAGCGTTACGGTCGTCGGCTGGTTGGCCGAGCCGTTGGACGGCGAGGAGAGTATCGGAGCGGCAGGTACTGCCAGAGTTGAAAAACTCCATTCGGCCGACCAGGCGCTGGTGGAGTCGGCGGCGTTCGTCGCATTCACCATCCAGTAGTAGACCATGCCGGTAATAAGTCCGGCCGGAACATAGGATGACGCATTTGCACCCGCAAAGCTTACCGAGTCGACAAAACCCACAAAATCCGATGAGGTGGAGATATCCACCGTGTAGGAGACAGCCGTACTCACGGTTCCCCAATTCAGCGTTACCGAGGTCCCCTGGCCTACGGCGTTGTTTGCCGGCGACAGGAGATTGGGCGGCGTAATAGTCTGCGCACCGGCAGCAAATGAAAGCGCGAGACACACGATGGAAGTAAAAGACCAGTACCTGATTTTCAATACCGACATACCGCCTCCTTATGTGGTTTTACCCGTTTCTGTTTCAGGGCAATATTAGCGCAATCTGCATGGTCCGGATTGCGGCGAAGCTTCCTCCGGTTGACCAGCGTTTGCCCTGCCGGGATCTGCATTCCCAATTGCCTTCAGGGTCCTGTACCGTATCGAGCCGGTCAATCATAAAGCTTTGATAATATAGATAATATAGTATTCCGGCCACGTTCTGTCAAACAATCAAAAAGGCCCCCATCCTTTCAGATGGGGGCCTGGCACACTCCCGTAACGATCAACTTCCTATTTTTTCTTCGGCATTATTATTTTTCCGGGGGTCTTCGGCCTGGGCGTCGGCTTGCCCGGCTTGTCGGGTTTTGGAGGCACATTCGCCAGGTCCTCGGGTTTCTTATTGAACTGCTTGAACTGCCACTCATTGATAAGATACGTGTACGGTTTTTCAGGGATCTTGAGCCAGTACTCGTTCGGACCGGTTTTCTCGTTGCCGATGGCAACTACCCTGCTTGAACCGTTCTTAAAGGCGATGGTCAGCTTCAGTGCCGGATCGGCGAGGCCTGTTGCAGAGTCGGTATAGGCCGAGTCTTCGAACTCCGCAGCCTGCAGGTTGGAAAGCGAATTGAGCATGCCGCCGACCTTGTTGGAGTCAAGGGGCAGCTTGCCGCCCTCTACCAGCTGCCAACCCTTTGCGGTTGAATCGCCCCGGGCGATTACCATGACCGGCGATCCCCTTGCCGCTACCGTCAGCTGCTTTACGTCGGCATGATCGAACTTCAGGATGCTTTTATTCTCCCAGTGCTTATGGTCGGCCGTCAGCCAGTAGCGGTTGGACTCGGGCACGAGATAAACCTGATTCGAGTTGTCGGGCCGGAAATAGTTGCTCCCGTAATCCCGCGAGCTCTTACCGAGGATAACCGCTCCGAGCGACTTACCCGTGAGGTCGAACGCCTCGATACGCGTTCCATGGAGCGAGTCCACCTCGAAGGTTGCCTGCTTCGCCGGATTCTCGGATACCAGCGTGGATTTCTTGATTTTCAGCAGGGTTTCCAGAAGCTGGCTGATTGCCGCGCTGTCGCTCGGGAATTCCGCTACCGCGGAGCCGCCTGCCGGTTTTGCCTGGGCGCCCGCAGGGGTTGGCGTTTCGGTTGCACCGCCGGCGAGACCTTCACCCGCAGGCTGGGCGGCCGTCGATGATTTCGGCAGGACCACCCAGACGTCGCCCTTGCGCAGAAGCTTGACGCGGTCGGAAGCGTTGCCGAGCGTCACGGATCCGAGGCTCTGGGCCGAGATTCCGGGAAAAAACTGGAGCGAATTCGCCTGCGGTTTTGCATTGGACAGCACATTGACAATAACGATAACGACGATGGCGGCCGCAAGGACAAGTGCGCTGAAGAGGATTTTTCGGGTGTTCATCGGGTAATCTCCTCAGTTGAGGCTTCGGTGGTTCCTGAGGTTGAGGTTATCGGCGCAGCCGCCATGCGCTCGCGGCGGCGCAGGAAAATGATGATGCCGAAAATAATGACCAGGATCGGCATGAGCGCGACATTCACGCCGCGAACCACATTCGGCATCGCCGAACCTTTTTTCAGGAGATCGGCTTCGATGGTGCGGTCCCTGGCGATTCGGCTGCGGATGGCGATAAGGCTTTCATCCTGGGATAGCCAGTCGACAAGGTTCGCCACCATGAGGAGGTTTTGCGGAGCGGCATTCTGCGACGCAACGAAGTCGGCGTCGCCCACGACAACCAGATGGCCGTCCGGATTGGAGGCGACGACGGTGCGGCCGGCATCGGCGGCATTCTGCTGCAGGTTGATTTTGCCCAGCGTATCGGTCGGTGCCTCCCCGTTAACCGGCGGAACCGGTTGACCAGCGAAGAAGCTCTTGAAGTGACCGGTCAGGTAGGCCGCAAGGGTCGAGGGCTTGAGCGTGTCGCCGGCAGGGAGCTTCCACTGCTGCTGCGGATTCAGGTCGACCATGCCGGTTGCGAGCCAGCTCTTCTTGGAGGAATGGGCCAGGATGACTGCCCTGACGCCGCCTCCGGCACTGTCCTTTGCGCCGGTTGCAAGGGGGACCGACAGCGTCAGCGAGCTCGGCCATGGCAGAACGACATCGGACAGCGGGCCGACCGCCGGGTTCGAACGGTCGAACCCGTCCCTGCCGATTTTTACAAAGTAGGGGTAGGGAGTCGGAACATTGAAGGACATTGAACCTATTTGCTGCGGAATCATGACCGGGTTACAGGATGCGTCGAGCACCATGTTCCGGTTAACCGTGACACCATAAGACTGGAGCAGGTCGAGAATTTTTGAGTCGGCATTCGTGGTCATGGGACCGAATTGCGGGTTGAATTCTATCTTCATGCCGTTGGCGAGTGCGATGACCTTGCCGCCCTTCATGAAATACTGGTCGATTTCGAAAGCTCCCCGGTCGGTCACCCTGGCGCTTCCGGGAATGACCAGCGCCTGCAGGGTGCTGTCGATGGGCTTGCCCTGCGAAACATCGACAACGGATACATCGTAGTTTTCACGGAGCTTTTCTATAAGCTGGGCGAATTTGGTTTCGGTTTTATCGGGCTGCTGCTGCTGCCTGCCCATGCGCGCCATTATTTCCGGCGGGATCTGCGGCAGCGTATCGACCCTGAGGATGCCGACACGCGGCATGGTCGGGCGGGAAACTTTCAGGATCGCGCGAGTCAGGTCGTACTCGAAATTGCCGAGGTTCTGGGCGAGCGGCATCAGCTCCTTGCGGTCCGCGAACAGCACGGCGAGCCCGAGGAAGCCGGAAACTACCTGCACCTTGTCCCGTTCAACCACCTGCGCCTGGATCTCCTGGATGCCCATGGAGTGCGCCTCCTGGCGGGCAGCATCGCTTTCGGAAGGGTCGATCCAGGAAATGCGGAGGTTCTTCCCGCCATAGGCCTTGTACTCGGCCAGCATATCTTTGATGGTAGTGAGCGTCGCCTGCAGCCGCGGCTCCTGCTTCAACTCCTTTGAGCAGTAAACCTTGATGTTGATGATATCATCGAGGTGCCGCATGATCTTTTTTGTTGCCGGCGATACGGTATAGGACTTATCCTCGGTCAAATCGAGCCGCGAGAACCAGACCGTGCCGAGATAGTTGATGACGGCCACGATGCCGAGGATAATGAGGATGTAAACGAAAAGTTCCGTGCGTGTTTTTATTTTTCTGGTTTCCATGTGTTTTGCTCCAATGAAAAATTATTCCCACTTCCTGCCGGCAAGGGACTGGATGTTAAGAAAAAGGAAAAAGCCGATTATGGAAAAGTAGTAGACGAGGTCCCTGGTATCGAGAACTCCGCGCTGGATGCTTTCGAAATGCCCTCCAAGCCCGAGATAGGTGAAAAACGAGGCAAGGAAGGATGAGGTAAACATGACGATGAAAGGGCTTCCCACGATATAAAAAAAGAAGCAGGCAACGACACCCAGCAGGAAGGCGATGATCTGGTTTTCCGTATAGGAGGAGACCCACATGCCGATTGCCAGGTAGGCGCCGCCCATGAGGAGTGTTCCGATATACCCGGTCACGATCGGGCCGAGATCGGGTTTACCGCCAATAAGGAGGATGGAGACCGGTATCGTCAGGGTGAGAAGGACGGTCACCGCTATGAAGCAGAATGATGCCAGAAACTTGCCGGCGACAACTTCCAGGTCGCTTATTGGCCAGGTGAGCAGCAGCTCAAGGGTCCTGACCTTCCGTTCCTCGGCCCAGCTGCGCATGGCGATGGCAGGGATGAAAAACAGGAAAATAATCGGGAGCGGATCGAAAAAACCGCGCATTTCCGCCTGGTTGTTGAGAAAAAAGACATGGAAAAAAAGATAATTCGATACGGCAAGAAAGACCGTAATGAAGACATAGGCAATCGGAGATATAAAATACGATTTAAACTCTTTTTTGAAAATAGCCATGGTTTTCTGCATATATCAACTCCTCGTCAGCTGGATGAATACGTCTTCGAGACTTGCGGTTTCGTGCTTGAGTTCCGAAAGACTCCAGCCGTTCGATACCGCGCACCGGAATAGCGATTCGCCAAGGTCCTCGGCGCCGTCGACAAACGCCTCCGCGACGGTCCATTCGCCGGCGGGCTTTGTTGCCACGTGCGAAACGCCGGGAACCGCAGCGAGACCATTGCGCACCTGTTCCGGATCTGCCTTCACGCGAATGACATACCGGTTACCCCCGGCAGAATTCCTGGTCAGCTCCTCGGAGGTGCCGCTCCCCACGATCTGTCCTTCATTGATAATCATGATATAGTTGCAGGTGGCACTCACTTCGGAGAGAATATGCGAGCAGTAGATCACGGTTTTCTGAGCACCGATCTGTTTGATCAGCTGGCGGATTTCAATGATCTGGTTCGGGTCCAGCCCTGAAGTCGGTTCGTCGAGAATGAGGAGGTCCGGATTATGGATCAGCGCCTGGGCCAGTCCGACTCGCTGCCGGAACCCCTTGGAAAGATGGGCAATCTGAAAATTTGCCATCCTGCCGAGGCTGCATACCGCAAACATTTCATCGACCCGGGTCCTGAGCAGCCCACCGCTCAGGCCCCGGATTTCGCCGACAAAGGTCAGGTACTCCGCCACGGTCATGTCGCCGTAGAGCGGATTGTTTTCGGCGAGATAGCCGATTTTCCTGCGTACCGCAAGGCTGTTGGAAACGGTGTCGAGCCCGTCTACCCGCACGGATCCCGATGTCGCCGGCATATAGCAGGTGATCATGCGCATGGTGGTCGTTTTGCCGGCGCCGTTGGGTCCCAGAAACCCAAGGATTTCTCCCTTGGGAACCTGGAAATTCAGATTTTTCACGGCATGCACTTCGCCGAATCGCTTGTTGAGGTTTTGCACCTCGAGCATAAAGTCAGTCATAGAGTCCTGCACTCCCGCTGTTAAAAAGAACGCGTGACTGGTTGATACAATAGATAAATCGCAATAAGCAATATATTTCGATCAGGTCATGCAATTATTTTCGAAATCCGTACTGAAAGCCAACCGGAAGTTGTACCGGGAAGATCCGTCACCCTGGGGCGCAATTCGCCGTATCGGGCGAGGCTGCCGCAGACCTCACCTCGCTTCCGGGACGGCATGTGCACCCGGCCGGTTATGTCCCGGCCGGGTGCAAGGTCCCGGATTTGATCCATCCGATCCGACTCAGGCTTCCTTGGTTTTGGTATCCTGGATCTGGATGCGTATTTCCTGCGCTATCTTTTTAATATTCTGAAGACATTTGCGGGACCTGGTTCCGGCGGATTTGTTGCCACGCTCGAACTTCTCGTATTCTGCCTTGAGAAGCTCTACCTCATCGATAAGTTTCTGTATACTCATAGTACACCTCCGTGCATGAAATGGGGATGGGTTATACCGCTATATTTCCCGTTTGGGAGCAATAATATCGTAATTGGCCATGCAAAAGCGCCAGAAAAAATTTAATCGGGGCCATCCCTGACGATGCCGGAGGGTCACCGGGGAGAGCGCCGGTGGTTGACGATTCTTGTTGCCTCCGGGCAGGAAGAGCCAATCGGGGGAAAGATTTTTCGCCCGGGATCGATAAGGGGACCGTTACGGCCGGGCCGGGCTATTATCGTTTTTCATAATATATACCCCCGGATGCAGCCCCGTGGACGAGAGCTTTTCGGGAGAGAGCCCGGTTATCTTCCTTCCGTCAAGCGAGTACAGCACGACGGCACCTTGGGCATCTTTGAGACGGAGGCTGCAATCCCCGGCAACAGGCAGGTAGAGAAGGTATTTCGACGTGGCGGTTGCATGGATCCCGGCCGGGAGTTCCGGAGACGGGTGCCGGACGCCGACTGCCGACGGCGCCGCTTCGATAAACCTGAACATATCGATCTGGAAAAGATTTGCAGCCCCGGCGGTTCCTAGGAAATTCAGATAAAGAGTATGAAGTCCGGTAATAGCCGGGGATGTCGCGGAAAACTTTGCACGCCAGGTACCGCTGGTATCGGTAATGACGACGGTATCCAGAACAGGCCCGGTACGGCTGTCGACACGCAGTTCAATTTTTCTGGATGCCGCTTTGCTTGCGCTCAGGTAGCGGAAATCGACCGCGGCCGCACCGTTGCCGAAGTAAACGTTTCGGTAACAGGTATAGCCCCCCGGTTGCGTGGCAGTTATGCTGCCGCTTCCGGCAATAACGCCGGCGGTGCTCGTCGTTACCCCCGATGAGGAATCACAGCTTTCCGCCTGGATCTCGTCGAAGGCGTTGCGGGGCAGGGTATCGGTGGTCGTAAATCTGAACCAGTGGCAGGCAAACAGCTGTCCCGTGTCTCCGGGAGTACCCTGGAAGGTAAAGTAAAGGTCGCTCTGATAGGTACCCGGAGCTACCGTCAGGAGGCAGGAAACATTCTGCCAGGAAGAATCGCCCCCGGTGGCGGACACCGAGGCAGTTCCCAGAACCGTTCCTGTCGGGCTGCCCTGCCGGATCTCGATCGTGCCGCCGTCGGAGGAGGCCACCCGTGCCTCCATCATGAGATTGTCCCGGCAATTGAGAAAGTTCGTTTTCGCGAATTCGACCCAGCTGCCGTTATGGATGCCGAAAATGCCGAATCCTCCTTCCGAGCACTGTGCCTGCGTGACCCCCTGCATGTTGAAGTATTCCGATGCCTGCAGCGTATCGAATGCCCGGTACCTGCCGACACCCCAGGTTCCCGGCGAAGTAATGGAGTCGATAAGCCCGTTATCAAAAAAGTGGAGGTACCAGATACCGGTTTTCCGGAAGTAGGCGTTGCTGTAGATGCACATATGGGAAACCATGTACCACTGGCCATTGAGTTCGAACACGCTGCCGTGCCCGGTTCCCGGACAGTATTTATAACCGGAGATAACGCGGCCCTTGTAGGTGTAAGGACCTGCAAGCGTGGTCGAGGTGCCGTAGCGGATAGAGCCGTTGGAGGTGGTTCCGTAAAGCAGGTAATACATGCCGTTACGTTTGAAGACCCACGATGCTTCGGTCATGCTGTCGGCATTCGGCATGCAGAGACCGGCCCCCTTTGCGACCGAATCGTTCATGGCAGCGGTATCCATCTGCACCTGGCAAAAGCAATTCGTGCCGCAGCCCACTGCCGGAGGCTGCCCCCAGGTTAAATACCGGTTCCCATTATCCTCGGTGAAGCACGAGGGGTCGATGTTCGCGACAAAGGGCTTCCCGAGGTAATCGGTAAAACTCCCCGCAGGCGAGGTGCCCCGTGCAATGCCGGTCTTGGAGTCCATGACAAAGAAAAGGTAATAATAGCCGTTTGCATAAAGTATGTCGGGCGCCCAGCAGGTATGATTATTTGTCGACCAGGTAACCTGTGTTTCCGAAAGAATGACGCCGTTATCCGTCCAGTTGACGAGGTCGGTCGAGGAGTAGCTTTTGAAATTATCTTCCAGCCAGGTAGTTACGTATTCGGAAGAGTCGTGAGACGGGTACAGACAGGCGGTATTGTTAAAAACGCGGATGGTGGGGTCGGCGTTGCCATCCCACCAGATGAAGGGGTTACCGGCGAATCCGCCGGTCGCAGCGGTCAGAAGGCAGGCGGTTAAGAGCAGTAACCTCCGTATGGTAATCCGATGCTCTATCATGGCTTGGCCCTTCAGAGGCGTCGATGCCCTGTTGCCGGTTTGCAGGTCGCCGGAAATCCCAGGCTGATTCCCTACCGCAGATTCATCATATAGTACAGCCCGGCCGGTTGCTGCGCCATCCGGAGCGCTGGAAAAATCGCGGCTGTCTCATCCTTGAGCCACTCGCGAAGGCGTGAAGAGGTCCCCTTACGCTCGACGATGGCGGCATTCTTTCCCAGGCCTGTGGCATTCCGGATCCAATCCAGGGCGTCTTCGTAGCCGCCCAGGGTATCGATCAGGTGGATCGCCACAGCCTGTCGCCCGGTAAAGACGCGGCCGTCGGCATAGCGGGCTATCGTGTCACGGTTCATGCGGCGTCCCGCCGCTACGTCCTCGATAAACTGTTCGTGCGTATCCTTGAGCAGGGCATCGATGAATTTTTTTTCGTCTCCGGTCATCTGGCGATAGGGGCTGCCGATGTCCTTCATCTTCCCGGCGGTAAATACCCGGAACTCTACGCCGATTTTTTTTGCGAGTTCCTGGTAGAGCGGCAGGGTAAAAATGACGCCGATGCTGCCGGTGAGGGTTCCGGGGTCGGCAAAAATTCTTGTGCCGGGGCTCGCGATGTAGTAGCCCCCGGAAGCGGCAACCGTTCCCATGCTGACGACGAGCGGCTTGGAGGTTTCCCGGAACCGGAGCATCTCCCGGTAGATTTCCTGCGACGGCGCGACCGCGCCGCCCGGCGAATCGATGCGGACGATGACCCCGGCGATCGAGTTGTCAAATCGAAGCGACCTGATCTGCCGGACGTACTCGTCGGACTCGACAATGGTACCCTTGATATGCACGAGGCCGATCGCCTTGAGGGTACCGAAGGAGTAACCGTTGGCGCGCTCGCGATTCCCGCGAAGCAGCAGGATTATGCCGATCAGGACCGGAAGGGCAATTATGCCCGGAGCGAGCCACTTCCCGAACGGCTTCACGGAGCCCAGCTTTTGTCCACTTTGATCACCTCTCCGGGCGCCACCATGGAGTCGGGCCGGAGGTTGTTATCGCGTGAGAGCTTTTCGAGCGGAATGCCGAACGCCGAGGCGATAAGCGGCAGGGTGTCGCCGCTACGGACCTTATAATAAACGGTACTCTTCGGTACGCTCGAATCGACAGGAACGGTCGGGGCAAGTGCTTCGGGCGCCGGAGGAAGAAGAATGGTTCTTCCCGGGCGAAGAACGCTGTTGCGGCGCAGATGATTGAAGGACAGGATCGTCTGGAGCGGAAGGGCGAATTTTCGCGAAATCGAAAACAGGTTGTCGCCGCGCTTTACCGTGTAGAAGCGCTTCCCGGCTGCATCCGATTTTTCCGTGCTGCGCGGGGGTTCGGCCGCAAGCGAAGCCTGGACGGCTGCTGCGCGCCTGCTTACCGAGGCGCTCGCGAGCGTGCGCGGCGGCGCTATGAGCGTGAGCGAGTCGCCGACATTAATCGACGGTTGCGCGGTGTCGATTTTGTTCCAGGCAAGGAGGTTGCCCAGCTTCACACCGGTACGACGTGCAATCGAATAGGGCGTGTCGCCGGACTGAACCACGTAGACTGTCTTCGCGGCCGTATTCCCGGTTTCCGGAGCCGAGGCTTCGATGGTTTCCGCTTCCGAAGCCGGGCGCACCATCAGGGTACGGCCGGGTCGCAGCGCAGCGGTGCGCGTCAACCGGTTCCAGCGGCAGAGCTGGGTAAGGGTAACGTGGAACCTGCGGGCGACTTTACCCATGGAATCGCCTTTTTTAATCCGGTAGACAACCGCGTCGCTGTAGGTTTCCTCCTCGTAAGCATTGACGGGGGGAAGATAGGCATCCGCCACGGCGACTGCGCTGGAATCCGTTGCAGGCCGCTGGGGCAGGAATAGAAAACGGCCGGGAGCGAGGCGCGGATGTTTCAGCCGGTTGATTGCCATGATCTCGTTGACCGGAATGTTGAAATCCGCCGCTATTTTCTGGATATTGTCGGTGCGCTTGATCTGGTAATGGCACCACTTGACCTTTTTATCTTCGGGAAGCAGCGCGTAAAAGCTTTCAAATGACGCCTTATAGCCTGCAGGCAGATATAAAACGGAGTTCGTGGCATCGGGAGGCGTACACCATCGGAGAATATGCGGATTGAGTTTCTTGAGCGAATCGGACGGAATGCCGATCCCCCCGGCAATATCATCGAGTCGGATGCAATCATTGAGCAGTACGGTATCGGGAGGCAGCGAATCGGCAGGCGGAACCGGAACGGCGAAGTCCCGCGGGTTCTTCGCAATGGTCACCGCAGCCAGGTAGGTCGGTACATACCCTTTAGTCTGTGCCGGAAGCCGCAGATTCCAGTAGTCGCTCGTGTTGCAGCGGGTAATTGCCCGGCTTACCCCGTTTTCGCCGCAATTGTAAGCGGCAAGCGCCAGATACCAATTGCCGAATTCACTATAAAGCTTCTTGAGGTAGGTGACGGCCGCCTGCGTCGACCGGATCGGATCGCGACGTTCATCGATCCAGTAGGAGTGGTGCAATCCGTAAAGGCTGCCGGTGGAGGCGATGAACTGCCAGATTCCGGATGCGCGTGCACAGGAGTATGCCATCGGATTGAAGGCGCTCTCGATGAGCGGCAGATAGGCAAGGTCCTGCGGCATACCGCTGTCGGCGAACATCTGGCGCATATACGGCAGGTAACGGGACGCACGGGGAAACCATTTATCAATGGTATTCTTCCGGTTTTTCACATAAAAAAGTATTGCGCGGCGCACCTCGTCGTTCCATATCATGGGAACATCGTAGGTCTTATTATTCTCATAGCCGAGCGATGCGATGGAGGCGCTGTCGGATGAGGGAATTTGCATGGAATCCAGCGACTGCCCCACCTGCCACTGGAAAGCCGATGCTGCAATCTCGTCGGGCAGCGCAAACGATTTAGGCATTTTGTCATCGTACAGGGCGATAATGTCATCGATATACCGTGAGGTGGGATACCGGTCGCTCTGCCCCTGGGCATCGATAACGAGAATGTTTTTTACGGCGATGCGAAGCAGGGAGTCTGCTGCGACATAGTTGCTGTCATGGCAATACATCCGGGCATCGGCGATGAGATCGCCCGGATCTTCGGATATGGTGTCGGGATCATCGGATGAATCGGATACCGCCACATCGACGCAGGCCGGAGGCATCGGGTCGAGCGGAGGTCTTACGCCGCTCTGCGCAGCAGGGGTTATCGAGGGCGCCGGAGCCTTCAGCGTTTCATTCAGCACCGGATATTTTCTGGCAGTTCCGCCGCATCCGCCTGCAATACCGGCAAGCGCCAGCCCTGCAAGGAGAATACCCCATACGTTGCGAGCCGAAAAAGCCCTTATTGCGGTTTGATAAAAAAACTGCAAAATCACCTCCGTGCCTCTACTTCTGTAGCAGCTGAAATAAGAATTATTATCATGAACAAGAAGGGCAGAGGAGAGAGCCTCTGCCGTTTTTTAAAAATGGGCACACCTCGCCCTACGTATAAACTACGTTATTTTTCTCTTGAAAGGGTAGTACATATTATTGGATGATGAGGAGATTGTGATAAAAAAGGATTAAAAAGGAGAATAAATATTGAATTCTATGGTGGGGAAACCGCCTACGGCGGTTTCCCCTGGCCAAAGCCCTCCGCGCCCGCAAAGCCGGGCTGCGGGGTCTTTGGCACACCCCTTCCAGCGGAAGGGGGAGGCGATGTTTGCCTGAAGGCAAACGCCTTCCCCCTCCCGCAACGCCCTCTTTCAGGGTAGAAAACACATGAAAGAATAGGTAAATCTTTAGGGTTTCAAATTTTTGAATTCTATCTTTTGACGTTGCGTTAGCGAGGACAGAGGGTGCCTGCTGAAGCGAAGCGAGGCAGGCAGTCTGGGGAGCCACAGGCGCAAAGCGCCGCATGGCTCCCCAGACCGGCTCGGCTTCGCCGAGAGCCCGGCGGAGGCGCGCCGGAAGGCACCCTTCAGGGTGCCTTCCGGAACGCCCAAGTTTTTAATCTTTAAACTTCGCCTCAATTATAATCCGCACCCACTCATTACTCCCCGGCACCGTAAAGGCTGTTTCGGCGAACTCGCCCGGCGAAAACTTCGGCCCGGGAACGATGCTCACCCGAAACAATCCATCCCCGCCCTGTTCGACCGTGCAGCGGCTCAGGATTTTTTTCCTGAGCGAATCGCGGGAGAGGCGGTATTCGGCGGCATGCTCCCCGGTTTTGCAGAGCGTATACTTCAGCGATTTCCGGGAAGAGTACGCGAAAGGATCGAAGGGGAACGGGGAGGTGAAGATTACTTCGGCAACAGTTTCCGGTCCCGACGATGCCGGTCCGATAAGCGTGACCGCTTGGCCGCATCGATCGGCAATAGTCCGAACAAACAAAGCATCCGCCAGACGCTCACGGACCAATTCGTCCGCCGGGCTGAGCCAGGCAAGCGCGACGACATCGTCGCCCGTTGCCCTTTCCCACCCGGGAGTCCCGGCGACCTGCGATCCGCAATTGCCCCAGTATTCCGGAACGAGTCCGGGTTCGGCCGCCATCAGCGCCTTTGCCAGCAGGGTTCCGCGCATGGCCGGGGGGACATCGCGCAGGGATGAATCGATATTCACCCGGAAATGGATAACGGTTTTCCGTCTCCGGGTCGCTGCAATAAGCTCCCGAAACCGGTCTATGGGGAGACGATTTTCGGAGCGGTCCCTGGCCGGAAGCGCAATCGGAACCTCTTCGGCCTGACCTTGATCCATTGACGCTATGGCACACTTCCACTGTGCGGCAAGGAACGCCTCGCCAACGCCGGTTTCAATGCCGCTCCAGGGTTTTTGCGACCGGCTTGCCGGCGAATGGCCCCTGAACGGCTCATCGGCAGGTATGCCGCGAAGGGCAAGCTGCTCCCTGATGGACGAAACGAGCGCGGTCGGGATATCCCGGTAGTAAACAAAGCCGATTGCGACGCAGGCAACGCGCACCGCCTCGGCGACGCGGGGGTCGGCGAGGCGCACGAGAAGCTGGGAAATCCAGTAATCCGAGGTTCCGGCAGAGGTCCGGAATTCGAAACCTGCAGCCCGAACGAGTCGTTCCACGGCCTCAACCACTTTCCGGCAAATGCCCGGTTCCGGGGCATCCTCAAATTCGAGCGGCGTCCCGGGAAACCGTACCAGCATGGTCATCGAGAAGATGATGCGCGGCGCGCGGGCAGAACCCCGGAGGATCTCGCCCATGAGCGCCAGCAGGCTGCGGAATGCATCGTAGTCGGCCTGTTCCTCGAGTCCGGTGGCAATGAGAAAAAATTTGAGTTCGCGGATCGGCGCGGTAAGCACCGCGTGCATCCCCCGCTGTATGTCGCGCTCGCCAAGATCCTTGTGCAGGTAACGGCGGAGGCGCGGCGATATTCCCTCAATTCCAAAGGTAAGGCTCGACTTCCCGGCGGCGTGGAGAAATTTCAGGAGCTCCGGATCGAAGGCAATGGAATCGAGCCGCTGGCTCTTGAGGCCGACCTCGGGAAACAGCACCACCAGCGCTTCGAGGAGCCGGTGGAAGGAGCGGTGCATCGAGAAATTGAAGCTGTAAAGTTCAAGGGTTTCGACCGCCATGGCCGCCTTGAGCCGGAGAGCGGCCTCTCGCAGAGTTTCAATATCGAATTCCCGGTAGGGTTTTCGTGCGAAGCTCTCGGCACAGAAGCTGCAGATGCCCGCGCATCCCTCGCTGATCTGCAGGCTCGCCGTTCCGATGGTTCCCTCGTTAAACATGACAGGCCCGCGTTCGAGCAGTTGCCCGGCGGGCAGGGACCGGCTATGGTGCATCGAGGTAGCGATCGGTCCCCCGGGTTCGAAGAAGCCCGGGACTCCGCGGAGCTCCTGAAGGAGTGCGCGTTTGTCGCGTTTACCGGCAACTCCCTCTCTGCAAAGAGAAAACAGCTCCCGTATCGTGCCGGCATCCTCGCCTGCAAAGATGCCGTCGACGCAGGGGTCCGGGCCGAACAGGAAAGACGCGTAAAGCGCCGAGGCGCCGCCGAGAATGACAAGCGGGCATGCCGCGTCGGCCATACGTTCGTTCCGGGAAAGCGGAATGCCGCTTTTGCGGAGCAGGGGAGCGATATTGAGCAGTTCCTGGACAATCGAGAGCGAAAGCGCAACCACCGAAAAGTCGCGGGCTCCGTGCTTGCCGGTTGTTCCGAGAAGCCAGGGGACGTTGTCGCGGTCGAATGCCTCGGCGTCTTTCGGCGGCGGCAGGAACGCCATGTCCGGGAAGGTGCCGGGAATCGAGGCCGCTATCTGATAGAGCAGCTTATGCGTAAAGGAATCTGCCGTATCGCGGTACGTTGAAAGCCGGGCGATGAGGATACGGAAGGGAGAGTTATCGAATTCCGATGCGGGAAGGGTATTGGGTTCTCCCCCGCGCAGCCAGAGACCGGAGCCTGATAAAGAGGGATAGTTTTGTTCATACCAGGAGGAAAAATTCATCATGTAAATATACTTGCCTTGTTACTGCCTTTGGTGGGGAAACCTCGCTACGCGGGTTTCCCCTGGGCTGAAGCCGCGAAAGGCACGCGTCTTCAGCCACACCCCTTCCTGCGGAGGTGCGCGGCGATGTTTGCCTTTGGCAAACGTTCGCGCACCCCCGCAACGCCCTCTTTCAGGGTAGAAAAAACATAAACGACAACTTCTTATTGATAAATCCCCCCTGAACCCCCCTTAATAAGGGGGGCGCCGAAGGCGGGGGATCCGAAGGCTAAATCAGCAATCTTCCCGCTTATCTGAAATGTAACCTTGCATCTACGTCTCTCTGTATTTTAATCTTTTGACGTTGCGTTAGCGAGGACAGAGGGTGACTGCTGAAGCGAAGCGAGGCAGGCAGTCTGGGGAGACACAGGCGCAAGGCGCCGCATGGCTCCCCAGACCGGCTCGGCTGTGCCGAGAGCCCGGCGGAGGCGCGCCGCTGGCCGCCCCACGGGGCGGCCAGCGGAACGCCCGGAAGTTGACTTTGCTTTTTTCTTCTTTTATCCTTTTTCCGTCATTTCTATCATCGCCTTGAGCGCCTTCCTTGCTTTATCTGCAATTTCTTCCGGAACCCGGATCACTTCCCCTCCGCTCCCGGAAAGCGCATCCTTCACCGCTGCGAGCGACCCCTTGCGCATGTTCGAACAGACGACGGTATCCGAGACCGGGTAGAATTTCTTTCCGGGATTCTGCTTCTGGAGGGTATGCAGGAGACCGATTTCGGTTGCTATGATGAACTCGGCGCAGGAGCTCGACTTAACGAAAGAGCACATGCCGCCGGTCGAGAGCACCTGGTCGGCGAGGCGGCGGCTTTCGACGGGCGCTTCGGGGTGGATGAGGAGCAGTGCCTCAGGATGGGCGGCGCGGGCCGTGGTCACCATAGCCGGGGTGATCCTGGCGTGCGTGGGGCAGAACCCCTTCCAGAGGATGATGTCGCGCCCGGTTTTTTCGGCAACGTAGTCGCCGAGGTAGCGGTCGGGTACGAAGATGATCCCTTCACCGGGGGGAAGCCTGCGGGCGATAATGACGGCGTTGGAGCTCGTTACGCAGATGTCGGACAATGCTTTTACCTCGGCGGTCGAATTGACATAGCACAAAACGCGCCGGTCCGGATGCTTCTGCCGGAGGTCGGCCAGGTCGGCGGGGGTGATCATGTCGGCCATGGGGCACCCCGCGCTCGGCGTCGCGAGGATCACGGTTTTGTCCGGGTTCAGGATCGCGGCGGTCTCCGCCATGAAGCGGACGCCGCAGAAGACGATCGTATCGGCCGCGACCCGCGTGGCCTCGACGCTCAAGCCGTAGGAGTCGCCAACGAAATCTGCCGCATCCTGCACCTCGCCGGGCTGGTAGGTGTGGGCGAGGATCACGGCGTTTTTCTCTTTCTTGAGCCGCAGCACCTCGGTGAGCAGGCTTCCCTTGACCTCAGGGTTATTGACAAAAGGCGAGATCGAGCGGAGCTTGGTCACGATGCCCGGCATGGCGGCGATCACGGCATCGATATCGGCGTCGGTGGTGTAGCGCGACAGGGAGAATCGGGTGGAGCTGTGGGCGAAGGTGTAGGGGAGTCCCATGGCGAGCATCACGTGCGACGGTTCGAGCGAACCGGTCGTGCAGGCGGAGCCCGACGACGCGGCGATGCCGAGTTCGTCAAGGTGGAGCAGGATCGCCTCGCCCTCGATGGACTCGAAGCTGATATTGAGGGTGGTGGGGAGCCGCTCGGTCTTATGGCCGTTGAGCTTTGCGGCAGGGCAGGAGGCAAGAAGCGCCGTTTCGAGCCGGTCCCGCAGCTGCTTCATGCGTGCGGAATCTTCGGCCATATGCTGCCGCGCGAGCTCGGCCGCGCAGCCGAGGCCGACGATGAAAGCGACATTCTCGGTGCCGGCGCGCAGGCCGCGTTCCTGGTGGCCGCCGTGCAGGAGCGGATCGAGGTCGGTGCCTTTCCTGATGAACATGGCGCCGATGCCCTTGGGCGCATGCAGCTTGTGTCCGGAAAGCGCCAGGAGGTCGAGCGGCGTTTTTCGGAGATCGATCGGCACCTTGCCCACGGCCTGGACCGCATCGGTATGCATGGTGCCGCCGCGCTCCTTGACCATGGTCGCGATATCGTGGATTGGAAACAGTACCCCGGTTTCGTTGTTGGCCCACATGAGGGAGACGATGGTGTGCTCGTCGACGGTAGCCGCATCGAACTCCTCCATGGCAAGGAGCCCTTCGCCGTCAACATTGATTTCGGTAAGCGATGCGCCCTTCTGCTGCAGGTAGCGCGCCGTATTCCGCACGGCGGGGTGCTCCACCGTGGAGGTGACGATGCCCGCCCGCGCGCCGTGAACGGCGCAGAATCCCTTGAGGGCGAAGTTGTCGCTCTCCGATCCGCAGCTTGTAAAGAAGATCTCCTCGGGCAGGGCATTGAGGAGCGCGGCCATCTGCTCGCGCGCCTTTTCGACGTAGCGCTTGAGGAGCCCGCCGAACCGGTGGATGCTCGACGGGTTGCCGTAGCGGTCCTTGAAAAAAGGCAGCATCGCTTCCAGCACCTCCGGCGCAACGGCCGTGGTGGCGTTATTGTCAAGATAGATCTCTTTCCGAATGTCGCCCATGAGAATTCCTTCCCTGGTGAGATGATTACGAGAGGATAGCAATACCGGCCTCCCGGCCAGCCGTAAGGGCTGATTAACGAAAATACAACGTTACTATGATAGTTTTTTTTAAAAATTGAAGCTCCCCGAAGCAGAGCTTCGGGGAATCTTCTATAGGGGAGGAAATATTTGTAATGCGCTCGCTAACCCCGGAGCAGAGCTCCGGGGAATGCGCTCGCTGTGCCTGTTCAAAATTATTTGGATGGCTGAGCCGGGTCAACCCATTTTACCCAAAAGGTAAAATGGACGGATTATTATAATTTTGATTGAACCAGCCGCATGATGTGGGAGTGCTTCATAACAGGCCCCCTGCGGCGGGGACCCACAAGTCTCTGCGAAAAGAACATCAAAAAAGTAGTTGCGTACATGCGTAGAAGCGTAAATGCGGGTATGATGTTAAATCTTTTTGGTTTCCATTTTTGTGTTTTCTACCTGATAGGAGCGTTGCGGAGGTGCAAGAGCACCTGCTGAGCATAGCGAGGCAGGCATAGCCTCGCACCTCTGCAGGAAAGGGTGTGCCTGAAGACGTTTTTCGCGGCTTCGGGCCAGGGGAAGCCGCGAAGCGAAGTTTCCCCAACTGAGCAGTAACGCCCCTTACTGCGCACACCGCTTACTCTTGCAAGCCGCTCGCCCGGGTTTGCATATGACTGAAAACCCGAGGAAGGTCAAAAAAGGAGATACTTTGAAAAATTATCTTGCATTACCTAAAAATTAGTATTATATTAAAATAAAATTCCGAGGAATGGATCACGACCGGTTCAAACATTACTGGCAGTCATTCCTCACGGGAGCTACATATTCCAAAGGCGTTCTTTGAATGACCCGACGCCGGAATCCGAGATCACTCTCTGCATTCCGGTAGCCGAGCCTTTCCTGCTATTGAAGAATAGGAGGGTGGTTCATGGCTGCAAAACCTCAGGCGGTTGTCTTCTGTCTCCCCGGAAACATCCCGACAAGGATGCTCCATGAACAGGCACAGCGAGCGCAATCCCCGGAGCCGGCTCCGGGGCTAGCGAGCGAATTACTAGTAATTCTTGCTACCTTACCTGGAGAAGATTCCCCGCAGCTTACTGCGGGAAATCTTCAATGCCCGACCGACATACCCGACTCCCCTTCCGCCCGCGAAAAGCAGCCTCACCTTACCCAGTACGGGGCCTGCACCACAACCTTTTCGACCTTTACGTCGACCCCTGGTATTTCCGCTCAACCAATCGTTGCTGCGCTCGCCGTGGGAGCGGACGACATTGTCTTTTCCGAGGAGACGGCGGACAGAACCGTCGTTGCCGTTGAGCGACCCTGCAACCGAAGCACGATCCGCCTGGATACCACCATTCCCGGTATATTCAACGTTCTCCGAGGGTATCCGGGCAGTATGCCCAGCCCGTTTTCAGCCATGAGCTTCGGGACCCGGATCACCCTCCCGGGTAATTCTCATTCCGAACCGGCCTCGGCGGTGGTGCTCTCCTGCGAATTCAAGAACGCAGAGGTACCTTATTGGGAAATTACCCTTCAGAATCCTGTGCCGGGCTGGAGAAAACCCCAGGCATTCACCTATTGCCGGCCGGTTTTCCACGGGCTTAGGGCAGGAACCCGAATATCCCTCGGGGGCGGCGATGAGTGCCGGCTGACCATAGTCCCCGACGACTACCAGGCGGAGGTGGACAAGAAGATTTTCACCGGCAAAACGGGATTTCGCTATGCTGCGCCCCCTGAAAATTCTCAATATTCCGGTGATTCCGGTGGAGATGCTTATCCGGAGGCAGGCGGATCACTGGATGAAGTTGGATCATTGATCGAAGCTGAAACACGGTCCACCTTGGAACATATTGCCAATAAAATCAATGCGTTACTTGCTGATATGGATACCAGGAGGCTGGCTGGAAACCGGGAAAAACAGGGCAAGGCGAAGAAAATTTAATTTTTTTCTTGCTTTAGAATTTATTTTGTATTATATTACCATTTAAAATGGGAAAAGCCGGAGAGAATTTAATCTGGAATCTGCGGGGAGGGATCGGGGCGGCATGCAGTGGCTGTTGAGATTCCTGTTGAACCCGCCTGGATTTTTCAGGGGCTTGATTTGAGGCGCACCTTTTCCCGATCGACCGATCGGGTGCGCTATCAGGATGATGTTTTTCATATAAGATTGCATTACCTTCCGGAGAAGGATCATTCGTGATTAAGAACCAGGGGGTTAGTGTCGCCAGTTTGAGATATAAATTAACCTTATTAGATATTACAATGATCAATTTCGCGTTTATCTGTGTCTAAAAAGGGTGAAATGGGAATACAAGAGCCATCGGACTCCGGCTTGAGCCGATGGAGAAGGGAGGTTCAACCGATGCTGCCGGCAGGCTGGGAGTTCCAGCACGGCAGCGAAAGTGTCCGGATTGGAGCCGTACCCATGGGCAGGGCCGACGGGAAACGATTGGTGCCATGGAGCAGTGACAGTATGCAGGAAGGCAGGAATTATGTACGGATCTCACTACTTGCGGGCGCGGGTAGCGAGCAGGTTATTGGAACAATCAAACCATTACAGAAGGAGCAGTTATGGCTAAGATGCATGCAGCAACCAATGTGACCTCGATTGCAGAGGCAACGGGAGATTCTCCGACGTCGATTACGATCGGCAGTATTCTCAACCTTAACCCGATGGCGCCCCCTTCCGGATATTCACCTCAGCCCGGGGATTTATTCTGCAATGCCGAGGACAGTAATATTTACTTTTGCAATGGAACCCTGCAGCAGGTTTCAACAGAAGCTGCGTGGAATGTGCTGGACATGACACCGGTTGCGGGGTTAGTGAAGGTGACTGCGATTCAACAAACGGCAATAGCCGCAGCAACGGGTGCGGCAGGATTGATTTCCGTGCTTGAACCCAACTTGCTCACTTATGCAACCTGGAACCCAGCGGCAAAAGGCGTATACATTTCTCTTTCCGCCGGAAACCTGCAAGTCAACACATCCGGGATCGGCCAGGTCCTCGGGACGATTGGCTTGTCGTCCGGAAAATGGTATTATGATGTAAAAGTCAATGGCACATTCGATGCCAACCAAGTGATCGGCTTCGCCCTCAACAATACAAATCTCGGCGGCTATACAGGCGAGGATGACGATTCCTGGGGCTGCTACGCGCAGGGGCATTGCCTCCACAGTGGAGCCTTTATAGGGAGCGGTTTTACGAGCTATGCCGTAGGCGATGTTATCGGCGTTGCAATAAATGCAGATGCAAGCAGCGTCCAGTTTTACAAAAATGGCGTTGCCAACGGCTCTGCGATAAGTTATACCGGCACCATTTATCCAGCAATGGGTTCGGGAGGCAATGCAATGGACGGGCGCGCGCATCGCCCTCCGCGTGCCGCTGATTCCCGGCATCAACGATTCGCGGGCCGAGCTCGAGGGCATCGCCCGCGTCGCGGCGTCTCTCGGGGCCGGCATCTCGATGCATCTGCTTCCCTATCACGACGCTGGAAGGGGCAAGTACGCCCTTCGCGGTTGGGCCTATCCCATGGGCGACGCACTGGTACCGACGCCGGATGCGGCCCGAGTGGCCGCCCTGGTCCTCGAGAAGGCCGGTCTGGCCGTGACGATCGGAGGTTGAGATGAACGAAAGGGTGAAACGCCTACGCGAGGAGAGCTTTTCCCTTAGGCCGAGCTTTTCGGCCGAGCGGGCCGCGCTCACGACCGAGTTCTATGGACGATGGCTCGGGCGCGTCTCGACGCCGGTCCTTCGCGCGATGAACTTCCGCAACATCTGCGAGAAAAAGGCCATCTACATGGGGGCTGACGAGCTCATCGTCGGCGAAAGGGGACCGAGGCCCAAGGCCGTCTCCACCTATCCCGAGCTTACCTGTCATTCGGAGGAGGACCTGCGTGTCCTCGATTCGAGGCCGATGACGAGCTACTCCGTGCCGGAGGCCGACGCGGCCGTCTATCGCGAGCTCGTGATACCTTATTGGCGCGGGAGGAGCATGCGCGACCGCGCCTTCGCCGAGATATCCGAGGACTGGAAGCTCCTCTACGATGCCGGGCTCTTCACCGAGTTCATGGAGCAGCGCGCCCCCGGGCACACCAGCCTCGACGATTCGATCTACCGCAAGGGCCTGAACGCGCGGAGGGCCGAGATAGCCGCCTCCCGCGCGGCCGTCGATTGGGGAAGCGATCCCGGCGCCTTGGCCAAGGACGAGGAGCTCAAGGCGATGGAAATAGCCTGCGAGGGAGCGATCGTCCTCGCGCGCCGCCACGCGGCCCTTGCCGGGACCCTGGCCGCCACAGAGCGCGACGAAGGACGCAGGGCCGAGCTGCGCCGGATAGCCGAAGTCTGCGAGCGCGTTCCCGCCGAGGCGCCGCGCGATTTCTGGGAGGCTCTCCAGACCTACTGGTTCGCCCACCTCGGCACGATCACCGAGCTCAACGGCTGGGATGCCATGAGCCCCGGCCACCTCGATCAGCACCTCGCGCCCTTCTACGAGCGCGAGGTTGCCGAGGGCTCCTTGGACCGCGAGCGGGCCAAGGAGCTCCTTTCCTGTTTCTGGATCAAGGTCAACAACACGCCGGCTCCTCCCAAGGTAGGCGTCACCGCAGCCGAGAGCGGGACATACAACGACTTCACCAACATCAATCTCGGAGGCCTGGCGGCCGACGGAGCGGACGGATCGAGCGAGCTGTCCTATATCGCCCTCGAGGTCCTCGATGAGCTCCAGCTCCTCCAACCCCAGGCCAACCTCCAATTGAGCGCGAGGACGCCCGAGCGCCTCCTCAGGGCCGCCGCCGAAGTCGCGCGCCGCGGCTCGGGCTATCCCTCGCTCTTCAACGCCGACGAAGTCGTCATGGCGCAGGTCGGCATGGGAAAGCGCCTCGAGGACGCGCGCGGCGGCGGAACGTCCGGCTGCGTCGAGACCGGATGCTTCGGCAAGGAGGCCTACCTCCTGCACGGCTACCTAAATTCGCCCAAGATCCTCGAGCTCGCGTTGAACGACGGCGTCGACCCCGCGACCGGAAAGGCGATAGGCTCGAGGACGGGCAGCCCGGAGAGCTTCACCGGATTCGACGATCTATACGCGGCCTACGAGCGGCAGCTGGCCTATGTCGTGGGCGTCAAGGTACGCGTGTCCAACTATCTCGACCGCATGTACGCCGAATACGCGCCCGCGCCCTTCCTCTCGGCCCTGGTCGCGGATTGCATAGCCCAAGGCAAGGACTATTACGACGGCGGCGCCCGCTACAACACCGACGCATACAGTGCTGCGGCCTCGGCACGACGACTCACTCGCTCTCGGCCATAAGGACCCATGTCTACGAGAGGCGCGACGTGGCGTGGAAGGAGCTATCGGAGGCCCTCGCCTCGGACTGGTCGGGGAGAGAGGATTTGAGGCTCCTCCTGTCCAACAAGACTCCACGCTTCGGGAACGACGACGACCGGGCCGACTCCATCGCGAAGCGCGTCGTCGAAAGCTGGCACGGGGCCATCGACGGCCGTCGTTCCCCTCGCGGCGGGACCTACCACATTAACCTCCTGTCTACGACCTGCCACGTGTACTTCGGGCTCAAGACGGGCGCGACGCCGGACGGCAGGCGAGCGCGCATGCCCGAATCCGACGGCGCCTCGCCCGCTCAGGGAGCCGATCGAAAGGGACCGACGGCGGTCGCGAAATCCTCACGAAGATCGACGTTGCCCGGACGGGCGGATCCCTCCTCAACCAGCGCTTCCTGCCGCCGCCCTCGCGGGCGATGGCGGCATCGAGAAGCTTTCCAGCCTCTGTACCAACGTATTTCAGAATGGGCGGCCATCATATCCAGTTCAATGTCGTCGATACCGCGACCCTGCGAGAGGCGCAGAAAAAGCCCGAAGACTATCGGAGCCTTCTCGTACGCGTGGCCGGCTACTCCGACTACTTCGTCGATCTGGACAGGAACCATCAGGAGGAGATTATCAGCAGGACCGCGCAGGAAGGATTCTGAAGACGCAGGATACCCCAGCCGCCGCAATGGGCGATTTTCATCGACCCCCCTCCCAGTCCGTTTCCGATACGGATTTGGAATCTATGCCATTGAGTTCAAAATGCTTTCGGACCGCATATGGAATGCCCTGAATGGCAAAGATCGTATTTAGCGGTCTCGGCAAGACCTTCGCCCGTCAGTGTAAGTCTTGCCGCCATCTCTCCCGCTTGACATCGGCGGTCCCATTCGGGTATAAAGCCTTCCGTTCTACGCGGCGATGGTGGAACTGGTAGACACGCCAGCTTGAGGTGCTGGTGCCGAGAGGTATGGAGGTTCAAGTCCTCTTCGCCGCAAAGTACATCGGGGAAAACAATTATCGAGAGATCGAATACCTCTGCGCAACGCATGATACCCTGAGAGGGCCCATGAACCTAGTCATCGAAACCATCAAATCGAGAAGGAGTATTCGCTCCTTCAAGCCGGACGCTATTCCCAGGACCGATCTCGACCTGGTCCTCGACGCGGGCCCAAGCGGATTTCTACTATGGCGCCCCGGTGGTAGTCATCGCCTCGGGCGAGGTCGAAAGTCCGACGATAGCTCCCGACTGCGCTCTCGGAATCCCGGACAATCATGCTATCTTCGGCTCCATGGCATTGGGGTATGCCGAGGGGCATGCTCCGGCTCCGCCGCCACGAAAGGCGGGCCGGACGGCGATAATCGAGTAAGTCGCCTCGGCCGCGCCGGGGCGCGAAGACCGAACGCGGGGGGGCTGGCTCCTTTTCAATTTGGGTAATATTAGCCAAATCATATATAAAAAAACCAATCTAATCGTTATCTTATTCTCTCAGAAGTATCCATCTCTTCCGGGAGGATTATATGCGAACGATAGTCGTCAGAGCTCTGGCTCCCTTGTTGCTAATGTGCATCGCGGCCGGCATAGCCTGGTCGCAATCCCCGGACTCGATCCTCGCGAAACCCAAGCCGGACGGAAGCAGCGTATTGACCGACGGGCAGGGCATGACCCTCTACTATTTCACTAAGGACGCGAACGGCGAAAGCGCCAGCTCCGGCCAGGTCGAAAAGGCTTGGCCCGCATTCTATGCTGCCTCGATCACCGTCTCTCCGCCCCTGAAGGTCGAAGACTTCGGCACGATCACTAGGGACGACGGGTCCAATCAGACGACCTATCACGGTTGGCCGATGTACTACTGGTTCAAGGACAAGGCGCCGGGCGACATGGGTGGCGAGGGAATCGGTAAGGTTTGGTACGTTCTCAAGGCGCCCGCCTACACGGTCATGATCGGCACGAGCCAGACCCTGGGCAACTATCTAGTCGATGGAGAAGGCAATTCCCTTTACTACTTCACCAAGGACAGCTCCGGCGCAAGCGCCTGCAACGGCGACTGCATCAAGAATTGGCCGGCCTTCACCGCCTCGAGTTTCGTCCTGCCCTCGGCGCTGAATCCCGCCGACTTCGGGACGATCACTCGTTCCGACGGAGCAAGCCAGGTCACCTACAAGGGCTACCCGCTCTACTACTGGAAAAAGGACAGCATGCGCGGCGAAGTCACGGGGCAGGGAGTCGGAAAGGTTTGGTACATTGTAGATCCCGAGAAGTTCATGTCGGGGAAAGGCTCGTAGAAGCCCGATCCCCTATTGCGAGAGTTCTCCCGATGAGGCATGGCCCAGCGAACGAATAAAAAAATCTACAAACGCGAACCGCCGATGTTACCCGAGCGAGAGATTCCGTGGAACGGCTCGATACCATTTTTATAATCCTCATCTGTACATAATAATAATGGTATGTTAAATTCAATAAAATATGGGTTATTCGACTCATAATGACGAAGGAAGGAGATTTGGAATGCCTGAAGCGAAGAAAGAACCGAAACCCAAGGTATCAAAGGTAAAAATTGCAAAAGGCAGATCGGTTTCGACGGTTAGGAAAGGCTTTGCGGATAAGCCGAAAGCGAGCCCGGTCAAAGCTCCCAAGGCGATGAAGCCCGAGGTCAAAGCCATCGCGAAAGTCAGAGTCAGGAAAGCAAGAAGTCCCAAAAAAGCCAAGGGCAGTTTCGCAGATCTCATAAAGAAGCAGGCGGAGCTCGAAGAAGTCAAGAGGGAAGCGAAGGCGGAACTCAAGAAGCAGTATGATGGCCTGCTTAAGGAAGCCGAATCCATCAAGGGCCAGTACAAAGGGCTCTTCAACGAATCCATAGAGTCCGCTCCCAAGCCGAGGGGAGGACGGGCGAGGAAGGCAGTCGGGAAGGTCCCTGGTGTGGTACCCTTCGCTCTCGAGGAAGTAAAATCCTTCATCGAGCAGAAAGAGGCTGGAAGGGACAAGATCAAGATCCAGCACAGAAGACCGAAGTCCGTGGCCAGGATGGAGGATGCCTATAGGCGCTCCGAAGACGCCGAAGAGATATTGAAGATCCTGAACAAGTAAAGTCGAGCCCGGCGGTCTTGCCGCGCATCGTCATCGCTCGAGGCGAATCCTCATCCGGTTCCCGTTGCGCGATCGGCCGCTCGTTCCAAAGCTTCGATTTCCCCGGCATCGAGCTTCCAGCCGAGGGCGCCGACGTTCTCCGCGAGGTGCGCGACGGTCCGTGCGCCGGGGATCGGGATCGTTCCCTTGGTCGCCGCCCAGTTGAGGGCGACCTGGGCTGCGGTCTTGCCTCCGCGCGATTCGCCGATCGAGAGGAGGAGGCTTCGAAGGTCTTCGAGCCCCTTAGCGTCGGTCTTGGGGGCCATCAGCTTCCTGAGCCCAGGTATGGTCGGCGATGCGGCCGGCAAGATCCCGGAACCGAGGGGTCGATAGGCGATCACGGCCACGCCGAGCTCCCGACATGCCGATATCGTCCCATTCAGCTCCGAGCGCCGATTGAGGAGGCTGTACTCGATCTCGTCGCAGGCAAGGGGGATGCCTCTCTTCGCCAGGACCTCGTGAGCCTTCCTGACCTGGGTCGAGTCGCAATTCGATACTCCGACGGAAACTGCGAGTCCCTCTTCCACCGCGTCGCCCAAGGCCGTCACCCAGGTTTCGAGAGGGATCGGCGGGAGAGGGAAGTGAAGCAGGTAAAGGTCGAGTCTCGTCAACCCGAGTCTATCGAGGCTTTTCTTAAGCGCCGATCGGAGGGAGGAGCGCGAAAGCCGCCAAGGCCAAGGGAAGAATTTCGAAAGGATGACCGGCCGGACGGCGGTCGGGATTCCATCTCGACGTTCGGCTAGCGCCAAGGCGATGCTTCGCTCGGATCCGCCTCCTTGATAGATTTCGGCGCTGTCGAAGAGCCTGATCCCGGCGGCCATCGCCGCGTCGAATAGCTCTCGGACGCCGGATAATGGTTTCCCTCCTCGACCCCATACGTTGGTTCCAATGCCCATCAGCCCAAAATCCATGGTAGATCCTCGCTTTCCACAATAGTAAGATATCGATTTTCAGTGGTTTTTTTTTGCCTTTCGGAACTATTATTCCTCTCTCATCCGTCCGATCGGGGCTCGCGCGTCGGGACCGGAGGCTGTCCGATGGCGCGGCGCGAGCAGGGTCCTCACCTTTACGGCCATCGCGCTGATGCGGGATATTTAGCCTATTTTTAACACTATGGTTCGAATCTCGCCGATAGACTCCAATCCCATAAGGCATATCGTTCTTCGGGGGATCCGATGATCCAGACCAAGCCATGGAATTGGGACATGGTGAACGAGGCATACTGGCTGGAGCCGGCTCCGGATGTCAGGAGCCTGCTCGAGCGCTGGAAGGATGCGGGCTTCTCGCGCGTCCTCGATTTGGGCTGCGGCCTCGGAAGGCACGCCCTGCTCTTCGCGCGCGCGGGCTTTTCCGTCACCGGCTTCGACCTTTCGGAAATAGGCCTGACGAAGCTCCGCGAAAGGGCCGGCGTCGAGCGGCTCCACGTACTTACCGCTATGGGCGACCTTCGCGAGCTGCCCTTTCGTGACGGGGCCTTCGATTGCGTCCTCGCCTACCGATCGATATATCACTGCGACTACGCGGGCCTCGTCGACTCCATCGGCGAAGCGCGAAGGGTCCTCGTCCCCGACGGCGAATTCTTCGCCAATTTCCTGTCGAAGAGCTCGTCCTACTATCTGGGCGGCGCGGGAGCCACCCCGGATCCCAGGATCAGGATGAAGGTAGAGGAAGGCGGGGCGATACTGCCTCACTGCTACCTCGACGAGGAGGAGCTGAGGTCCCTGCTGTTGGATTACGATATCGCGCGGATCGACGCGGATCAGGAGCCCGAGCGGCCGGGAGCCAGCAGGTACTATACGGTCCTGGCCTCCCCTTCGCTCGTCCGGCCGCGGGCCGAGCGGGCGAAGGTCGACCGAGCGCAGTCCGGTACGGCCCTTTCAGTCGCGCCTTCCGATTGTTAACTCAATCCGGGGATTCCTCGAAGAGGATATCTTCCGCGTCGGAGCCGTAGATCTCCGCCACAATCTTCTTCTTGAGTTTCTTCGAGTCGCCGTCGTACACGATCGCTCCCTCGCGGATGCCGATGATCCTGTCCGAGTATTTTATGGCCACGTCCACCTGGTGCAGGTTCATGAGTATGGTGATCTTCATGTCCCGCGATATGCGATACAGGTGATCCATGATCGTCTTGGAGGACTTGGGGTCCAGGGAGGCGATCGGTTCGTCGCAGAGGATGAGCCTCGGGTCCTGCACCAGGGCCCGGGCTATTCCCACTCGCTGCTTTTGGCCGCCCGAGAGCTGATCGCACCGCTTGCGCGCCTGGTCCGCGAGGCCCAGGCGATCCAGGACGTCCATGGCGTGCCTCTTCTCCTCGCGGTCGTAGATCCCGAGCGAGCCCTGCAGGGTGGACTTGTAGCCGAGGCGGCCATGGAGGACGTTCTCGATGACCGTCTGCCGGGGCACGAGGTTGAAGTGCTGGAATATCATGCCAATGCGCGTCCTCGCGCGGCGAAGGTCGCGCCTGCGCAGCGAGCGCATGTCGATCCCGTCGAACTCGATCACTCCCGCGCTCGGCTCTATCATGCGATTCACGCAACGAAGCAGGGTCGACTTGCCCGCTCCGGAGCGGCCGATGACGGTGACGAATTCCCCCGCCTTGACCTTTAGCGAGACGTCGGCCAGGGCCCGCACGTCCTTATAGTACTTCGTCAGGTTATTGATCGCCAGGATCGCCATGGGTCAGCCTCCTTGTGGACGAAGGCGCCGCTTCAGGCTTTCGAGGGCGCCGAAGGGGGCCCGTATGTCCCCCATCGCGTTGACCGAGCCCAGGCCGCCGTGGTCGTCGCTCCCGCCTGTCAGGACGACGCCGGGCCAGGCGCGCGCCCTCGCGAGCACCTTCTCGTGGTCCGCGAGGGAATGGCTCTCGTGGTAGAGCTCGATGCCGTCGAGGCCGGTCGCGAGGAGCTCGTCGAGGAGGTCCCAGGAATCGAGCTGGCCGGGATGCGCGAGCACGGCGATCCCTCCGTCCGCATGGATGGCGGTCAGGGCGTCGAAGGCGTCCGCGTAGCGGATGTCCCCGGCGCATATCCCGCCGGGACCGAAGGTCCTGCGGTACATTTCTCCGTAGATGCCGTCGGCGACGCCCTTCCCGACGAGGACGGCCATCGCGTGCTGCTTGTAGAGCGTCAGGGCCCCCTTGGCAGACGCCTCGACCTCCCCGATCGTTATCGGATAGCCCGCGGCGGACAGGATCGCCACCTGCTCGCGCGTCCTCGCGTCGCGCGTCTCGAGCAGGGGACGACAGAGGGCCTCGATATGCGACGCGGGCGAGGAGTATCCGTAGCCGAGCACGTGGGCCTTCCGCCTTCTCTTGAAGTCGTAGGCCGATATCTCGACTCCCGGGACGACGACGACGCCGAGAGAGCGCCCCAGCTCGACGGCCTCCTCCAGGCCTTCGGTCGTATCGTGGTCGACGACGCCGATGTAGTCGAGGCCCCGTGCCTGGGCCATGAGGACGGCTTCCTTAGGGGAATAGGACCCGTCCGAGCGGGTGGTATGGACGTGGAGATCGCCGATCATGGAGCCGCCCCGGCGAAGCTTCCGAGAGCCATGCTGTACACGCGGTCGCAGAGCCCCTCCATGAACTGGAGATCGTGGAATATCCCGAGCATGGTCGTTCCCTCGGCCTTGAGCTTCTCGATGAGCTCCTTCACCTTGCCCTTCGCGTGGTCGTCGAGGCTCGCGGTCGGCTCGTCGAGGAGGAGGAGCCTGGGATGCCTCACCATCGCGCGCGCGACGTTGAGCCTCAGCTTCTCGCCGCCCGAGAAGGTGCTGGCGTAGCTGTCCCAGAGCTCCCGGTCGAGCTCGAAGTGCCGGAGCATCTTCTCCGATTCCTCGCGGGCGAGGTCGCGCGACATCCCCACCTCGAGGGCCGCCTGCTCCAGCGCTTCCATCGCGGTGGTCCGGGGCACGAGATCGAGGAACTGACTCACGTAGCCGATTTCCCGCTTCCGCAGATAGATGACCTGGCGCTCGCTCGCGCGGAAGAGGTCGATCTCGCCGAAGCGCTTCGACTGGTAGACCGCCTTCCCGCGCTGGGGCAGGTAGCTCCTGTAGATCAGCTTCAGGATCGTCGACTTGCCCGAGCCCGAGCGTCCGATGATTCCGATGAACTCGCCGGCGGCGACGTCTATGTCGATGCCTTCGCAGGCCCGTATGCGCTTGCCGAGCTGGTGGACGGTGAAGGTCTTGCCCAGGCCTTCGATGGAAAGCATCGCGTCTCTCATTCCACGTCCGGCCCGTCGTAGGTCCTGGCGAAGTCCTCGGCGCTCCCGCAGAAGTCGGCCAGGCGCTCCTTGAGAGTCGCGTAGGGCCAGTCCCACCAGGCGATCCTCGCCATCGCCGCCGCGATCTCCTCGGGGAAGCGGTCCTTGATCCTCCGGGCCGGCACGCCGACGACGACGGCGAAGGGAGGGACGTCCTTCGTGACCACGGCCCCCGAGCCGACGACCGCGCCGTCCCCGACCGTCACGCCCGGCATTATTATCGCGCCGTGGCCGATCCAGGTGTCGTGCCCGACGCGCGCTATCCTGGACGCCCGAGCGGCGAAGAAGGCCTCGTCGTCGACGTCGTCGAAGCCGTAGAGCCGGCGACGGTAGGTGAAGTGGTGAAGGGTGGGACGGTCCATCGGATGCATCGTCGGGCCTATGCGCACTGCCGCGGCGATGTTGGCGAACTTCCCGACGATCGCGTTCTGCAGGAAGCAGTAAGGCTGCGTGTAGGAGAAATCGCCGAGCTCGACGTTCTCGTAGTATCCGCCTTCGCCCAGCTCGGTATAGGCGCCGAGCCTGACGTTCTCGACGCGCGAGCCCTCATGCACCAGGGGAGCCTCGGTCAATCGCCTTTCCATCACGCCCTCCTGTAGTCCGTCGTCATGATCATCCGACCGTCGACGAAGACCGCCGTCACGGCGGGGAAGCCGCCGTCGATCCTGTCCACGATGATTATGTCCGCCTTCTTGCCCGGCTTGAGCGAGCCTATATCGTCCCCCATCCTGACCGCCTCCGCGGGATTCAGGGTAGCGAGCCTCGTCGCGCGCGGGAGCCCTACGCCCTCCTCCCGCGCGAGGCGGAAGACGGCGTGGAGGATGGAGGCGGGGTAATAGTCGCTGCAGAGGATGTCGGCCGAGCCGTCCAGGAAGGCCTCCATCGCCGAGAGGTTGCCCGAATGCGAGCCGCCCAGGAGGATATTGGGCGCTCCGATGACGGTCCGCATGCCGAGCCTCCTCGCCTCCCTCGCCGCCTCGAGGGTGATCGGGAACTCGCTTATCGTCGCGCCGAAGCCCTGGACGAAGGCCAGCTTCTCGACGGTGTCGTCGTCGTGCGAGGCCACCGCGATGCCGTTCGCGATGGCGAGCCCGGCGATGGCCCTGATCGTCGACTCCTCGAGCTTCGCGCGGCCCTGGAGGCGGACGATGGTCGCGTCGATCTCCTCGTCGGAGAGGTCGCGATATCCCCTGATGGTGCCGCGGTACATCTCGAGGTCGCGGTATTGTCCCTGCCCCGGCGTATGGTCCATGAAGGAGACCAGGTGCACCTTCCCGTCCCTGATGTATCCGCTGAGCTCCTCGACCCTGCGGAGGTTGTCGATCTCGAAGCGCGCGTGGAACCTGTGGCGGATGAGGTGCCGCGAGGAATGCGAGGCCTCGATGATGTCGATGAAGCGCTTGGTGTTCTCCGGATCGCGGATCGGGTTGGAGTCGAAGACCATGTGGTCGTAGAGGGCCAGGGAGTGGAACATGGTCGTGATGCCGTGGGTCGCCAGCTCGCGCTCGGCCTCGCGCAGGCTCAGGGCGAAATCCATGATGCTCGTCGGGCGCGGCGCGGCCATGCGCTCGATGTAGTCGGCGTGGATGTCGACGAATCCCGGCATCACGAACCGGCCACGCGCGTCCACGACGTCCTCGGGCCGGAGCCCGGCGCTTCCCCGCGGCACGATATCGGCGATCGCGCCGTCCTCGATCAGGAGGTCCATGCCGCTGGCGATCTCGTCCTCGCCGACGATCTCTCCGTTGGTTATCGCGTACATTCCACCGCCTTTTTCAGAGCATCGAATGGACGAGCTCTTGCGTATAGGGTTCCTGGGGGTCCTCGAGGATCTGGTCGGTGAGGCCTTCCTCTACCACCTTCCCGTTGAGCATCACGATGGTCCGGTCCGCGAGCATTCTGACCACGCCCAGGTCGTGGGAGACGAGGAGCATGCCGATCCCCAGCTCGCGCTGGATCTGCTTGACGAGGTCGAGGACCTTGGCCTGCACCGAGAGGTCGAGGCCGGTCGTCACCTCGTCGAGGAGGAGGACGGGCGGATTGTTGGAAAGGGCCTTGGCGATCTGCACCCGCTGCTGCATCCCGCCCGAGAAGAACTCGGGGGCCTCCCTCATCCGGTAGGAAGGGATGTTGACGTGGGCGAGGAGGCCGACCGCCCTCGCCTCCATCGCCGCGACGTTGCGGCCTCCGGCCGCGATGAGCTTCTCGGCCACGTTGGATACCGCTGAAAAGCGCATTTTCAGGCCTTGGACGGGATTCTGATAGACCTTGCCGAGGAGGGAGTTGCGGATTCCCCTCTTGGCCTGGGCCGAGACGGAGAAGATGTCGACGATCCCTCCCTCGAAGGACGAAAGGTAGGCGGAGCCCGAGCTCGGCTCCAGGTCGTAGTAGAGGCAATTGAGGATGGTGGACTTGCCCGAGCCGCTCTCTCCGACCACGCCGAGGACCTCGCCCTCGTAGAGGCAGAGGGACAGGTCCCTGAGGGCATACACCGTCCCGCAGTCGGGGCAGTAGTTCCTCTCTAGGACGCTCTCATCGCCCGACGAGCAGCGGGGGCAGCGGGGCCCGAACCATTTGGTGAGCCCCTCGAGCCTGAGCGCCTTCGAATCGAAATCGTCGGTCATGAGCTCCCCGCGGACGCGCCGGTCCTCGCGGCGCAATAACTGCTGTCGTTGCATTGATATTCAGCGGCCCCCGTCGCGTCGTCGATGATCTCGTCCATGAAGACCCCTTCGGCCCCGCATCTGCGGCACCTGCGGCCCGCCACTGCCTCGACCTCGAAGGGGTAATCCTCGAAATCCAGGGAGGCGACCTTCGTGAAGGGCGGGACCGCGTAGATCTTCTTCTCGCGCCCGGCCCCCAGCAGGATCAGCGCCCGCGAGCGGTCCATCTTGGGATTGTCGAAGCGCGGGATCGGGCTCGGCGCCATCACGTAGCGGTCGTTGGCCATCACGGGATGGTCCGCTCCGGTGGACACGCGGCCGTACTTCATTATCTCCTCGAAGAGGGCAAGATAGACGCCCGAGTACTCCTTCTCGGCATGGAGACGCTTGGTCGCGTACTCGCTCGGCTCGACGAACCTGAGCGGCTCGGGCATCGGCACCTGGAGGACGAGGATTTGCCCCCGCGCGAGGGGAATCTCGGGTATGCGGTGCCGGGACTGGATGATCGTAGCCGCGCGAGCGTCCTCTGTCGTCTCGATGCCTGTGGTGCCCTTCACGAGGCGCTTGATGCTGACGGCGTTCACCGATTCGTCCGCGCCCTGGTCTATCACCTTCAGGACGTCGTCCCGGCCCACCAGGGAGAGGGTCAGCTGCAGGCCGCCCGTGCCCCAGCCCCTTGCGATGGGCATCTCCCGCGAGGCGAAGGGAACCTGGTAGCCCGGTATCGCGACGGCTTTCAGGATGGCGCGGCGCACTTCGCGCTTGGAGCCCTCGTCGAAGAAGGCGAAGTTGTACAGGGCCTGTCGCCTCATTTCCTTTCCCTCGCCTTGCGCACGCTGTCGAGCTTCGACTGGAAGGTCACATAGTGCGGGAGCTTGAGATGGGATATGAATCCCGTGGCTTCGACCGAGTCGACGTGGAGGAGGACGAATTCCTCGTCTTTCACGGCCGAACTCTTGTCGCCCGACTCGAGGCACTGGTCGAGGAGGCTCATCGCGATCGCCTTGGTCTCGTTCTGCCCGAAGGAGGCGCCGAAGCCGATCTCGAATTCGATGTCCGTCCTGTCGATCCGCCGGCGGACCTGCACGGGCACCAGGGTCTCGACGGCCGTGATCCGTATCTCGCCGACGTAGTAGGAGTCATCCGCGGCGCCCGTTCCGGCCGCGCTCTCCCCCGGCGCGCCGGAGTCGGCTGGTCGTCCCGCGGAGGCCAGTGGGTTAGGGACGTAGACGGCGACGAGGCCGACCCTGAGCTCGCCCACGGTCGGATGCAGGGTGGCGCCGTAGCCTCGGAGCGCGGCGTAGCCGAGGGCCGTGACGGCGCCTGTCTGTCCGCGCGCGAGTATCTGTAGGCGCTCCGATCGCGAGGTCGGGAATTCGATGGCCCGCTTCGTCACGTCCCGCGGCTCGGCGTCGTCGATCGGCCGCGCCTTCAATAGGCCGAGGGAGCGGACATAGTCGATCGCCCCCGCCTGCGGCTTTTCAGGAAGGGCGGTCCCCGCCTCTCCCGAGCCCGCGCCGACGGAAAAGCCTTCGGCGCCGAGATCACGAGCGAGATACTCGCCGACCCAGCGCGCGGCCTCGTCGTTCGTCTCGTCGAGAAGCTCCGAATCGATGAGCCTATGCGTATAGTCGCAGGAGGCGCCGAGGATCTGTCCCCCTGGGATCTCCTTGAAGCTCGCGGAGATTCGCCGCTCGACGCGCATGTTCCGCGGATCGATCGCGAGGGAATAATGCGAGCGGGGAAGGGTGGAGCGGAAGGCGCGCATGAGGAAGACGGCCTCTTCCGGGCTTCCTTCGGCCTGCTTTATGGCCAGGGCCGCCATCTCAGCGTCGTAGAGGCTGGCCTCGGACATGACCTGGTCTACGAGGGCGCGCATTCCCGCCCGGACGGCATCGACGCCGATCGCCGTGCCGTTTCGAAGCCTCATGTATTTGAGCCGCTCGATGGATGCCTCGATGGCCTGTGCCCCCCCAGTTACCGCGACGTATCCCATCCTAGTCCTCCTCCCTGACGACGGTGGTCCGGGGCAGGGCCGCGAGCCTGAAGCGTGGGTCTACGAGGATCAGGTCGACGCCCAGGGGGAATTCGACGTTTTTCGCGGCCCTCGCCGCGACCCATCCGCCTTCCATGTCGACCTTGAGGCGGGCGGTAGACTCGATACCCGGGCCGGAAAGGAGAAGGCGGCCATCCTCGCCCAGGGAACGGGCCTCGATGACGAGGGTCGCGCCCAGGTGGGGATCGACGAGGCTGCCCGATCTGGCCCGGGCTATCGCCTCCGCGGCCGCCGTCCCGCCCATGACGAAGACGAAGTCCGCCTGGCCTTGTTCGGCAGCCTTCGCGTAGGTCATGTGCGAGATCGCGTCGCTTTGGGCGGCCGTGTCGTCCGACACGACAGCGAAGCTGGTCTCGGCGTCCAATAGGGCCAGCGCGACGAGGAGAATCCCTTTGTTGAGAGGAAGGTCGAGGTCGAGCAGCTCGGCCTCGCGGGATAGATCGACTATCGCGCCGGGACCGGCCATGGCGGCCAGGATCTTCCCGGAAGACGAGCTGAAGGTCGTGGACCGCGTCGAGCCTCATATCCTTCAGCCCCTATCCATCGACTCGAAGACTACCCGCGTCCGGTCGACGCGCGCCGCCTCGTCCGTCTCGCGGCGCATCATCCGCGCCTCTTCTTCGAGGAGCCTTTCGTCCCATCTCGAGGCTTCCTCGAGGCCCGCGTTGAAGGCCGCGTCTATGACCGCCAGGTCGCGGGCGGCTTCCGGCTCGTCGCCGGCGATGATGCCGATGCCGATCCGGCCCTCGATCTGGACCTTCGCTTCCGTGACGAGAAGCTCTCCTATATAGAAGAGGCCGTTCTTGGCCGTTTCCCTCGCCTTGATCATCACGAGGCCGCCGCGCGGCTCGTCCACCGTCGCGATGGGACGGCGATTCGACACGGCGAGGCTCAGCTCGCGCCTGAGCTCCGGAGACCCCTCTACCAGTATCCTAGTCCTTCGCGATCGTTCCATCGACTCACGTCTCCCGACAGCGGGAACATTGACCGGCGATCGTTCACGGGCGGTTTCGATACGATGAGAATTCCATGAATATTCTCCGCGGGTCTTCGCCTCTGTACATTTAGCGGGCGATTTTACATACTCCCGGCACGATGAAGAAGATTCGGGTCGGCGTAGTCTTCGGCGGCAGGTCCGCCGAGCACGAGGTATCACTCCAGTCCGCGAAAAACGTGCTCGACGCGCTGGATCGCGAGAAATACGAGCCGCTCCTGATCGGCATCGATCGGGAGGGACGCTGGCATCTGGAAGAAAGGACCAGGCTGCTCTTCGATGCCGCCCCTCCGCTCCCCAAGCTGGACGGGGACGGCTCCCGAGAAGTGACGCTCGCGGTCAGGGGAGAGGGGAGTCGCCTCATCACTCTGTCGGGATCGCGGGAGTCCTCCATGCTCGACGTGATTTTCCCGGTCCTGCATGGTCCCTACGGCGAGGACGGTTCGATCCAAGGACTTTGCCGCCTGGCCAACCTGCCCTGCGTGGGAGCCGGGATTCTCGGTTCGGCGGTAGGGATGGACAAGGACGTGATGAAGCGGCTCCTGAGGGACGCCGGTATAGCCACAGCGCGGTTTCGCGCGATTTCGCGCGGGAAGAAGCCTCTGAGCTTCGACGAGGCGAGCGCCGAGCTGGGATCGCCCGTCTTCATCAAGCCGGCGAATATGGGCTCCTCGGTGGGCGTGAGCAGCGCATCGACCCGGGCGGAATACGAGGCGGCCGTCGAAACGGCCCTGCTGTACGACTCGAAGGTCCTCGTCGAGGAGCGCATACTCGGTCGCGAAATCGAGTGTTCCGTCCTCGGCAATGCCGATCCCATCGCCTCGGTCCCGGGCGAGATAGAGACCGGCGCAGGCCATGCCTTCTACGATTACCGGGCCAAGTACATAGACGAGAACGGAGCCGTGCTGCTCATTCCCGCTCCCCTCGAGGCTTCTGTTTCCGAGGCCGTACGCCGTATCGCGATTCGAGCCTTTACCGCGCTGTGCTGCGAGGGGATGGCGAGGGTCGACATGTTCCTCCGCGGCTCGGAGGAGCTGGTGGTGAACGAGATCAATACGATCCCGGGTTTTACCCGCATCAGCATGTATCCGAAGCTATGGGAGGCGAGCGGCGTCTCCTTCGGGGAGCTGGTCGACCGCCTGATCGCCCTGGCCATCGAGCGTCACGAGGTCGAGCGCGGCTTGAAGACCACGCCCTAGCTCCGGGGCCGAAGGCCTAATTCTCCTTGAGATTCCTCTTTACCCTTATCGCGATGATTTCCAGGATGATCGCGAAAGCCAACACGAAGTAGGTGATGAGTCCCAGTTCCCCGAGGTCGAAGTAGAAAGAACTCGCCATGAAGAGGTCGAAGCCTATGCCGGCCGCTCCCGCCGCGGCGCCCATCGCCACGACGTTCGTGAAATTCATCTCGAACCGAAGGAAAGTCCAGGATATGAGTATAGGTCGTAGTGGAGGGAAGGACAGCCTGGAACACGATTTGCCACCAGTCGGCGCCGGTGGCCTCCAAGGCTTCGATGGAGCTTCGGTCAAGGCTCTCGAAGGATTCGGCGTATGCCTTCGTCAGGTAACCGATGGAATGCATGGACAGTCCGATCACCGCCGCCGTGCTGCCCAATCCTGCGGCTACCGCGAATATCAGGACCCAGAGGATCGCCGGAACCGCCCGGATGAAGGCTACGATGGCCTTGACGACGTTCGTTACGCTCTTGGGCGCGAGGTTCCGGGCGCCGAGTAGGCCGAGGAACAGCGCGATCGCCCCGCTGAACAGAGTGGTCAGGACGGCCAGGCCGATCGTCGTCAGCAGCTCCATGAACCCATCGGCCACGGAGAGGCGATGCGAGTGCGGGTGAAGGAAGATGGTACGGAAGTTACGTAGCGTTTCCCCGATCGCCTCGCGAATGTCGGCGCTGCCGTAATCCATGGTCATGAAGGCATAGACCGTTAAGGCCACGAGCGTAATCGCGGTGAATCGAATGACCATCTTCGAGCGGTCGCGGCTCATTCGCTCCTTCACAGGATTACCTTCCTGATATGGTTCGAAATGCCCTCCAGGGCGATGACCGCGATGACGGTTATGACGACGACCAGGCTGGCCGCATGGTAATTGAAGGATTTGTAGTAGATGTCGAACGCGAAGCCGATGCCGGTCCCGGTAAGGAAGCCCACCAGGGTGGCGTCGCGGATGTTGGTCTCGATCGTGAACAGCAGCCAGCTTACGATTTGAGGCGAGCTGCAAGGCACGACTGAACGGAAGACGACGTGAAAGTACGAAGCCCCGGTAGCCTTCAGCGCCTCGATCGTGCCCGTATCGACTTCGTCGAGCGCCTCCATGAAGGCGCGGACGAGAAAGCCGAGCGAGCCGAAGAACAGGGCCAGGAAGCCGGTGAGGGAGCTCTGACTGAAGGCGAGCATGAGGATCATGGCCCAGGCCACGAGGGGCATGTTCCGGAAGAAGGAGCCGATGCCGCGCGCGACGGCCGTGAAGGCGGCGTGTGCCCTCGTGGGCCTGGATCCCATGAAGGCAAGGAACAGCGCCGGCACGGCCGCCGTGACGGTCGAGGAAATCGAGATCAGGATCGTGTCCCACAGCTTGGCCATGATGTCCGGGAGCTTCTCCAGGGACTTGCCGTCGGGATAGAAATTGGACAGGCCCCATACGAAGGCCTTGAAAAGGCTGGCGAACCCCCGTCCCACGTCGTATTGGGTCAATGCGATCGAGACTATCATCAGGACGATCAGCAGGCCGAAGAGCATGAGTGAATTGTTCCTTCGCCTTATGAAAACATCGGTCTGCATGCTCTATCCTGGGACGACGAGGGGCGCTGGCTTCGACGCCCCTCAGTCAGGCTCTTCGAGTCCGGCGCTTACTGAATTCCGAGGATCTGCCTCATCGGGTCGTACCAGGCATCGGTCACCTTCACGAAGCGGTGGGGCTGGACGAACAACCCTGCGCCTGAACTGCCCTTTGGCTGGAAGACCATCGGGTCGTTGGTGACCTTGTCCGAGACCAGGGCCTGGGTGATCTTGTCGAGCGTAGGCTGATCCAGGAAGGCGTCGTTGGCCTCGAAGGGGGTATTTTGGACCGGTATCGACTTGACGATCACGAATTGGGCGTCGGCGAGGGTATCGAAGGGAGCGTCGGCTCCCTTCTTCACGGTGTAGACCGCGCCCTCCTGGTTGTCGGTGCCGGAGCTAAGATCCAAATAGCTCCTCACGTCGACGTCGTCCACCGCGGAGATGTCGACCTTGCCCATCAGCAGATTCGCCAGGGATAGCTGGTGGGAGCCGGAGAACATGACCTGGCCGAAGAATTTATCCTTGCCGCCCTGCATGAGGTCGTCCCTGGTAAGATTCTTCCATTTATCCTGTCCGTGGAAGTAGGCCATGATGGCCGAGGAAGGCATGTTGAAGCCCGAGGTCGAGCTCGTCGAGACGAAGGACACTCTCTTCCCGACGATCTTGTCGATCGAATAGGCGTCGCCGGACTTATACAGGCCTTCGTTTCCCTTCTTCACGAGGAGGCGACTGTGGTACATCGCATCCTGCGCGGTTCCCGAATCCCCGCTCTCGACCACAAGCGGGACGATGTGGGGATTCTTCGCGTGGCCGGTCATGTACTCGAAGGGTCCGAACCATGCCAATTGCGCGTCTCCGGAATCCAAGGCCGCAATGGCGATATTGTAGTCCGTCGTCAGTCTGTCCTGGACCTTGGCGCCGGTCGCCTGCGCGATGACCTTGTCGAACTCCGCTCGGAAGGCCTTCTCGTTGTCTCCCGAGTTGTTGGGCAACCAAGCCAGGGTCACGACTTTGGGCTTCGAGCATCCGGCAAGCAGAGGCGCGACGAGCAAGGGCGCCATCAAGACTCCGAGCAGCAGTGCATTAGCTCTCTTCATTATCCGCTCCTTTCGTTTGTTCTAAACGCGACTCGCGTCTAGTCGGAAGAATCACGAATAATGGGATAGCAGGGTAATGTGTAGATGGTATTAGGTTCTTATCAGAATTACGGTGAGGCCGACTCCGGGGACGGTCCCGGGTCGCGCCGCGAATTCCTTGACGGATTCCTCGATCCGGTCCCTTACCTGCCTGACCTGCTCCATGATTTCCTCGTCGCTTCCCGTAAAGGTCGATGGATCGCTGAAAGGCCAATGGAGCTTTTCCGATAATCCGGGGAAAATCGGGCATTTCTCGGCCGCCTCTTTGGAGCAGACGCTCACGACGACCTGATAGACTTTCTTGGCGTTGAAGAGGTCGAAGACGCTTTTCGTCGGATTCCCGGATATATCGATACCTTTTCCAGCATGGCGCGGATGACATAGGGGTTGAGCTTTCCCGGTTCCAGCCCGGCGCTTTCCGCCTCGAATCTGCCGGCCCCGTATTTTTTCATGAAAGCCTCGGCCATCTGGCTGCGGGCCGAGTTGTGAACGCAGAGAAAGAGAACCTTGGTCATCCTATGCCTCCGGGCAAAGGATACGGCAATATTGTTAAGATATGGTTAGCAAATGGCAAGATGCCGAAAAATTAAGCCGATCTCTCCGCATTACGCGACTTGTCTCCTTTTTTGCGCGATTGGCCATATTCGTCCCATTATCATAGACCTACAGTAATATCAGGATCGAGACCGGGACTCGAAGGGCGAGGAAGGGCTTACCGGAGATGACGATCAAGGAGCGGCGGATGAAAAAGCGGTCCATGCTGAAGCCGGTGGTCTGCGCCCTGGCTATTTTTTCGATCGGCGATGCGTATTGCCAAGGCGGAAGCGGACCTGCGCTCTCGGTAGAGACGAGCGTCGTCGATCCGTTTTTTCCATTTTCTTCATGAGGTGCCATCTCGATTTCACTCTTCGCGATGCTCTTCTTTTCGGGGCATATTACCTCCGCGCGGACAAGACCTTTTCCGGTCAGGCCTATCCGG
Organism: uncultured Fibrobacterota bacterium; assembly: GCA_963803935.1. Lineage (GTDB taxonomy): Bacteria > Fibrobacterota > Chitinivibrionia > Chitinivibrionales > Chitinispirillaceae > BOG-1184. The sequence goes on along the minus strand of CAWDOZ010000190.1, from coordinate 3,725 downwards.
GAAATTACCAGGGCATCGCGCCGATAATCGGCTATCGACGGTTCCTCGTGGGTAAAACATATCTGGAATATCAGTTGCTCCCCATGTATGCGGTCTATCGCGAGGCGGACGACGGCAGCGACGCGAAGGGATTCGAGCTGTGGAATGAGCTGCATCTCGGGTACCGCCTGGATTTCACGATTCGGAACTTCCCGCTCTTCATTAATCTTCAGGGATTGCTCGGCTTTTGCCTTCTTAAGACCAATGAGCCGCAGTCGTTCGCGAATATCGAGGCAACCGATCCCGCGTATTATTTCCCGAATTTCTACGTCCTGCCGAATATCCTGCTCGGGATTCGATTGAGGTAGTACGGACGCATAGGAGTCGCCATGTCGAGGAGAGCAGCGTATCTGGTTTTGCTTTTAGGACTATGCGCGGCCGGATCGAGCGCACAGGACAATGCGGCGAAGAACAGCATCGGAACCTCGCCCTTCATCCTGCTGACGCTCATCCCCGATTCGGGAACCGCCTATTGCGAATTGGAGTACGGGAGGGAAGTGAACAGCCGTACCAACCTGCTGGTCGGGTTCGATATTTTTCAATATGCGTCGCCATTGTCGAAACCCTATTCGGATGCATCCGATTACCCAGGGCATGTCCTGTCCTTCGGGTTGTTCGCCGCCGATCAGATATTCCTCTGGCGCGGCCTGTTCGTCGCCCCGATCGTCAATCCATGTCTCGTCGATTATTACGATCTCGGCGGCAGGTTCGTGCAAAGCGGGTTCATGCTGCTGCTTTGCGCTCGGACAGGGTATCGCTTCGAATTCAAGATTTTCGGGCAGGCGGCCTATTTCGAGATAGGCGGCGAATTCGACTATTGGCCCTTCAATCTAAACGAGCCGCGGGATTTTTCGGATTTGGAAAGCCGGTATAATGATTATTCCTTCAGCCCGGCGATGAATATCGGAATCAAGTTTTAACCGGAGATTCACGGGATCCTCATCGATCGATCCTAGGCTCCTGAAATGAAGCGACGCTCGGGATTCCTCTATCTTCTCCTCTTCGGAGCGTTTCCATTAGTCGGCGTCGCGCAGACGGTCGCCGTCGCCACGGCAGATCACGGGGGGCGCGGGACTCGCTTCGAATTCCAGCGTGGGCGATTTCTCGGGCGGCCTCGGTCCCGGAGGCGTGCCGGAAGGCTGGCAGCTCGTGAGGCACGCCGGAATCCCGCGGCTCCGCGCCGCCCGCGATGGCGCCATCCCCGCAATCGAGATGTCCTGCGCCAGAGCTTCCTTCGGGCTGCGGCGCAAGCTTGCCGTCGACCTCGGCGCGTATCCCAGGCTCTCGTGGAAGTGGCGGGTCGATAAGCTCCCCATGGGGGGCGATTTCCGTTCTGCCCGAGCCGACGATCAGGCGGCCCAGCTTTATGTCGCTTTCCCGGGCATGCGGGCGATCGGCTATCTATGGGAGACGGAATCGCCCGAGGGGAAGTCGGGGCGACGCGATCGGAATCCCGCCCTTCGCTCGCGTAAAGGTCATCGTTTTGCGCTCCGGCAAGGCCGATACCGGGCGCTGGATGACCGAGGAGAGGGATTTGAACGCGGATTACCGACGCCTATTCGGCGAGGCCCCTCCGGGCCTGAAGGCGATCGGAATGCAGATCTACATCAATTCGCAGCACACCGGGACCGACGCGGCCTGCGCCTTCGCCGATATCGCTTTCCTCAATTGACGGACAGAAGGAGAAAGCTCATGTCGTCTTGCTGCGGCGTACCGCGCCTATATCCGTCCAGGGCGGCGGGTATGACGTCCCGAAGCCGCTCGCCGCGAGCGATCGCCGAGCCGACGGTCGAGATCAGGCGCTGTTCCCCAAACTCGGCGGCCTGCGAGTCCTCCTGTTCGATGAGACCGTCGCTGTACAGCAGGAGCCTATCGCCGGCCAGCAGGCGATAGGGATAGATGGCAGGATCGAGCTCGAGGTCGACCCCGATGGGGAGGTTCCCGCGGGGCCCCTTCAACGAGCGGGGGTTGCCGTCGCGAAACAGTGCGGCGTGCGAGTGGCCCATGTCGGCGAACAGAAGGCGTCTCTGTGTTGGTTCGTATAATGAGGAACACTCCGGTCATGTATTTTTCCATATGGAAGGTCGCGACGATGGACTCGTTCAGGCCGATCACGAGCTCGCGCAGGTCCCGCCTGAAGTCGAACATCCTCAGCATCCCCCAGACCATGGAGACGATGATGGAGGCGGCTACGCCCTTCCCCGATACGTCGCAGAGGGCGAGGAAGAGCCGTCCGTCGTCCACCTGCTTGGTGAAGTAGAAATCGCCGCCCACTCCCTTGGCGGGCCTCGACCAGGCCTCCGTGCTCCAGGCGTCCCCGCCCTCGTGGCCCTCGCCGACGAGGAGGCGTTCCTGGAGGCGTCCCGCGAGCTCGATGTCCTCCTGGGTCATGCGAGAAAGGTAGTTGGCCAGGTCCTGAGAGGCGAGAAGGGCCTGGAAGCCTCCGTTCTCGCCGACCAGTACGCAAAACTCGTTGCCGCCGCTCCGCGGGAGGGCGTTCGAGCTCGGCAGCATCCGCTCCGCGACGGCGAAGAGGTCCACGTGGGCGTCGAAGGCAGGGACTTCCTCGACGACTTCCGCCACGAGGCTCCTGCGAAGGACCTCGCGGCCGAAAGGCTTGCCGAGGAGGGCGAAGAGGCGGTCCCTCCGCAGTATCCCGAGTACTTCCCCTTCGTCGTCTACCACCGCGACGGCGGGGATATCGAATTCGTTCTGTAGCGCGTCCGCGACGAGCAGTCAGACTGGTGCTTGCCCTGACGTAATGAAGATACTTCGCCGCGTGAAGGGCCGAGGAGCTGTACATCCGAATGGTTCCGGATTTTTCGAACAGCGCGGACGAGGAGCCGCCGATTTCTCTTGTGTCTATCATGATGATGAAGTCTCTGCCTCGCGCATTAGGATTCGGTTAGCCGCTGGTGAGATCGACTTTTAACTCGGCCGGATCGTCCTTCGAGCCGCGAATCGGCTACATGGGCTATATGGAATGGAAGGGTCATGCCCGAGACTCCAGCGGCTTCGAGAACGTGGAGATGAAAGGCGATCGTGACCTTAACGCGGGACCGCTCCGCGAAGGCTACGCCTTCTTATATCGCGAAGGGACAGGATCGTGCTCGACCTCCCGCTCGGCGAGGACCATCATACGGGGAGTAGGCGCCATCCCCCATCCGGATACTCCAGATCGACGTCATTGACGCGAACCACCTTGCGGCCATGAATGTCGATGATCTGGCGGTCGATCAGGTCCTGGCGCAGGTAGAGGTAGTTGCCCTGATCCTCCAGAAACGATGGCGCCGTCGGAGCGAAGCTCAAGCGTTCCGGCGGGCGTTTCCATCACATCCTGCGAAGGCAACAAAGCAGAGCCGAACCGGTGTTTTGAGCACCAGTCCGGCCACTTTACCGGCATCCTCGCCGGTGGCCACGGCGATGTCCTTGAGCTGCCCGCGCAGGTGGCCGTGGACGTCGGTCACCGGTGTACCGAGCAGCGCCGTCAGGCTGATGCGGGCTGTGGTGCGGGGGCTCATGGAGGTGAGTGTATCGCTTGGGGGGCGGGTTAAAAATGGGTAGCCAGATACGCTGTGAACCTAAGCACTAGCACTTGCGGCTTTCGTTTGCTGACCTGCGGGTCCGGCTGTCACAATGACACAATCAGACGAAATGACATACACGAACGAACCAAGCAAAAAAAA